>NZ_MBDT01000009.1:0-135820 GCF_001702295.1 Pseudomonas sp. S3E12
GCCCACGCGATCACCCAGCAACAAGACCATCTCTACCAACGTCAATACGACTACGACAAAACCGGCAACCTCACCCGCCTGCTCGACACCCGCAAAGGCGAACACCACTACCACTACGACCAGCTACACCGCCTGACCCGCGCCGACCACTCCCAAGACCTGCAGGAACGCTTCGGCCACACCCCGGCCGGCACCCTGCTGATGCAAGACCGCCCCGGCCCCGATATCGTCGCCGGCAACCGCCTGATGATCCAGGGCGACCGCCACTATGACTACGATGCCTTCGGCAACCTGATCCGCGAACGGCGGGGTCGTGGGCACACGTTGATTACCGAATACCGCTACGACTGCCAGCACCGGCTGATAGGCCTCACCCAACCCAACGGCCAAACCGCCAGCTATCGTTATGACCCGTTTGGGCGACGCATCAGCAAAACCGTGGACGGCCTAACGACGGAGTTTTTCTGGCAAGGCGACAGGCTGATTGCCGAGCACCATGCGGACTGCCATCGCAGCTATCTCTATGAACCGGGCAGCTTTCGTCCGCTGGCACTGCTGGAAGGTTTCGGCCCAGAAGAAACGAAGCCGTATAACTACCAACTCGACCACCTCGGCACGCCGCAGGAACTCACCGACCCCGACGGCGACATCGTGTGGTCCGCGCATTACCGCGCCTACGGCCAGATCAGCCGTCTCGACAAAGGCACAATCGACAACCCGCTACGTTTTCAGGGCCAGTACTTCGATCAGGAAAGCGGACTGCACTACAACCGCCATCGCTACTACAATCCAGATATTGGGTGTTACCTGACGCCGGATCCGGTGAAGTTGGCGGGTGGGATCAACGCGTACCAGTACGTGCCTAACCCTACGGGTTGGGTAGATCCACTCGGACTGAATGCCCGTTGCACCGGCGTAGTAAAGAAAAATCCAACCTGCGCAATACCTGTTGAACCTCACGCACCTTATGTATCTCGTAAAGGAGCATTCCGCGAAGCAAAAAGAGACGCCAATATACCGACATCGCAACAACCCGATGTATTTATCGACGCGGGTTCTGGCGCAAAAAACAATACAACACTGTGAAAATGTCAGATATAAATGAAAAAACAATTTTAGATAATTCTGGAAAACCGATTAAGACGAGGGTCTACCAATATACGAGAGCCGATGGTTCCAAAATACTAATACAAGACCATTCAGCAGGGCATAATTTCGGTGCTCAAAACGGAGCAGGCGATCAAGGCTCTCACTTCAACCTACGCCCAATTGATACACCGCGAACCGGCAAAGTCCCGGAAACAAAAGACCACTACCCATTTAAGGATAAAAAATGAAGCATTGGAATGATCTTGAAGGAACGATATTTTTTAATAAATTGTTCAGTCGTCCAATTGAAATTCGCGAGATTTATATACACTCTCTGACGATAGAAAACGACCAACCTTCTCTCAGCATTGGTTTTGACATACCAGACTTTCCAGATTTTTTACCTCCAAAATGGGAGAACAAAGGATACAACACATGCAGGATTGGACTAACCTGTAACGCAATAAGTAACCTGCAGATAACCAATCTTCCTCGTCGGGAAATTTTCATTGCAAAAATAACGCGAGAAAACGAGCACTTTATTTTCAACGCAAAATCAGAAAATGCCTCTATTGAATTTAAATCAAAGTGGCTGTCTATGGCTGGGCCGTCAGTTTATATAAACTGTCCTGAACCAGGAGATCATAGCTGGCCAGCATAAGTTTTGTAGAATAGATGGGAGAAAGGATTAGATGATTTACATAACAGAAACTATGAGTGCTATAGCCAACCCCAATTCGCCCACCCGCCCACCCCCACCTAAACTCTCCCCATGTTATTTCAACGGACAGAGGGTTCACCATCATGGGCAAACGTCATCCCAATCTCCCCGCCTGGCAATGGCGTAACTACCCGCAAAACCATCAGCACCCGACCAACCTGGCGTTGCACCTGATTGCCGTGCCGCTGTTTATCATCGGGTTTCTGTTGATTGTGTCCGGAGTGTTCAGCCTGAGCCTGGCCAGTTTCGCCATTGGCGTAGTCGGCATCCTCGCAGGCCTGGCGTTGCAGCGTCATGGCCATAGCCTGGAAGCCGAAGCCGGTGAGCCGTTCAGTGATCGTAAAGACGCAGTACAGCGCCTGGTGGTCGAGCAGTTCCTGACGTTCCCGCGCTTTGTGTTGAGCGGTGGCTGGTGGCGTGCCTGGCGGCTGCGCCACCGCCACTGACGATCAGGCGAAGACGACCACGGTCTGGCGGCTGAGGGCGATCAACGCGCCCGTTGGACTCCACAGCGCGGCGGCGGCGTGGCCATAGCCGTCGCGCGCATGCTCGATGCTGACGTGATACTGGCACCGGTCCAGGGTCGTCAGATCCTGCAAGGGCTGGATGAATTCGATGGTCCAGGTCAGGGTGCTGCCCGGAGCGGGCTTTTTCAGGTGCGGCAGTAACGCCGGTGGCCAGGCGTCGACCAGGGCGAGGATATGCGCTTCGGTCAGCGGTTCTTCCTTCACATCCCCGCGCAAACGAACCCAACCGCCCATCTCGCGGGATTTATTCCCGGTAAACGGCAAACCGCCAACGCTCCAGCGCATCGCCAGGTGGCGCATGAACTCAGGCGTGACGCCCTTGATATAGGGCAGTTCCTGGCACTCATCCCAGTGCTTGAACGTCGGCGGCGGCTCGCTGGCCACATCGATTTCCGACTCGCGGGATGCGCCAAAACTTGCCTGTACCAGGGTCGCGACCTCACCGTTCTGCACAACACGGCCGAGCAACTGGCTGACCGCCTTGCCTTCACGCAACACTTCGACTTGATAGCTGGCGGGTACATCGGGCGCGACCGGGCCAACGAAGGTGATCGCGAGCGAGCGCAATGGGCGGCCCGTCGGTACCTGGGCGCGCAAGGCTTCGTATTGCAACGCAGCAACCAGGCCACCGAACGTGGCGCGGCCCTGGGCCCATTCAGCGGGAATGGTGACATCCTGCGGGTTGCTTCGGGCGGCGTCGAGCAAATCACTAAAGCGCATGGCGACCTCACATCAAAAGAAACAGATGGGCGATCTTAACCAGCGCGCGGGCAAGGTACAGCGCTCATTCCGGCCAAAAGCCGGACCGCTTTAGAAACAATCCGCGCTGAGTTTGTCCAGCACGCGATCCGCCTGCCCTTCGGCCTTGGCCATGGTGCGATGCCAAATCGCAACACAGGGCTGCAGATCAGCTTGATGTTCGGCCTGGGCCAACCATTGCCAGCAGTCATGCCAATCACCCAGTGCCGCTTGGGCTTTCTTCAGGCGTGGCAGGGCATTGGCGGGCAACTTATCCAGCTGGGGGTAAGCCTCGGCGGCATAGCGCACACGCTTGATCAACAAGCGCAAACGGTGGCGATCATGGTCTGGATCTTTCAGCGCTTGATCGAGTTTCTGCCATTGCCTGGCCAGGCGCTTCTCGATGCGCGGTCGCAAACCCTTGAGCAATTTCTGATGCTCCGAGGCGCGGATAAAGCGCGGGAATGCATCAAGGATCAGCAGCAGATGGGCAACTTCCGGGCCTTGTGCCACCTGGCGATAGGCGTCGGGTTGCAGGCGCAGGCGTCGATCAGCGGCCTCGTGATAACCATGCTGATGCAAATACGCCGCCAGCACCTCTCGGTCGCGCAGCGGCGTCGTTAACTGGCCGACCGTACCGGCGGCCAATTCAAGCTGTTCCACACCCGGCAGCCCGCGCAAAGGACGCAACAGGCTGCGCAGGCGGCGCACGGTGGTGCGCAGATCATGCAGGGCTTCATCATCGGTGACGGCAGCGAGGCGAGCCTGGCAGCTCAGTAACCCTACTTCCAGGCCAATGACCTGAGCGACTAACTGATCGACCAAAGCTGACATCCCGCCCTCACTCTCAGATGAAAAATCCCACTCTGCGCTGCACGTTAACGCCCGGCGCGCGACTCACGAATATAGAACCGAGCTTTTTCGGCCTTGTTGGAGCAGCCTTCAAACGCCTCGAATTGCTGCTGGGTCTTGGCGCCAGTCAACAACGACAAGGCCTTGGAGTAGCTGACGGTGCCGGCAAAACCTTCGGCCTTGGCCAGGTCGAGCTCTTTCCAAGCGGCATCCAATTGCGAGCCACAGCTGTCGCGGTATGCGGTTTTCCCGGCACAACCCGCCAGGGCCAACATGATCACAGGCACACACATCCAGGCTTTCATCGATGACACCTCAAAATAAAGAAAAACAGTCGTACGCCTGTAGACGTTGCCTACAAGAAAAAGTGCCTTGTCCTTAGCCTGAAATCGGTAGTACCTATTGCCAGAGCATACCCGAGCCTGGGCGCTATTCTTGAAAAATATTGCCAGGCGCAACGAAGATTGAAGCGGCCCCCAAAATAGGCGCATTGTGGACCCCCGTTTATGAAGGACATCGACCATGAAGAAACGTGTTGCCTTGGTGTTGGGTTCCGGCGGGGCCCGGGGCTACGCCCATATCGGGGTGATCGAGGAAATCGAACGGCGCGGCTACGACATCGCCTGTATCGCCGGTTGCTCCATGGGTGCCGTGGTGGGCGGGATCTACGCCGCCGGCAAACTGGACGAGTATCGAAACTGGATTGAAAGCCTCGACTATCTCGACGTGCTGCGCCTGGTGGACGTGAGTTTCCGCCTTGGGGCGATTCGTGGCGAAAAGGTCTTCGGGCAAATCCGCAAGATCGTCGGCGAGATCACTATCGAAGAGCTGCGCATCCCCTACACCGCCGTCGCCACCGACCTGACCAACCAGCAGGAAATCTGGTTCCAGGAAGGCTGCCTGCACCAGGCCATGCGCGCCTCGGCAGCGATTCCCAGCCTGTTCACCCCGGTGATGCAAGGCAACCGCATGCTGGTGGACGGCGGCCTGCTCAACCCGCTGCCGATCGTGCCGGTGGTGTCGAGCCATTGTGACTTGATTATCGCGGTCAACCTCAACGCCACCAACCAGAAACACTACCATTTGCCGGTGATCCAGCGCCCGCCGGCGTTCAAGAGCCGCTTCAACAGCCTGGCGAAATCACTGGGTTCGCACCTGCCGTTTCGCCGCAAGCAGGCCGAGCAGTTGATGAAACTTGAGCAGGAAGCCTTGCAGGCCCAGGCGGCCGAGATCAATCCGTGGCTGGAGTCGGCCGAACCCGAATCCCAGCAACCCGCCGCCGCACCGGAAAAGCCGGGGGCGCCGAAGTCGGCCACCGGTTCATTCATCATCGATAACGTCGGGCCGGCGTCATTGCTGGATCTGATCAACCAGAGTTTCGAGGTGATGCAGACTTCGCTGGCGCAATACAAGATCGCCGGCTACCCGCCGGATGTGCTGATCAACGTGCCGAAGCGGGTGTGCCGGTTTTTCGAGTTCTACAAGGCGCCGGAGTTGATCGCACTTGGGCGGGAAATTGCCAGTGATACCCTGGATCGCTATGAGAGTGAGCAGCGCTGAGACAGCTGTGTCGCTAGAGCCGTGGTGAGCGGGCTTGCCCCGCGTTGGGCTGCGCAGCGGCCCCACTCAATGAGGAACGCGCAGTGTCAGGTACTCCTTTGGGCCTGGTTTTGGGGCTGCTACGCAGCCCAGCGCGGGGCAAGCCCGCTCACCACAGAATCCACAGAACCACAGAACCACAGAACCACAGAACCACAGAACCACAGAGAGGCTGACAGATCGCCTCAGGCACTCAACAATCGATACCCCACTCCAGCCTCGGTCACGATAAACCTCGGCTGGGTCGGATCGTCCGCCAGCTTCTGGCGCAGATGCCCCACCACAATCCGCAGGTAGTGACTGTCTTCGGTGTGGGTCGGGCCCCAGATATCCTTGAGCAGTTGCTGTTGGGTAATCACCCGCCCCGGATGCCGCGCCAGTTGTGCCAGCACCGCGTATTCCTTGCGGGTCAGTGCCACCTCGGCGCCGTCCAGCAGCACGCGGCGATAGGCCAGGTCCACCGTCAAGGGGCCAAACTGCAGCGCCGCTTCCTGGGTCTCGCCCACCGGCGCCTGTCGCAACAAGGCGCGCACGCGGGCCAGGAACTCCTGGATGCCGAAGGGCTTGGTGACATAATCATTGGCGCCACCGTCGAGGGCTTCGACTTTCTGCCCTTCGCTGGCCCTCACCGACAGCACCAGTACCGGCACCGTCGACCACTCACGAAACTCGCGCAACACCTGCTGGCCGTCCATGTCCGGCAGGCCCAGGTCGAGCACCAGCAAGTCGGGTTTGCTCAACGCCGCCTGGGCCAGGCCTTCGTTGCCGGTGCCGGCCTCGATCACTTTGTAACCTTGGGAGGCCAGGCTGATGCGCAGGAATTTGCGGATCTGCGGTTCGTCATCAATGACTAAAATCGTCGCGGTCTGGCTCATGGTGTCCAATCAAAATCCGTAGAGAAAACAGGGTAGCTCACGCCTCGCCTTCCAGGCCAGGCTGTGTCGGCAACGGCAGGAACAGCGTGATGCAGGTACCGCGCCCCTCAATGCCATCGGCCACGCTGATATGCCCACCATGGGCGCCGACCATGCCCTGGCAGATCGCCAGGCCGAGGCCGGTGCCCTGCCCGCCTCGATCACCGCGTGCGGCGGTGTAGAACATGTCGAAGATCTTCGCCCGCTCATCTTCAGGAATACCGGGCCCCTCATCCGCCACGGCGAAAAACAATCGGTTATCCGAGACGCCGGCGCTCAGTTGCAATCGACCGTGGGGCGGTGAAAAGCGCGCGGCGTTTTCCAATACATTGACCAGTGCCTGTTCGATCAACGCGGCATGGACATAGAGCAGCGGCAACTCCGCGGGCACATCGGTGCTCACCTGCAGCGGCGCCAGCACCGCGCGCAAACGCCCGAGCGCACTGCCGACAATATCGCCGGGCGACACCCAGTCCCGCGCCAGCTTCAGCGCGCCATGGCCCAGTCGCGTCATGTCCAGCAGGTTCTGGATATAGCGGTCCAGGCGCTCGGCCTCATCGCGGGTGCCTTCGAGCAACTCGCGACGATCCTCCAGGGGGATGGCTTCGCCGAGCGCCAGCAGGCTGTCGATACTGCCGCGCATGGAAGTCAACGGTGTGCGCAAATCGTGGGACACCGACGCCAGCAAGGCACTGCGCAGTTGCTCGGTTTCGCCATGCAAACGGGCGGATTCCAGCTCCTGGGCCAACTGTGCCCGCGCCAGGGCCTGGGCCAGGGGCTGGCTCAAGGCGGTCAGCAAGCGACGGCGTTGGCCGCTCAATTCCAGGCCCGGCTTGGCACTGACGCCGAGCAACCCGAGCGGGCCTTCTTCGCCCGACAACGGCCACCACCACCAGCGCCCGAACGGCAAGGTGCCGGTGCCCATGCCTGCCGGCTGGTCATGCTGCCAGGCCCAATCGGCCGCAGCCCGTTCGGCTTCGGTGAAGGTCAGCGGGCCGCCGGTCTCGACTTTCCAGCCACCCTGGCCGTCGCGATTGACCAGGCACAGATCCAGGTCGCTCCAGCCTTCCAGATGGTGGGCGGCGGCACTGATCACCGCCTGGCGGTCGGTGGCGGCGGTGAGTTTGCGCGACAGGTCGAGCAGTTCGCCGGTTTCTTCCTGAGTGTCGCGCAACGCCTGCAACTGCCGGCGCTGGCGCGCAGCAAGGTTGCCGGTGAGCGCCGCCATCAGCAGGAAGAACAACAGCGTCAGTACATCCTCTTCGCGCTGGATGGCGAAGGAGAAATTCGGCGGGATAAACAGGAAGTCATAGGTCAGGAACGACAACGCCGCACACACCAGGGACGGCCCCAGGCTGCTGCGCACCGCCACCAGCAGCACGGCAGCGAGAAACACCAGCGAGATATTCGGCAACGGCAATACGCTGGACACGGCCCAGGCCACAGCGGCGGCGACGACGGTCGCAACCACGGCCAAGGCGTAATCGAACCACACCAGGCCGCGCACATCCGGCAAGCGTGGGGCTGCGGGCACATCGTCGCTGTCGAGGACGTTGATTTCCAAGCCCCGGGCATTACGCAACAACCGCGCCGCCAAGCCGCCACCGAACAGGCGACGCCGCCAACGCATTCGCGACTGCCCCACCAACAGCAGGCTGGCGCGGCGTTCGGCGGCATGCTGGATCAAGGTCTTGGCCACCTCCCCCGCCCGCAGCAGCACCACTTCGCCACCAAGACGCTCGGCCAATTGCTGGGCGTTTTGCAGGCGCAGGCGGGCCTGCTCATCCCGCGCACGGCCGTTGTCGATATGCACCAGGCTCCACGGCAAATGCCGGCGCTGGGCGACGCGACTGGCATGGCGCACCAGGCGTTCGGCTTGCGCATCGCCATCCACGCCCACCAACAAACGCCCACGCACCGCCGGCGCCGCCTGGCCGAGCTGGCGATAGCCCTGGGCCAAATCGTCATCAACGTGGGCAGCGGCGGTCTGCATCGCCAGCTCGCGCAGGGCCATCAGGTTGGTCTGGGTAAAGAACGCATCGATGGCGGCGCGGGCCTGCTCCGGCACATACACTTTGCCGTCGCGCAGACGCTCGAGCAGTTCGCGGGACGGCAGGTCGATCAGCAGCAGTTCGTCGGCCTCCTGCAACACCCAATCCGGCAAGGTTTCGCGGACCTGCACACCGGTGATCCCGCGGACCTGGTCATTCAGGCTTTCCAGGTGCTGGACGTTGACCGTGGTAAACACGTTGATGCCGGCGGCGAGCAGTTCCTGGATGTCTTGCCAGCGCTTTTCATGGCGGCTGCCGGGGGCGTTGCTGTGGGCCAGTTCGTCCACCAGCACCAGCTTGGGCTTGGCGGCGAGCAGGCCATCGAGGTCCATTTCTTCGAGCATCACGCCACGGTATTCGCTGCGCAACAACGGTTGTTGCGGCAGGCCGCTGAGCAAGGCTTCGGTCTCGGCTCGGCCGTGGGTTTCAACCACGCCGGCGATCAGTTTGACGCCCTGGCGCAGTTGGGTGTGGGCAGCCTGGAGCATGGCGTAGGTCTTGCCCACACCCGGCGCGGCGCCGAGGAAAACTTTGAGCCGGCCACGGCCGTCCCGGGGTAGATCGGCTAGCAGGGCATCGGCGCGGCCGGAGTCGCTCATGCGGGCAGTGTCCTTCAGGTATTGATCGGGTTACAGCTTTTCCAACGCCATGTTCAGCGCCAGCACATTCACCACTGGCGGCCCCACCAGCGGGCTTTCGATATGTTCATCCATCAACCGTTGCAGGGTCGATACCGGCACATTTCGCGCGGCAGCCACCCGTGCCAGTTGATAGGCAATCGCCTGGGGTGGCAAGTGTGGATCAAGACCGCTGCCGGAGGTAGTCAGCGACACCAAAGGCACCGGGCCCTGGCCGGGCACCAACTGTTTGTTCGCGTCATCGAACACGCGGGTGGCCAAGGCCGGGTTGCTGGGGCCGAGGTTACTGGCGCTGCTGGAAACCGTCGCAAAGGCCCCTGCCGAAGGGCGCGGATGGAACCAGCTGTCACCGGTAAACTCCTGGGCGATCAGGCTGGAGCCACGCACCTTGCCGCTGGCATCGCGCACCAGGCTGCCGTTGGCCTGGTCAGGGAAGGCGACTTGGGCGACACCGGTCACCACCAGTGGGTAGGCCACGCCGGTGATCAGGGTCATGAGCACCAGCAGGCTCAGGGCCGGGCGGATTATGTTGGACATTTCAAATTCCTCAATTCGGTCTTTGCAACCTGTGGGCACCGGGGTGGCGCCCACAGGCATCGGGTCACACCAGGTGCAGCGCGGTCAGCAGCATGTCGATCGCCTTGATGCCCACGAACGGCACCAGCAACCCGCCCAGGCCATAGATCAGCAGGTTGCGCCGCAGCAACGCCGCCGCACTCGCGGCCTGCACACGCACACCGCGCAGCGCCAGGGGAATCAGCACCACGATGATCAGCGCGTTGAAGACGATGGCCGAGAGAATCGCGCTCTGGGGGCTCTGCAAGTGCATCACGTTGAGCACGCCCAACTGCGGGTAGATCGAGGCGAACAACGCCGGCAGGATCGCGAAGTACTTGGCCACATCATTGGCGATGGAAAAGGTGGTCAACGCGCCGCGAGTCACCAGCAACTCCTTGCCGATCTGCACCACGTCCAGCAGCTTGGTGGGGTCGCTGTCGAGGTCGACCATATTGGCGGCCTCGCGGGCGGCCTGGGTGCCGTCGTTCATCGCCATGCCGACGTCCGCCTGGGCCAGTGCCGGGGCGTCGTTGGCACCGTCGCCGCACATCGCCACCAGGCGGCCGTCGTTTTGCTCGTGACGGATGCGCGCGAGTTTTTTCTCCGGGGTCGCTTCGGCCAGCACGTCATCCACACCGGCTTCGGCAGCAATCGCAGCGGCCGTCAGCGGGTTGTCACCGGTGACCATCACCGTACGAATGCCCAGCTTGCGCAGCTCGGCGAAACGTTCGCGGATACCGGGCTTGACCACGTCCTTGAGGTGGATCGCACCGAGCAATTTGCCGTCGGCACACACCAGCAAGGGTGTGCCGCCGCTCTGGGCGATCTTGTCGATTTCCCGCGCCAATGCCGGTTGCAGGTCGCCGCGTGGCTGGCCGATAAACGCCAGCAACGAATCCACTGCGCCTTTGCGGAACACGCGACCCTGGTAGTCGACACCGGACAAGCGGGTCTCGGCGCTGAACGGTACGGCGGTGAGTTCATCCAGGGATGGCTCGGCCTGCGGGTGCAGAGCCCGCAGGTATTCGACAATGGATTTGCCTTCTGCCGTGTCATCGGCCAAAGAAGCAAACAACGCCCCTTCGGCCACTTCCTTGCCGCTGACGCCAGGCGCCGCAACCACCGCCGCGCACCGACGGTTACCGAAGGTGATGGTGCCGGTCTTGTCCAGCAGCAACACGTGCACGTCACCGGCCGCTTCCACGGCACGGCCGGACTTGGCGATCACATTGAGGCGCACCAGGCGGTCCATGCCGGCAATACCGATGGCCGACAACAAGCCGCCGATGGTGGTAGGAATCAGCGTCACCAGCAGTGCGACCAAAAACACCAGGGGCAAGCTGCCATTGGCAAAGTGGGCGAAGGGCTGCAAGGTCACGACCACCAGCAGGAAGATCAGGGTCAGGCCGATCAGCAGGATATCCAGCGCGACTTCGTTGGGGGTTTTCTGACGCTTGGCGCCTTCGACCAGGGCGATCATGCGGTCCAGGGTGGACTCGCCGGGGTTGGCGGTGATGCGGATCAGCAGCCAGTCCGAGACCAGCCGCGTGTTGCCGGTGACGGCCGAGCGATCGCCGCCGGACTCGCGGATCACCGGTGCGGATTCACCGGTGATCGCCGCTTCGTTGACCGCTGCGATGCCTTCGATGACCTCGCCGTCGCCGGGGATCATTTCCCCGGCGGCCACACGCACCACATCACCTTTACGCAGGCTGGTGGCCGGCACGACCTTGAAGCTGCCATCGGCTTCCTTACGCCGTGCGCTCAGGCCTTCGCTGCCGGCCTTGAGGCTGTCGGCACGGGCCTTGCCACGCCCTTCGGCCAAGGCTTCGGCGAAGTTGGCGAACAGCACGGTGAACCACAGCCACACGGCGATTTGCACGGCCACATACGTCGGTACGGCGGTGTCGGGCACAAAGCACAGCACGGTGGTGAGGATGGCGGTCAGCTCGACCACCAGCATCACCGGCGAGCGTTGCAACTGGCGCGGGTCCAGCTTGACGAACGCCTGGACCAGCGCCGGGCGCCACAGGGCCGAGACGGCGGTTTTGGCGGGTTCCTGGGTTTTGACCGGGGCCGCGTTTTTTGCAGGCATATTCATGTTCATATCCCCTTTTTAGAAGCCCATGCTCAAGTGTTCAGCGATGGGCCCCAGCGCCAGCGTCGGCAGGAAAGTCAGGCCGCCCACCAGCAAAATAGTCACGGTCAACAGGGTCACGAACAGCGGACCATGGGTCGGGAAGCTGTTCTGGCCAATCGGTGCGGTCTTCTTCATCGCCAGACTGCCGGCCAGGGCCAGTACCGGGAGGATGTAGCCGAAGCGGCCGATCAACATGCCCAGGCCCAGCATCAGGTTGTGGAACGGCGTGTTGGCACTGAAACCACCGAACGCCGAGCCGTTGTTGGCGCTGGCCGAGGTGTAGGCGTACAGCAACTGGCTGAAACCGTGAGGGCCAGGGTTACTGATGGCGCCAGCAGGGCCGGGCAGGCTCGCGGCGATGGCCCCCAATACCAGCACGCCCACCGGCATCACCAGCAGGGTCACAACCAGCAGTTGCACTTCCTTGGCCTGGAGTTTCTTGCCCAGGTATTCCGGGGTGCGGCCGATCATCAGGCCGGCCAGGAACACCGCGATCAACACGTTGAGCAACATGCCGTACATACCGGCGCCGACGCCGCCGAAGATCACTTCGCCGACCATCATGTTGACCAGCGCCACCATCCCACTGAGAGGGTTGAGGCTGTCTTGCATGCCGTTAACGGAACCGTTGGACGCCGCGGTGGTGGTCACCGACCACAACACGGTGCCGGTGGTGCCGAAGCGCGCCTCCTTGCCTTCCAGCGGTGCGGTCTGCTCGACGGCCGGGTTGTTCAAGGTCGGGTTGGGCTGGTATTCGGACCACAGGGAAGTGGCGCCGCCGATCAGGAACAGCGCCAGCATGCAGCCAAGGATCGCGCGGCTCTGGCGCAGGTCTTTCACGTAGTGACCGAAGGTAAATACCAACGCCACCGGGATCAGGATGATCGAAGCCACTTCGAACAGGTTGGCCCAGGCGGTCGGGTCTTCAAACGGGTGCGCCGAGTTGACGCCGAAGAAGCCGCCGCCGTTGGTGCCCAGTTGCTTGATCGCAATCTGGCTGGCTGCCGGGCCCAGGGGGATCACTTGATCCACGCCTTGCAGGGTCACGGCATCCACATAGTGCGCGAAGGTTTGCGGTACGCCCTGCCACACCAGGAACAGCGCCAGCACCAGGCACAACGGCAGCAGGCCGTAGAGCGTGGCGCGGGTCATGTCGACCCAGAAGTTACCCAGGGTCCTGGCGGATTTGCGCCCGATCCCACGGCACAGCGCGACCAGGACGGCCAGGCCGGTGGCCGCACTGACGAAGTTCTGCACGGTCAGGCCAGCCATCTGGCTGAGGTAGCTCAGGGATGCCTCACCGCTGTAGGACTGCCAGTTGGTGTTGGTCATGAAACTGACCGCAGTATTGAAGGCCAGGGTCCATTCCTGGCCCGGCAATTTCTGCGGGTTCAGTGGGAGATAGTCCTGGAACAGCAGGATCGCGAACAACAGCAAAAAGCCCGCGAGGTTGAACGCGAGCAAGGCCAGCATGTATTTCTGCCAGCTTTGTTCCTGATGTTCATCCACCCCCGACAGGCGATAACAGGCTTTTTCGACAGGCCCCAGCACCGGGCTCAGCCACGTGCGCTGGCCTTCCATCACCTTGTAGTAGAACCGCCCCAGGAACGGTGCCGGCACCAGTACCACGGCAAAGAAGGCAATGATCAGCCAATAGTCATAACTGTGCATGGCCAGCTCCTAGTTCCGATCCGCGCGTAACAGCGCAACCAGCAGATAAATGAACAGCGCCACGGCCAATAGCAGTGACACCCCGTCCAGAACGCTCATGGAAGTCTCTCCGTTTAGCGGCGAGTGCCGCGTGTGGGGCAATTGTCCGCAGGAGTGGCGTAAAGGAACGAGAGCGAGGGGGTGGGCGGGGCGTAAAGATGGCGTAAAGAGTGGGTTTATGCGCGGTTTACACGGGGGGTTTGCAGCGTCCGGGCGGGCGCTATCGGGAGCAAGCCCCCTCCCACACTTGACCAAGCTGTCATGCTGAGCGCCAGTCAGCCTGTGGGAGGGGCTTGCTCCCGATAGCGTCGGCACCGTCACCGCCGCACCTATGTGGTGCGACGCCGGCAAATTTCAAACGCCAAACCATCCCCCACACGACAGTTGCGCCGCTTTACGACAATGATTCTCAGGCTGGCATGGCCGCTGCAACACCTTGAATCATTCCAAACCGTTCAGGGAGCGCAGCACGATGAACACACAACTCAAACCCACCTTGGGCACCCTGCATTTATGGGGCATTGCCGTCGGGCTGGTGATTTCCGGGGAATACTTCGGCTGGAGCTACGGCTGGGGCGTTGCTGGCACCTTGGGCTTCCTGGTGACCTCGTTGATGGTCGCCGCGATGTACACCTGCTTTATTTTCAGTTTCACCGAGCTGACTACCGCCATTCCTCACGCAGGCGGGCCGTTTGCCTACAGTCGTCGGGCGTTTGGGGAGAAAGGCGGATTGATCGCTGGCCTCGCCACCCTGATCGAATTTGTCTTCGCCCCGCCCGCCATCGCCTTGGCCATCGGCGCTTATCTGAATGTGCAGTTCCCGGCCCTGGACCCCAAACATGCGGCCGTCGGTGCCTACATCGTCTTCATGGGCCTGAACATTCTCGGGGTGAAACTGGCCGCTACCTTCGAGTTGGTGGTGTGCGTGCTCGCCGTCGCGGAACTGCTGGTGTTCATGGGCGTGGTTGCGCCCGCGTTCAGCTTCAGCAACTTTGCCTTGAATGGCTGGGCCGGTTCCGACACCTTCGGCGCCCCGGCGATTGCGGGGATGTTCGCGGCGATTCCGTTTGCCATCTGGTTCTTCCTGGCCATCGAAGGCGCGGCCATGGCAGCCGAGGAAGCGAAAGATCCGAAGCGCACCATTCCAAAAGCCTACATCAGCGGCATCCTGACCCTGGTGATCCTGGCCATGGGCGTGATGTTCTTCGCCGGCGGCGTGGGCGATTGGCGCACCCTGTCGAACATCAACGATCCACTGCCGCAGGCGATGAAAACCGTGGTGGGCGACAACTCCGGCTGGCTGCACATGCTGGTCTGGATCGGCCTGTTCGGCCTGGTGGCGAGCTTCCACGGCATTATCCTGGGCTACTCGCGCCAGTTCTTCGCCCTGGCCCGCGCCGGTTACCTGCCCTCCTTCCTCGCCAAATTATCGCGCTTTCAGACACCACACCGGGCAATCATCGCCGGTGGCGTGGTCGGCATCGCCGCCATCTACAGCGATGGCCTGATCAACCTGGGTGGCATGACATTGACCGCGGCGATGATCACCATGGCGGTGTTCGGTGCGATTGTGATGTACATCATGAGCATGCTCAGCCTGTTCAAACTGCGTAAGACCGAGCCGCTGCTGGAACGTACCTTCCGCGCGCCGGGTTATCCGATCGTGCCCGGCATTGCGCTGGCGCTGGCCGTGGTGTGCCTGGTGGCCATGGCGTGGTTCAACACGCTGATCGGGCTGATCTTCCTCGGCTTTATGGCCGTGGGTTTCATCTACTTCCAGATGACCGCGCAGGACCGTGCCGATGCGCCGGCAGACGCAATGTTGACCGGGCTCTAAGGTTTCGAGGCAGAACGGGCCTACACTGAACTACTCAGAAAGCCCGTCACTCAAAGTAGTTATTACCGTGGGAAAATTCTCCGACGGTAATCTGCCTCAAGGAGAGCCTTATGCCGTGGTATGCGTGGTTGATTATGGTAGTTGCGATCGGGTCGATCGTCGGAGGGCTGATGATGCTGCGTGACAGCGCCAACAAGGTGGAACTCACCGACGAACAACGCAAACGCGTGGCCGAGCGCAACTCCCAGGCGGACGCCAAGGACGCGCAGGATCGCTAGGACCGTTTACTCCCAATCCGCCTTGGCAATCTGCAACCCGTGCTGCCCTTTATAGGCAGCACGCTCCGGCTGGCTCCAGCCGTCCAGCAACTCGTCCTCCAACCGATAAATCTCAACCCCCAACGGACGGCACACCGTCAGCGGATCCTGCGCATCCGGCCCCCACATCGGCAGGGACAAATCCCCGCCCGGGCACGTCGACAGCGCGCAGAGCAAATCAATCTCGGCAAAGAACTCAAGGTAATCGCCCTTCTGCGCCGGGCAGGCTTTCATGAAATACATGTCGTCGTGATTGAGGCCCGTGCACTGGAAAATATTCAGCACGTCATGCACGTCGAATTCCGTCAGACCGTGGGGTAATACCGCGCGGGTCAGGTTTGAGTGGCAATGGTGATGGAAGTCCTCGCCGGTGAGCATGCGGTTCACATAGGGATCGCAGCGCGTACCGAGCAAGTCATGCAGACGCCCGCCGTGCTCATCGATGCCGTAACTGGCCAGGCTGTCATCGGTGATGGTCACCAGGGGCCTTAGAAATGGCAGATTCGACCATAGCCGGTCATGAGTGCTCACATGCGCCCCCTGCAACTGACGGGTACGTGCAGCCCAAAGACGTTCGCGGGGGTCATTGGCGTTCCACACATTGAAGTCCCCCACCTGCGGGCCCACGGGCGTGGTAACACGAAACACATGCCCGGCGGGCACCTTCCACGCCCTGCCCGTGCGAATCGGTACCTCGAACTGCTCGATCAAGCTGCGCTGATCTTTTCGGTCACGAATGCGCTCGTAAAATGCCGCGTCGACCTGCAACGCCGAACCCTTGCTGACCTGATAAGCGGCCGGATAGTCTTTGTACATGATGCAGATCCTCGATCAGGAGTGGGTAAACAGGGCCAAGGACAGGCGTTCCGAATCATCCAGGTACAGGCTCATTGCCTCCCCTGCAGCCAATTTGTCGTGCTTGACCAGCCATTGATAAATCTCACGGTCACGCTCCAGCCAGGGCGACTGGAAACGTTGCTCATCAGGCGCGGCACAAAACACCAGGCGCAACTGGGCGATGACCTGGGCAAAAAACTCATCGAACAACGGGCTGCCCATCAACCCGACGATGTGCTGATGGAACAGCAAACTGTGGGTGGCCACTGCACGCCAATCCTCGCGCTCACGGGCCAGGGTGGTGGCGTCAATGGCATTTTGCAGGCGTTCGGATTGCTCGTGCGTCAAGGCATCGCTTCCAGCGATGGCCTGCAACTCCAGGGTACGGCGGACTACAAACAGGTCGCGGACTTCCTCCCGCTCCAACCGCCGCACCATAACGCCCTTGTTACGCACATAACGGGTCAACCCCTCCTGCCCCAAACGGTGCAAGGCTTCGCGAATCGTATTGCGCGACGCACTGTAGGCCTTGACCAGATCCACCTCCACCAATGCCATGCCTGGCAATAACCGCCCCGCAATAATGTCGGCACGCAGCTCCAGGGCAATCTGGTCGGCTAAAGACAAACTGAGCGTCATGACCACCTCACGATTGTTGAACAATCTTCCGTCTAGATGTAATCACATTTCATGCCAACGCCCTGCATGCCGACGAGTGTGTAAAAAAGATCAAGTTGGTTAAAATGCCCGCCTGTAATCGAGGCTGCCCCATGCGTTATTCACAAAACCACAAAGCCCAAACCCACCAACGCATCATCAAGGAAGCCTCTGCGCGCTTTCGCCGCGATGGCATCGACGCCACCGGCCTGCAGCCACTGATGAAAGCCTTGAACCTGACCCATGGCGGCTTTTACGCGCATTTCAAATCCAAGGGCGAGTTGGTGGAGACAGCCCTGCAGGCGGCGGCTGCAGACCTGGACGCCCATTGCGACATGCTGTTCAGCCAGGAGCAGCCATTGAGCGCGTTTATCGACAGTTACCTGTCGGAATGGCACCTGACCTCCCCGGACCAGGGCTGCCCGTTGCCAACGATGTCTTCAGAGCTGGGACTGAGAGGCCAACCCAGCGCGACAACGGACAAGGTGCTCGACGCAAGGCTCAAGCAAATAGAAACAGCATTGGGAGAGGAGCGGTGTGATGCAGAGAGCCTGGTGATGATGTCGACACTGGTGGGCGCATTGGTACTGGCCAGGAGTGTTGAAGACCCTCAATTGGCAACAAGGATCATGGCCGTGGTGCGCGAACGCCTGAAAACGCAGAACCCGGAGGCTAAAAAGGCCGATCAATGACCGGCCTCCTGGATAGATCAGTTGATGGCCAACCTATCGCGATTCTTCTCCAGCAACGCCTTGCCGATCCCCTTTACTTCCAACAACTCATCCACCGCCGTGAACGGACCATTGCTGTCGCGATAGGCGATGATCGCCTTGGCTTTAGCGGCACCGATACCGAAGAGGTCACGGCGCAGGGTTTCGGCGTCGGCGGCGTTCAGGTTGACCTTGGTAGATTGCTCGCCCTGGGTCATCTGGGCGGTGATCGGGGTTTGGGCTTCGGGTTTGATGGACGGGGCTGCGTTGGTGGCGACGGAGAGGGTGGTGAGGAAGGCGAAGATTAAGGAGGTGAGGTAGGTGTTTTGCATTGGTGACGCTCCATGACATCGTTGAGAGAAAAGCAGCTTTTCCGAAGCTGCTTTTCAAACTTAGGTGATGCTGGAGATTTGGCAAAAATGCTTGAGTAACAGAGTGTTAAATCACGGTTCCAAGCGCCGCTGCTGGTAGATCCAGTCGACGATTTCGCCGTCTGGGCAATAGCCACTGACGGTGTCGCGCAGAAGTTGGCGGACGCGGGTGTAGTCGTCCTGATCCACAGCAGTCAACAACTCTGTCAGCTTGCCTTTGAGTACATCCCAGGACAGGTAGTCTTCGTTGGCGCTCATGATCATAGGGTGCTGAGTAGCGACAACGTGGTCACCAATCAGCAACTCTTCGTAAAGCTTTTCACCAGGGCGTAATCCGGTGAACTCAATGGCAATATCGCCTTGAGGATTTCTATCGGAGCGCACGCTTAAACCGGAGAGGTGGACCATCCTCTCGGCGAGCTCAACGATTTTTACTGGTTCGCCCATGTCCAACACGAAAACATCACCGCCCTGGCCCATGGAACCGGCCTGAATCACCAACTGTGCGGCTTCAGGGATCGTCATGAAGTAACGCGTGATTTTCGGATGAGTAACCGTGATAGGCCCCCCCGACTTGATCTGTTTGTGAAACAGCGGGATTACGGAACCGGAAGAACCCAGCACGTTACCGAAGCGAACCATGGTGAAACGGGTTTTGTTGACGTGGGAAATATTAGTTTTTTCGCCGAACAGCACAGGCGCCAGTTCCCGGCTGAGAGCTTGAAGAGTCAACTCTGCAAGACGCTTGGTGCTGCCCATGATGTTCGTGGGACGTACGGCCTTGTCGGTTGAAATAAGTACAAAGTTAGAAACGCCGGATTTTAGAGCGGCTTGAGCAGTGTTCAACGTACCGATCACATTGTTCAATACGCCTTCTGCAATGTTGTGCTCGACCATGGGCACATGCTTATACGCCGCCGCGTGATAGACAGTATCGACGTGCCACGTTTTCATTATATCCAGTAACTTATTCTGGTTACGTACAGATCCCAGGATCGGTAACAGTCGAACGGAGAGCGACTCGCGAGCGATACGCTGCTCAAGCTCAGACATAATGCTGTAGAGATTGAATTCGCTATGTTCCAGTAATAATAACGTCGTCGGATTCAACGTCAGAATCTGGCGACATAACTCAGAGCCTATAGACCCACCAGCCCCAGTCACGAGGACGCTCTGCCGCGTAATACAGTGCTCCAGGAGCTCTGCTTGCGCCGGAACAGCATCCCGCCCCAGCAAGTCCGCGATATCGACTTCCTGAATGTCATCCACCTTTACCCGCCCGCTGGCAAGGTCCATGAAGCCGGGCACACTACGTACATGCAACGGAAAACCTTCAAGGAACCCTAAAATCTCCCGCCGCCGACCTCTGTTGGACGAGGGAATGGCTAACAGGATTTCCTGTGCTCCTGTTGCATCGATCATCCGCTGAATATGTTTAGGCTTATAAACTTGCAGACCTGAAATTACTCGATCAGATATACCATCGTCGTCGTCGATGAAGGCCACTGGCCGCATGACACGCCCCATGCGCAAAGCCGCTACCAACTGATTTCCAGCAGCACCCGCGCCATATATGGCAACTCGCGGCAGACCGTCTTCTCTACTGGTAAAAGGCACATGCTGCGCCGCCGTGAACCAATCACCCAAAAAATACTGCCGCATAGCCAGCCGCAAACCTCCGACCATTACCAGGCTAAGCCACCAGTAGTTGAAAATGATGGAGCGAGGTACGACGGCCTGATGATTGCTGTATAAGTAAACCACCACACCGAGGATCAGCGCTGAAAGGCTGACCGCTTTGATAATAACGATCAAAGCGTCGTTACCGAAGTAACGCATAACAGCGCGATACATTCCAAAACGAACGAAGAGTGGGATAGCGACTACTGGTGCGCTCAGAAACAGCCAGAAATGTTGCGCAACAGGGTTGATCAAGTCGTCCACGCCTAAACGAACGACAAACGCCAGCCACAAGGCTACCCAGACGAGAAAAACGTCTGTAATCACTTGCAGGAAACGCTTCCTTCGCCGAGGAAGGCCTACCAGATACGACCGGATGCTACCCACAACCCCTTCAGACACCTCTGCCGCTCCTATACCTGTCACAACTCTGTAATGCTTAACTTCAATGACGTGTACGACTTACTGCTTCTACAGCTCATTCGCTGGAAAAACAACATCACGTATTTCCAGTTCGCCGGCTTTGTACTTGACGGCTAGAGCGATCAACGGCGCATACGCGATGACCAGCGCCAGCAACCCATTTAGACCTAACACACCTACGCCGATTGCGATGGGAGTCAACCACAATAGGTTGATCGCCAGGACCGAAAGCGTCACTGGCAGATGTCCCCCTACTTTTCGGGACGCAAACTGATAGGCATGACTGCGATGCGCCTCATATACCTTGTCACCTCGCACCAGTCGACGGACCAACGTGAAGGTCGCATCGACGATAAAGACGCCTAGAAGAATCAACCATACCCACAGCAAATCTGCGTTTTGCCATGCCGCCGCCAAGGACAGCACACCAAGGACGAACCCAAGGAAACCACTACCGGCATCGCCCATGAATATCTTTGCAGGCGGAAAATTCCAGTAGAGAAACCCAAGCACTGCCATGCTTAACAATAGCGGTAACCAAATAAGCATTGAGTAACCACCCAATAGATAGACTAAGCAGGCTCCCAGGCATACACACATAGCCTCAACACTGGCTAAGCCGTCAATTCCGTCCATGAAATTGTAAAGGTTGAGTAGCCATACCAGATAAAAAACAGCAGCGACATTGCCAAACCAACTGAGATTGATCATGCCCCCCGGAAAAGTGATAGCGGGCAGGCCGTCGATCCAGAAGATCGCCCACAACGCGGCACTGAAATGCCCCAATAAGCGCCAACGCGCTGCAATGTGACCATGATCGTCTAGAAACCCGAGGATCGCGACCGCAACGCCTCCGCCCAGAAGCGCCCAGATGACCGATGGGAGGGCCATACCGTTTATGAAAAATACTGGCAGCATTACTAGAAAGCTCACAACAATAGCAACCCCTCCTCCCCTGGGAGTTGGAATCGAGTGAGAGCTGCGTGTGTTAGGTATGTCGATCAAACTTCTGGATAGCGCATAGCGCCGCAAAAACCAAGTCAATACAAGTGCAAGGGCTGCCACGAAAGGCGCAAGCCACAGTAAGTGGTTCATCAACGGCTCCAATTCAGGTTCATATTTAAACGAACCAACTACTTCAAGTTTCCTTTAAAACGCTCAACGGTTTTGCGTAAAGCAACAGCTACCGTGGAAGGCGGCGTCCACCCAAGAAGATCACGGGTTTTCTTGATATCAACCTGTAAAGACCCGCACACACGCTGGCCAACCCCCCTTCGCCCTATCAGTATCATGCACCATTGCAGCAAGGTGGCGGGGACAGGGATGAGTCGGGCCGGCTTGGCTAATGCCTTCCCGATACGCGTCAATAGTTCCGACGTAGACATATCATCATCATCGCTGACCAGGAACGTCTGGTTGGCAGCTGCGGGATGGTGCAGGCACGTAACAATCAGATCAACCAGATTATCCAGCGCTACCAGACTACGCCGGTTGTGAATTGCCCCCAATGGCAGGGCAACCCCTTTGTTCAGCCACTCCATCATCTTGCGAAAGTTCGCCTTGACGCCCGGCCCATAAACCAGAACTGGACGAATAATAACGACTTCCATACCGGTTTCCTGTGAAAGTAGCCGAAGCTGCTGCTCGGCTTCCATCTTGGAAATCCCGTAAGGATCACAAGGAGCGGGAAGATCGTCCGCCGTGTAAGGCTGGCCCAATTGAGTGCCTTCGCCGTTGACCTTAATTGAACTGATAAAAATGAAGCGTTTGACACCCGCCTGCGCGGCTTGCGCTGCCAGTCTCAAAGTCCCTTGCACGTTGACTTTGCGATACTCTGCCAGCGGATCACTCGTGGTATCGGACATGACGTGAACGCGCGCGCCGCAATGAATAAGCGCATCCACCCCAGCAAAAGGAAGGGCCTCTCCGGCGAGATAGTCTTCACTTACGCGTACTGGAATGGCGTCTGATGGCAGAACCACACCGTCGCGACGGACAAGTGCCAGCACCTGATAACTACCAGTTGACACCAGATGCTCTATCAACGCAGAGCCCACGAAGCCGCTTGCACCGGTAACGAAGACTGTTTTCTTATGACTCAATCCACACTCTCCAACCGCATAAACACATCCAAATATTTCGACGTCATCTTTGTGATAAAGAACACGCCAGCGACCCGGTCGCGCCCATGAGAGATGCAATAGCGAATCATCGCCCAGCATTGGAAACGGGTCGAGCAATTGCCGTCATTTTGGCAGCCTCATTCTGAATGTTACAGCAAGGTTTTTTAGACTGCCCCTCCTGAATCAGACAGCCGAGCTGCGATCAGGGCTGCCTCACCACAATCAACACAGGCATGCAAGGTCATTAAACCAGTTCATTTTTTTGCTTGTAAATTCAATAACCTGCATCGGCCAAGGACTATTTAATGACCCAAGGCCATGCTAAAGTCCGCCAGTCTGCCAATCCATCTGTAGCGCTCGTGTATTATGGGTCACAACCGTGACCATCAGATTGATTGAGCGGTTTTCATAGGCGTTAACAGGTAAGGTTTCCCATGAAGGCGGTAATTTTGGCGGGCGGGCTGGGCACGCGTATTTCTGAAGAGTCTCATCTACGTCCCAAACCGATGATCGAGATAGGCGGTAAGCCCATTCTCTGGCATATCATGAAAATCTACTCTTATTATGGAATCAATGATTTCGTCATTTGCTGTGGCTATAAGGGATATGTCATCAAGGAGTACTTCGCCAACTATTTCCTGCACATGTCAGATGTCACCTTCGACATGTCCAACAACACCATGGAAGTTCACCAACGCTACGTAGAGCCATGGCGGGTCACTCTGGTCAATACCGGTGAAGAAACCATGACCGGTGGACGTCTCAAGCGTGTACGAGAGCACTTGGGTGACGAACCGTTTTGCTTTACCTACGGCGATGGTGTTGCGGACCTGAATATCCGCCACTTGATCGATTTCCATAAGGCACATGGCAAACTCGCAACGGTAACGGCGATCCAGCCGCCTGGTCGCTATGGTGCATTGAACATCCAAGGCAACCAGGTTGGTAGTTTTCAAGAAAAGCCAGCGGGTGACGGCGCATGGATCAACGGTGGATATTTCGTACTTGATCCCAAAGTGATTGACTACATTGATGGAGACCAGTCCATCTGGGAGGCAGAACCATTGATGCGCCTTGCGCGCGAAGGGGACCTCATGTCCTACGAGCATCGTGGTTTCTGGCAGGCGATGGATACGCTACGCGATAAAAATCATCTGGAAGATCTTTGGGCCAAGGGTAATCCACCCTGGAAGCACTGGGCATGAAACAGTTTGATGATGTTTATAGCGGTCGCAGGATCCTGCTCACCGGACACACGGGATTCAAAGGCAGTTGGATGGCTGCATGGCTTGCAGAACTCGGCGCAGAGGTTACCGGGCTGGGCCTGAACCCCGAGAGTTCACCAGACCACTGGAGCCTGTTAAATACCCCCGCCCTTGACCTGCGCGGCGATATTCGCGACGCCGCGTGCGTGCGGGCAGCCTTTGATCAGTCGCAGCCTGAGATCGTCTTCCACCTGGCCGCCCAAGCCCTTGTCCGCCGCTCCTATCGCGATCCGCTTGAAAGCTGGTCCACGAATGTGATGGGCACTGCCAACATACTTGAGGCTTGTCGCCTGACGCCCAGCGTGCAAGCAGTTGTCGTCATTACCACGGACAAGGTCTACGCCAACAAAGAGTGGCCTTGGGGCTATCGTGAAAATGACCCCCTCGGTGGTCATGACCCCTATAGCGCCTCAAAAGCAGCCTGTGAGCTGGTCGTCGAAAGCTATCGAAAATCTTTCTGCAGTGGCACAAATGGGCCTTTGATCGCTTCAGCACGTGCAGGAAACGTAATTGGCGGCGGCGACTGGTCCGAGGATCGTCTGGTGCCGGATCTGGTGAGATCGATAACGGCAAGCAGCCCGCTGGAGATCCGCTCTCCTGGGTCCACTCGCCCTTGGCAACACGTACTCGAATGCTTGTCTGGATACCTGTTACTGGGCCAGCACCTTCTGCAAGCCGATAAAGCCGTGGCAACTGCCTGGAATTTTGGCCCGGCGGCACAAGACAATCGCACCGTTGCTCAGGTGTTATGCGGCTTGCAGAAGTACTGGCCTGAGCTGGCCTGGCAAACTACCGCCACGCCCCAACCCCATGAAGCCAACCTGCTCTATCTCGATTGCGCCCAAGCGAGAAGCCGATTGGATTGGCAGCCGGTATGGAGCCTGGAAGAAGGCCTGAAGATGACGGCTGATTGGTATCGCCATCAAGCCTCCACTGGGCAGGCCATCACACTTGAGCAATTGACCCAATACGTCGAGGCCGCCTCCCGTGCCGGCAGTGTCTGGATTCAAGCATGAACATCAGAAACACGCCCATCGCCGGCGCTGTAGTGGCAGAGACGCAACCTTTTCAGGATCATCGCGGTGCATTCAGTCGACTATTCTGCGAGAGAAGCCTTTCGGACATCATTGGCGAGCAACGAATCGTACAGATCAATCACTCCCGCACAACCACCCTCGGTGCCGTCCGCGGGCTGCACTTCCAGTATGCCCCGCACGCGGAAATGAAGCTTGTGCGCTGCCTCAAAGGACGAGTGTGGGACGTAGTCGTTGATTTGCGCGCGCACTCCAAGACGTTTCTGCAGTGGCACGCGGAAGAACTGAGCCCGGAAACCGGCCGCATGCTGGTTATTCCTCAAGGCTGCGCCCATGGTTTTCAGGTACTGGAAGCGGAGAGTGAGCTACTTTACCTCCATACCACCTTTTACGACCCCGGCGCGGAGGGCGCAGTGCGTTACGATGACCCCCGAATTGGGATTACCTGGCCACTTCCCGTTACCGATCTTTCAGAGCGCGACAAGAATCACGCTTTGCTTTCCAACGAATTCGCCGGACTTCATGTATGAACTGTCGCCACTGCTGCAAGCCATTGCAACACACATTTCTTGACCTCGGGTTTGCCCCTCCTTCCAACTCATATCTGAACGAGTCAGAGCTGTGCGCGCCGGAAGTCTATTTTCCTCTCAAGTTGAAAGTGTGTGACCACTGCTGGCTTGTGCAGACCGAAGACTACGCTCAGGCAGACCTTTTTTTCTCCAAGGACTATGCCTATTTCTCGTCGACCTCAACGAGCTGGCTGGAGCACGCAGCGGCTTATTCGAAGGACATGATCACGCGTCTCGCTCTGGGAAGTAACAGCTTTGTTATTGAGGTTGCCTCGAATGACGGCTACTTGCTGAAGAACTTCGTGGCGGCCAACATCCCTTGTTTGGGGATCGAACCAACTGCGAGTACCGCAGCGGCAGCAGAGAAGTTAGGCATCCCGGTAGTACGAGAGTTCTTTGGTGAGACGCTGGGGCGCCGATTGACCGAAGAGGGGCGACAAGCCGACCTAATTGCCGGCAACAATGTCTTCGCCCATGTTCCGGATATCAATGATTTCACCTTGGGCCTTAAGGCAGCATTGAAACCCGGCGGCACTATTACGCTCGAGTTCCCGCATCTCAAGCAACTGATTGAACACATACAGTTCGATACTGTTTATCACGAACACTTTTCCTACCTCTCCCTTTATACGGTAAAAGGGATCTTCGCCGCAGCCGGCCTACGGATCTGCGATGTAGAGGAACTGCCGACACATGGTGGCAGCCTGAGGATCTTCGGCTGCCATATGGACGACCGTCGTGAAGACAGTGCAAATGTCGAACGCGTATTAGCGGACGAACTGCGATTCGGCCTGCAGGATCTTGATGTGTATCGTGGCTTTCAGCAGCGAGCCGATGAAGTCAAGAATGGCTTGGTCAGCTTCCTGATAGAACAGAAGCGTGAAGGCAAGCAGGTTGTTGCATATGGCGCTGCTGCCAAGGGCAACACTCTATTGAATTATGCAGGCATCAAGCCCGACCTGTTGAGTTATGTCTGTGATGCGGCACCGTCGAAACAAGGCAAATACCTGCCCGGTAGCCATATCCCTATTTTCTCACCACAGAAGCTAGCGCAGACCCAGCCAGATACTGTGCTCATCCTGCCGTGGAATATCGCAAAAGAAGTACTGGAGCAAAATCGCGCGCTTCAGGAAAGCGGAACGACTTTTGTTGTGGCCATCCCCCAAATACGGAGCTTAACTTGAAGGTTCTCGTAACCGGTGCCAGCGGGTTTATCGGCCGCCACGTTGTAGCTCGTTTGCTGGAGCGAGGCCATAGCGTGACGGCAGTCGCTCGCAATGCCGCGCGGGCCGAGCCCCTGAACTGGCCGGACACGGTGCGCTTTTTGGCCTGCGATATTCACAACCCGCTTCTTGATGTAACTGTGTTCGGTGAAATTGATGCAGTCATTCACTTAGCATGGCCAGGCCTGCCGAACTACAAAGCGCTCTACCATTTCGAGCAAACGCTCCCTGCGGATTATGGATTCCTGAAAGCGCTTGTGGCTGCAGGTTATAAGCACCTACTGATCACCGGCACGTGTTTCGAGTATGGTATGCAGTCGGGAAGCCTGGAGGAAGCGACGGCGACCTCCCCCAACAACGCATACGCCTTAGCCAAGGACACCCTGCGCCGTAACCTGCAGTCGTTAATGGCCGAATCTACGTTTACCTTGCAGTGGGCACGACTGTTTTATACCTACGGTGAAGGGCAGAACCCAGGAAGCCTTCTAGCGCTCCTCGACCGTGCGTTGTTGGCGGGTGATGCAGAGTTCCCCATGTCACAGGGCGAGCAGTTGAGAGATTACTTACCCGTAGAGGCCGTGGCTGAACGCCTTGTCGCCTTGATTGAGAACCCACAATGCCAAGGCGTCTTCAATATTTGCAGCGGCAATCCCATCTCCGTGAGGCGCCTGGTTGAAGAGCACGCACTAAAAAGAGGTGGTGCGATCAAATTAAAGCTTGGCCACTACCCCTACTCTCCACTCGAACCGCTAGCCTTTTGGGGCTCGCCGAAAAAACTGAACCAGGCACTAGGACTTCATGCCGACGGTGAAACTGACCATGAACCTCGTTAACTTTAGTCGCAGCGAATTAATTGACTATACGACCGCGCAGTTGAGTGCTTTTTTCCCCGACGGAAAAAGCGCACCTATAAAACACACGATTGAACAACATATTGGCGAGGCCTTGAACCGCTTAATGGTGTGTGTGAACGCAGTTAAAACTTGGGAAAAGAATAGCTTCAACTATTTGCACTCATCTCAATACTGCACGTATCTTTATTTTTTAGCCAACACCATCTGGCGCAATACTCAAGAAACCGATATCGCCACAAAACTATTTCTTTTAAATAAAATGCTGAATGGCATTGATATGTTCTATGAGATAAAAATGCCAGATATTTTTTTCATCGGGCACTCCACCGGCATCGTTTTGGCGAAAGCCGACTACAGTAACTACTTCGTCATTTACCAGAACTCAACGGTTGGAAAAAATCACGGCATCGCACCTAGCCTTGGTGAAGGTGTGATCATGTATCCTAACTCGGCAATTATAGGCAGGAGCATTGTCGGTGATCATTCAATAATAGCTCAGGGGGTGAGCGTTACGAACACCAACATAAAAGGAAGCTGCATGGTATTTTCAGGGGAAGCTCGTACACTCTCGATTAAGCCCTTAAAAAGAAACATCCTTGAAGACTTTTTTCGAATTTAATAAGAGCACAAGACCTTTTGTCGAGGACTCAGCATCGTTCCGTCTAATTTTTAAGACGAGTGCGGTTTCTAGCCTCCTAGCATTGCAGACAGTTTTTATTTCAGCCTTTTCAAAATATCCATGAACAAATTCTTAAAAAGCAAAACATTCAAAAGGCATCTGCTTAGATGAGTCTTATTCGACGGAACATGTTATCCAACTTTGCCGGGCAAGGCTGGATTGCTCTCATGGGCTTCGTTTTTGTGCCCTTCTACTTGAAATTTATTGGAGCTGAAGGTTACGGCCTAGTAGGTTTTTTTGTAGTTTTATCCTCTAGCCTGGCCGTCCTGGACGCCGGTTTGAGTGCCACAGCCATTAGAGAAATCACCACCTACAACGACGCATCCCAAGTAGAAAAGAAAAGAATCATATCCCTCCTTATGACGATAGAAATTCTATTTTGGGGAATGGCCTTCCTGGTTGGCGGCGCAGTAATAATGGCTGCTCCGTTAATTGCAGAATACTGGTTGAAGATTAATGACGAGCACTTGGTCGCTGCAGTCAACGCCCTCCGCCTCATGGGTGCCGCTATAGCGGCTCAATTCCCCCTGGCCTTTTACAATGGTTGCTTAATAGGCTTGCAAAGACAGTTGACTGTCAATGTGGTTGGCGTCCTAAGCGCCTCCTTAAAAGGAGCCGGCGCTGTTTTGGTTTTATGGATGATTGCACCGACAGTAGAGGCTTTTTTTGCCTGGCAGTGCATCATCGGCATGGCAACTGCTTTAGCACTGCGCTTTTCCCTCCGACATGAATTCAACATCAAAGGAATAGCGAAGAGATTTAATTTTGCGGCGGTTGCCAAGGTGAGAAAGTTTGCCCTCGGTGTCGGCGGCGTCAACATACTGGCATTTATACTTACTCAAGTTGATAAGATAATCCTCTCGACCATCCTGCCGATCAACATGTTCGGTTATTATATGCTCGCATGGACGCTGGGCACTCTCTGCTTCCGAGTGGTGGGACCGGTCTTCAATGCTTATTATCCTAGGTTCACTCAACTAGTTGAGCTGAACGATGAAGACGAACTGAAAAGTACTTACTTAAAAGCCTGCTGCATAGTCGGCGGACTCGTTGCGCCGCTTTCTATATGGATCGCTTTTTATGCCCAAGACTTGTTAGTCTTGTGGACACATAATGAGGAACTAGCTCAATCGGCATCAGGCGCCTTAGCACTGATTTCAATAGGGGCAATGTTCAACTCCTTTGTCAGCATGCCTTACGCCCTGCAGCTTTCAAACAACTGGACAGCTTTGGCATTCTGGCAAAATCTTTTTGCCATTATTTTTATATTACCTGCGACGTATTTTTTTGCGAAATTTTACGGCCTATCGGGCGCTGCACTGCCCTGGATGTTATTAAACTTAGGATATGTTTTAGTACTTGTACCTATCATGTATAGACGCCTTGTGCGCTCAGTCATGCCATCCTGGTACGGGCGAGCCGTGCTACTTCCGACTTCTATTTCGTTAACTGTGATGATGATACTTCACTACTCCTTCAGGTGGGAAAAAGGAATACTCTTCTCCGCAATATCAATGGTGATCTGCTTAATGGCGATGATGGGCACATGTTTTTATTTTGTCATCCTACGATTTAAGTCTCGGTGAGAATCATGGAAAACTCGAATACACGCGTAACAATTGGAATGCCCGTCTATAACGGTGCATCCACTCTAGAGTCTGTCCTAGAGTCAATTCTCTCACAAACATACCAAGATTTTATCTTACTTATTTCCGATAACGCCTCAACCGACACCACAGAAGATATCTGTCGACGCTACGCCAAGGCAGATGACAGAATTACGTATATTCGCCAACCCAAGAATCTTGGTGCAGAGCGTAACTTTGACTATGTACTTCAGGAGGCCCGCACTGAATATTTCATGTGGGCGGCCGCGGACGACATTCGATCTCCTGACTTTCTTGAGAAAAACCTGAACTTTCTCGATGAACACAAAGACTACCTTGGCTCGACTTCACCCACACGATTTGAGGATGGTCAATTCGACCCTGTCGCAATGGGCGATCAGACGCGTGATGAAAGCGAGCCTGCACAGCGGATCAATAATTTTTTCAGAACCTGGCACTCCAACGGGAGGTATTACTCTCTATTCCGTCGAGAATCAATAAAAGACTGGCGAGCTGCGAATACCTGTTTTTTGGCGTGTGACTGGTTTTTTGTATTGACCCTCCTTAGCAAAGGCAAGTTAAAACGTCTGGACGAAGGGTATGTCGTCTTGGGCCGAGCTGGGGTTAGTAATAGCCTGAAAATTTTTTCACTATATAGAAAACGCTGGATTAATTGGCTATTCCCTTTTTACGACCTTTTCATAAACACTTTCTCTTTATTGAAAGGCAGTGAAATCAAGGTCAAATTAAGAGTTTTTTTATTTCTGATGAAGATCAATCTTATTGCAGCCAGGCTACAAATTAGATATGAACTGAAAATAAGAAGGAAAAAATGAAAATCGCCTTCGATCACCAAATATTCTGCCTGCAGAACTACGGTGGCATCTCTCGCTATTTTTCGTGCATTGCCGAGCAGATGTTCGCCACAGGCCATGAGGTCGGCATCTTCGCGCCCCTCCATCGCAACGTTTATTTGAAGTCCATGTCCGAAGGCATCGTCCATGGTCGCGCTGTGCAGACGTATCCTCCGCGCACGACAAGGCTGGCCTTGATATACAACCACCTCTTGGGCCAACAGGCGATGCGAGGTTGGAAACCTCAAGTTGCGCATGAAACCTACTTCTCGCGCTTTAGTGCCACGCCTAAAGGATGCCCCGTGGTCCTGACCGTCTACGATATGATCCACGAGCTCTTCCCGGAGAACTTTTCACCCAAGGATCAAACCACCTCATTAAAACGGCGTGCGGTCGAGCGCGCGGACCACGTCATTTGTATCTCGGAGAGCACCCGACGAGACCTCATGAATCTGTTTGGCGTACCCGAAAGTAAACTATCCGTCGTACATCTCGGTTTCGAACAGTTCCAACCGACTTTAGAGCAGCCTGGCACGGCATCGCTCAAGCCTTACTTGCTGTATGTCGGAAGTCGACATGGTTACAAAAACTTTTTCGGGTTGCTTGAGGCCGTATCAAGTTCACGTCGATTGAAAGCTGAGTTTGACATTGTCGCCTTTGGAGGCGGTGCCTTTTCTGACAGCGAGCTGGAGAAGGTCAAACAACTTGGCTTTTCTGTAGATCAGGTTCGTCAAATCGGTGGTGATGATGCCGTTCTTGGCCAACTCTACGACGGTGCCAAGGCATTCATCTATCCCTCTCTTTATGAGGGGTTCGGCCTCCCTCCCCTGGAGGCCATGGCACACTCCTGCCCCGTCATCAGCAGCGGTACCAGCTCAATGCCAGAGGTTATCGGCGATGCGGGCATCCTTTTCGATCCAAACAATGACGAGGAAATGGCCGGAGCGATAGAAAGAGTGGTGTACTCTGATAGTGAAACCGCACGATTGGTTGAGCTTGGTCATGAGCGCCTGAAACATTTCTCATGGCAACGCTGCTCCCAGGAAACACTATCGATCTACCAGTCCCTACAAAGGTAATGTTTTGGAATATTCAGAAAAAACAGCCCTGATTTGCGGTGTAAGTGGCCAGGATGGGGCCTATCTCGCCAAGCTCCTACTCGATAAAGGCTACACCGTATGGGGCACGTCGAGGGACGCTCAGGGCTCCTCGTTCACCAATCTGAAGCGACTGGACATTCTCTCGAAAGTTAAATTGCTATCGATGGTGCCTGAGGACTTTCGCAGTGTTTTCATGGCACTCAAACGCAGTCAACCAGATGAAGTGTATTTCCTCGCTGGACAATCTTCCGTCGGGCTGTCATTCGAGCAACCCGCCGAAACAATCCAAAGCATCACGCTTGGGACGCTGAACATGCTTGAGGCGTGTCGCATGACCGAGCGGCCCATTCGATTTTATCAAGCAGGTTCCAGCGAGTGCTTCGGTGATACCAATGGCGAACCGGCCTCCGAGAGTACGAACTTTCACCCTCGCAGCCCTTATGCAGTGGCTAAATCCTCCGCTTTCTGGCTGGTCGATAATTATCGTGAGGCTTATAATCTTTTCGCTTGTACCGGCATTCTGTTCAATCATGAATCCGCATTGCGCCCTTCCAGGTTTGTGACACAAAAAATTGTGACTACGGCCAAACGTATCGCTGCAGGTTCGGGCGAGCGGTTGACGCTTGGGCGTCTGGATATCGCTCGCGATTGGGGAGCCGCCCCAGAGTATGTCGATGCCATGTGGAGGATGTTGCAGTGCGAGGAACCGAGTGATTTCGTGATTGCAACTGGCCAGACACGTACACTGGAAGCATTCGTCGATGAAACGTTTACACAGTTAGGCATGGACTGGAAGATGCATGTCGACCAATCGCAAGAGTTCTTCCGACCCACAGACCTGTTGATCAGCCGTGCGGACCCAGCCAAGGCCGAACGTGTTTTGGGATGGAAAGCTCAATCTAAGATGACAGACGTCATCACCAGCATGCTGAATGCAATCTAACTACATATTCAAAGAATTCTAGGACGTAGACATGACCCTGAAAAAAGCGCTAATTACCGGGATCACCGGCCAGGACGGCTCCTATTTGGCTGAACTGCTGCTGGAAAAGGGCTATGAGGTCCACGGTATCAAGCGACGTGCATCGTCCTTCAACACCCAGCGTGTCGATCACATCTACCAGGATCCACATGTAGATAACCAGCGCTTCATCCTTCACTATGGCGACTTGACCGACTCGTCCAACCTGACCCGTATTATTCAGGAGGTTCAGCCTGACGAGGTCTATAATCTGGGTGCGCAATCTCACGTAGCCGTGAGCTTCGAGTCGCCTGAGTACACGGCCGATGTCGATGCAATGGGCACCTTGCGCATTCTTGAAGCTATCCGCCTGCTCGGACTCGAGAAAAAGACCCGGTTCTACCAGGCTTCTACTTCCGAGCTCTACGGCCTGGTTCAGGAAACCCCTCAAAAAGAAACTACGCCGTTTTATCCGCGCTCGCCGTACGCGGTGGCTAAGCTTTACGCCTATTGGATCGTAGTCAACTACCGTGAAGCCTATGGCATGCATGCCTGCAACGGAATTCTGTTCAACCACGAATCTCCACGACGTGGCGAGACATTCGTGACGCGCAAGATTACTCGTGGCCTAGCCAACATCGCGCAAGGTCTGGAACAGTGCCTCTACATGGGCAATATGGATGCGCTGCGCGATTGGGGGCATGCCAAGGATTACGTGCGCATGCAGTGGATGATGCTGCAGCAAGACGTCCCTGAAGATTTCGTAATTGCAACCGGCGTACAGTACTCCGTTCGAGATTTCATTAGCTGGTCTGCTGCTGAACTCGGCCTCACTCTGCGTTTTGAAGGCACTGGCGTTGAAGAACGCGGCATTATTGAATCCATTGTGGGCGACAAGGCCCCTGCGCTTAAGGTTGGCGATACGCTGGTTCGTGTCGACCCTCGCTACTTCCGTCCTGCCGAGGTTGAAACCCTGCTTGGTGACCCGACTAAAGCAAAAACCAAGCTGGGCTGGGTACCGGAAATCACCGCACATGAAATGTGCGCTGAAATGGTTCGCGAAGACCTGAAAGTCGCTCAGCGTCATGCGCTGCTGAAGAACCATGGTTATGACTTGCCGGTATCGCTGGAGAACTAGGATGTCACGCCACTTGAGCGAGTGTGTGTTTGTTGCTGGCCATAAGGGAATGGTCGGATCGGCCATTGTCCGTCGCCTGCAAGCGTTGGGTTACACGAATATTGTGACTCGAGACAGGGCTCAATTGAACCTGCTGGATCAACATTCGGTTACGGCGTTTTTTGCCGAGAACAAGATTGAGCAGGTGTATATGGCCGCCGCCAAGGTGGGTGGTATTCACGCCAATAACACCTATCCGGCAGAGTTCATTTACGAAAACCTGATGATGCAGGCAAACATCGTCCACGCGGCACATCAACATGATGTGCAGAAGATGTTGTTTCTGGGGTCCTCTTGTATTTACCCGGTCAAGGTCCAACAGCCGATGGCTGAGGACGCTTTGCTGACTGGCGTGCTCGAGCCAACCAATGAGCCTTACGCAATTGCAAAGATCGCAGGGATCAAGTTGTGCGAGAGTTATAACCGTCAGTATGGTCGTGATTACCGTAGTGCCATGCCCACCAACTTATATGGGCCTAATGACAACTTCCATCCGGAGAACTCCCACGTCATTCCAGCCCTATTGCGTAGATTCCATGATGCAGTCGAACAGAATGTCGAAGAGGTAGTGATCTGGGGCAGCGGCTCGCCGATGCGTGAATTCCTGCATGTCGATGATATGGCAAGCGCGTCAGTGCATATCATGGAACTGAGCCCCGAGCAGTATGGCGCCCATACCGAGCCGATGCTCTCTCACATCAACGTAGGTACCGGGGAAGATTGCACTATCCGAGAACTGGCTCAAACCATCGCAAAGGTTACCGGATTCAAAGGTCGCCTGGGCTTTGATGCGAGTAAACCAGACGGGACGCCGAGAAAGCTGATGAACGTCTCCCGGCTGCAGCAGCTGGGCTGGCGAGCGACTATCAGCCTCGAGGATGGGTTGCGGGATGCCTACTCGTGGTTTTCTGAGAATGCCCTTCACGCGCGTTCGCGCTAGCGACAAGGCGCATGGAATGGCTCCACCCGGAGACCATTCTGTGCGCCCTTCTCATTTCAATTCCTACGCTGCAGGAAGCAACCTCACCCCGCCGGGGCGTTCCCGGTTGAGGCTTAGTCGGTACTTATGATCAGACACCTAATCAACATTATTCTGTCGCTCCTCCCACCCTCCCGGTTGTTTGCTGCCAGATCGGCTCTTCTGCGCGCAGCGGGTATAGAGATGCAGCCGGACGTCAAGTTTTGCGGGCGCGGATGGATCTACGGCCGAGGGCGCTTGATCATCGGTGAAGGCACCTGGCTCAGCCCCGGAGTGGTCTTTCATACCCATCAAGAGGCAGATATCCGGATCGGCTGTCGCTGTGACTTGGGACCAGGTATTGAATTCATCGTTGGCAGCCACGAGTTTGGCTCGCAGGAGCGACGTGCGGGCAAAGGAACCGCGCGCTCTATCGTGGTCGGGGACGGCTGCTGGATTGGAGCCAAAAGTGTCATCCTGGCCGGCGTTAGCATTGGCGATGGTGCCGTAGTTGCTTCGGGTGCCGTAGTCACTCGTGATGTTCCCGCCCATACGCTGGTCGCTGGCGTACCGGCAGTCGTGAAGAGACAACTTCCATGACGCGGCCACTAGTCCTGGTAGTGTGTAATGCGCTGGACGACAAAACTCGCCTCGAAAGGGGAATTGTCAGCGATAGCCCGGCAGCCTCTCGCAAGGTCCTCATGTTGTGCCAGGCGCTACGCGAAGCGGGTGCGCGCCCCTGCATCCTGAGCCTGGGGCGAGGACGCGCCAACGGGTCTTTCAGCTATTTCCCCCGCACAGTCAGGCGTGTGGGGGGCGTGCCGGTTGTGTACGCGCCCTTTTCACATGTTCGTTTTTTTTCTCAGTTTCTCTCACTGTTCTTTTTAATAGGGGCGCTGCTTCGTCTTTCATCCCGACCGAAAAAAGCGGTGATTTTTTACAATCGCATGAGTGCCTACTTGCCTTTGCTGTTCACAGCATCCATTACTGGCTACAAGCGTTTCCTGGACCTTGAGGACGGAGAGGTCGCGGGGCAAAACAGCGGCTCGCTGAAAGCATTGTTGGGCCATTCAATAACCTGGATATATGACCGGCTGTGCCCAGATGGGGCTTTGCTCGCATGCAGCGCATTGGCAAATATGACCAGCATTCGTCCTGTGCATTGTTACTACGGAGCGACCTCTACAAAGGTATTTGACGTCAAGCCAAACACAGCGCCCCTTTCGGTCTTGATGGCTGGAACACTCAATACGGATACCGGTGCAGATCTGCTGGCTGCAACAATCCGCCTGCTTCGCCAGAAATCCTGCAATTGGCTGCATAACTTGCAGTTTGAAGTGACCGGGAAAGGCGAATCGCTCAACACCCTGCAGGCGCTGGCAAATGAAGACGGAATACCAAAAGTGATAGTATATGGACGCACCACGGATGCTCAGTACGCAGAAGTACTCAACCGATGCACTGTTGGGCTAGCGCTGAAACCGGCGGGCGGACCTTTGGCTGACACGACCTTTCCCTCCAAGGTCATTGAGTTTGCAGAAGCAGGTCTGCTGGTCGTGAGTACGGATATCAGCGATGTAAGGGCGGTGATGGGCTCAGGCGCCTTGTATCTGACAAGTAGCGCCCCGCAGGAGTTGGCAAGCCTGCTCCAGAGAGTTGTCGAGGAACCTGAAGAAATACTGGCTTGCGCCCGGCAAGGTCAGCAAGCTGTCATTGCGCAATGCGCTCCAAATCTGGCCGGCCAGGCAGTATGTGGCTTTATATTTGGTGAGTGGCCATGACAAAACAGCCATTGTTTATTACCTGGCAGCCCGTACTGACGGACCATCAGGCATTTACGTATGAAGCACTGTCTCAACAGGCTCAAACACCTGTTCTGGCCTACGTAATGACGCTGGAGGATGAGACCCGCCGCGCCCAGGGTTGGAAAGATACCCAGGTAGCGTCAATAGAGCGCAGGCTTATTCCAGGGAAAGGGGGACTGCTGTATTGCTACAACAAAATGCGAGAACACCGAGGTGATACACATTTATTCGGTAGCGCTTTTCAGAATTCAACGATGCTTTATTGCCTGCTGTTGGCGATGGTATTTCGTGTCGAGTTCTATATCGTTTCTGAACCCTACTCACCGATTGCCGAAGGTTACTTCAGCGATGGCAAGTTAACGCACCAAAGACTCAAGGCGATGTTGCGCCCTATTCTTTACAGACTTTATATGACGCTACTCAAGCGACGCATGTCCGGTGTGTTTTCTATTTCTTCTAAAGCGATCTCGCAATTTTCAGACTCTGGCGTAGACAACGCCAAGCTTTTTCCATTCGGCTACTTTGTCCCCACCGTCGATAGCCACTCGCGACTCCCTTCAGCAAGACAGGAGCCTCGCGACTCTTTAAGGATTATTTTTGTCGGCGCACTGATTGTCCGCAAAGGCCTAGATCTACTGATAGAAGCTGTCACTCGCTCAAAAACGTCAATGACATTAGATGTTTATGGGCCTGGCGACTCTGCGCCATTTGATACTGACAGCGACAACGTTCGTTTCCGCGGGCCTCTACCGTTCGGCAGCACGCAAAAAACTGTCGCTACGTATGATCTGCTTGTTCTGCCCAGTCGTTATGACGGTTGGGGGGTGGTGGTTAATGAAGCATTGTGCGCCGGAGTTCCGGTAGTTTGCAGTGACCAAGTCGGTGCAAGCGTATTGATCGAGAAATTTGGTGCCGGTGCGGTCTACGACTCGGCGGATCCGAATGCACTTGAGTCTCTCCTCAATAGACTATCTTCCGAGCCAGCGCACCTGTTAGCTATGCGTACTGCGGCGCAAACTGCTGCCGCAGCCATCCAGCCTGAGGTTGCCGCAAGATACATGCTGGCGGTGCTTCGTGCAAAACCTGAGGACAAGACCAGCGTTGTCTCTCCGTGGTATTCGGAATAACAGCCCATGACCTCAAACTCTATCCGCCTCCACCTGACCAACATTGCTGGCCTGGGTGCCGTGCAGCTACTCAAGTCATTGCTGCCGGCCCTGGAGCAAAACAAATCCGTACATGTTGTTGAAGTTTACCTACCCGACAAAGGTGAGCTTTCATCCTACCGAAGTGCTGATCAGTCTATAAAAGTAACGATCTATCGACGCCAAATACCTAACGCCCTTTCGCGCTTGATGGAATGCCTTTACTTGGGCCAGCGCTTCAGTGGAGAAGTACCTTTATTGGTCATGGGAGACCTGCCCATTCGTTGCACTACACGGCAAACAGTCTTTGTTCAAAATTCTCACCTGTTGCGCCCATCAAAGCGCGCATGGGATAGAGCCAGCCTTAAGCTGGCACTGCTTAGATATGTATTCCGCTCAAACCTGAAATATGCACAAACGTACATTGTTCAAACCACACTCATGCGTGACGCGCTGATCAAGTCATACCCTTCATTGCAGTCGCGCGTACAAGTTGTGCCGCAGCCAGTTCCCGCCTGGTTATTGAACTCCGGAATTCGACGTACAGGCCGCGTCGCAACCGCAAGCGAACTTTTACGACTGGTCTACCCCGCAGCTGGCTATCCTCACAAAAATCACAAATTGTTGGCAGCTATTAATAATAGCGATATGACACAATGGCCGATTGCGAGCTTGGACCTGACCCTCGACGAAGAAAGCAATCCTGCTCCCGATCTTCCATGGCTGCAATGCCGAGGCATTCTTTCGTCTCAAGAGATGCTGGATGCCTATCGTGAGATGGATGCGATGCTTTTTCTCTCTACAGACGAGAGTTACGGATTTCCGCTTGTTGAAGCCATGTTTGTAGGTTTGCCGATCATTTGTCCGGACCTACCTTATGCTCGAGTTCTATGCGGGGACCAAGCGATATACTTTGATGTGGGTAGTACCGACTCGCTGAGAATCGCCGTAAACGAACTACATGAAAGGCTCGCCGGCGGCTATTGGCCCGACTGGGGCGAACAGTTGAAAGCGATCCCCAAGGATTGGGAGACCGTCGCGAAAACCATGCTGGATATCGCCGCTCAGCCAGCTGCTGGTGCGACCAACGAATTGAATGCAAGGGAAGATTAAATGTTGATTCCGGTAATTATGGCCGGCGGTTCTGGATCACGCCTCTGGCCGCTTTCGCGTCAGCTCAACCCCAAGCAGTTTCTCTGCCTGGCTGACAGCGAGTTTTCCATGTTACAAGCCACGATCAAGCGCCTGAACGGGCTTGACATCGCTGTACCGCGCTTGATTTGTAATGAAGAACATCGATTTCTGGCTGCCGAACAACTTCGACAACTGGGCCTGGAAAGTGCCAACATCCTGCTGGAGCCGGTGGGCCGCAATACCGCCCCCGCCGTGGCGCTGGCCGCCCTGCAAGCGTGCGTCGATGAGCAGGACCCACTCCTGCTGGTACTGGCAGCTGATCACCTGATCCAGAATGTAACCGCCTTCCAGGAGTCTATCCACAAAGCGCTTCCCATGGCACTTGCTGGCAAGCTGGTCACCTTTGGTATTGTCGCGACCCAGCCGGAAACCGGTTATGGCTATATCGAAAAGGGTGAGGACTTCAAAGACGGCGGATTTGAAGTTGCCCGGTTTGTCGAAAAACCTGATGAAGATACGGCCCTCGCCTACTTGGCCAGCGGAAAGTACCTTTGGAACAGTGGCATGTTCATGTTCCGCGCGGGCCGCTACCTGGAAGAGTTAGGAAAATTCCGTCCAGACATTCTCGACGCCTGTCGCAATGCGATCGCGGCGGGCGCTCAAGACATGCACTTCACCCGTGTCGGTAAAGAGGCTTTCTCAGACTGTCCCGCCGAGTCGATAGACTATGCGGTGATGGAAAAAACCGCTGATGCCGTAGTCGTACCACTCGATGCTGGCTGGAGCGATATAGGCTCATGGGCCGCACTATGGGAAGTCGGCGACAAGGATGTACAAGGTAATGTATGCCACGGTGACGTCTTGGTCGAACAGACCAGCAATACGTTTGTGCACTCCCATAGTCGCCTGGTGAGCACCGTGGGTGTTGAGGATCTGGTGATAGTGGAAACCAAGGACGCAGTGCTCGTAGCCCATAAAAGCCAAGTACAAAACGTAAAGAAAATCGTTGATCGATTGAAAATGGAAGGCCGTCGCGAGTCGCTGGACCATCGTGAAGTCTATCGGCCCTGGGGCATGTATGACTCGATTGATAATGGCAGCCGCTACCAAGTGAAGCGAATAACCGTTAACCCTGGTGCGAAACTGTCATTGCAGATGCACCATCACCGAGCCGAACACTGGATCGTCGTGAGTGGTACCGCCCGGGTTACCAATGGTGAAAAAAATTATCTGGTCACCGAAAACCAGTCGACGTACATCCCTATCGGCCAGGTCCACACCTTGGAGAATCCAGGAGTAATCCCACTGGAATTGATTGAAGTACAGTCCGGATCCTATTTGGGTGAAGACGATATCGTACGCTTCGAAGACTTGTATGGGCGTACTTAAGGGGTTGATTTGAAGTTATCAATTATTACAGTCTGCTTTAACAGCGCAAGTACCATTCGCGACACGATTGAGTCAGTTCTATCGCAAGACCATACCGACATTGAATACATCATTGTGGATGGAGGCTCGAAAGATGGGACACAGGCCATTGTGGAATCGTACGGAGCGCGTATCAACCGGTTTGTCAGCGAACCGGACAAGGGCCTCTACGATGCGATGAATAAGGGCGTCGCCTTAGCAACAGGTGCAGTGATTGGAATTCTAAACTCCGATGACTTCTATGAGAGCACCACCAGCCTCTCTTCTGTGGTGAAAGCGTTTGAGCATTGCCCTGAAAGTGATGCCGTATTTGGCGACGTCGTTTTTGTTAACCCTGCTGACTTGCGTAACGTGACACGCTTTTATCGTGGGAACCGGTTCGCCCCATGGAAGCTACGCTTCGGGTGGATGCCTCCTCATCCGGCGACATTCATTCGAAAAATGGCCTACGACACTGTGGGCCTGTACTCCTTAAAGTACAGAATTTCTGCTGATTATGAGTTTTTTGTGCGACTATTTATGGTGCACCGACTCAAGTATTCGTACCTTGATAAGGTGTTGGTACGCATGCGATCGGGAGGCGCCAGTACAGATGGGCTAAGGAGTAGCTTAAAGCTGAACCTGGAGATCGTTAAGGCGTGTCGAACGAATGGTGTCTACACCAACATACTCATGCTAGTACTCAAGCTCCCGTTCAAACTCTACGAATTACGCAAGCGGCCCAAAGATGCATCATGATTCGGCACAACAACTAAACGTGACTGCATAACGATCGGTAGCGCTTGCTCTACCAGCCAGGTCAGTTGCTTTATTTGGATGGGGAATTAAGAGATCGGAGGCGCTGCAATCTATAGAATTGGCTTACGGCGCCCAGCCAGCCTGATCATTGCTCCAAGTAATGGACTAATGAGCATTCCTGCGATCAGTGCAAGCGTAATAAACACTGCCACAGGGAGCTGCGCAGTGTTCCAGCCCAGAAACGACAACGTAACGCCCTGCTGATTTTCCAGCACAAACGCCAAAGTCACCAAAACCAATGCCAGAATGACCAACACCAGTGAAACGCGCTTAACCCCACGCATAACCTTCTCCTACCCAAAACCGATCAGACGTTTTCTTCTTCGTCTTCGTTCACTCTATCGCGCAGCTCTTTGCCTGGCTTAAAGTGAGGCACAAACTTCCCATCCAAACTTACCGACTGCCCGGTCTTAGGATTGCGTCCAACCCGCGGAGCACGGTAGTGCAGCGAAAAACTACCAAACCCGCGAATTTCAATCCGATCGCCGGTCGCAAGGCACTGGGACATTTGTTCAAGCATGGTCTTGATGGCCAGCTCCACATCCTTTGATGAAAGCAGCCCTTGATGGGTGACAATTCGTTCGATCAACTCCGACTTCGTCATATTTTTCCCTTCTTTTTCAAGCAGCTAGGAAAAGCGCTTCGAAGGTTTTAGCATGACTTGATGGATTTGAACAGCCCACCTGACAACTTATCTGCAGGATAGATGGTTAGCAGTTGCAGGGACTTTCCGCCCTCAATTGCAGATCACCAGCATGGTGCGCGTTAGGGCCCCGGCGGGGTTCCAGCCGAACAGGTAATCACCCTCTTCATCCTCGGCATCGCTGGACTTGGTGATCACCTTGTAGCCGTGCATCTTGCATTCGCGGGCAGCGCGCTTCTCGCACTTCTCCCAGCTGTTGCCGAGTCCCGAGCAGTCCACCTCAATACCGCTGACGCCGCGCCTGGCGTGGGTCTTGGCACTGGTGGCGGAGCAGCCTGCGAGGATTACCACGGCGAATACTACGATAAGCCTGTTCATCCAGATCCTTATTGAACCAACAATACGGGAACCAATTTTTATGAGGACTACAGTCAGTTATGACACTGAACTGCACACCTTCGTTCTCGGTGGTTGATTCAATGGATCTCAAGCACTGATGGCTGCATCTCTTCCTTTCTGGGTATCCGGAGGATTTTTGTTCTCAAAAATCACTCGCATCCACCGCTGCCACCCCTAACACTCGATGCATACCCAAATCATTCACGACGTAGGTCTCTTCTACATAACCACGCCGATCCCAAGACGTTTCTCGAGAAACTCTGCGGTAATGAGGGTACCTGGCCGCCATTGTTGGCACATGAACCTGAAGAGTGCCGGCCCATGGTGAATATGCTTCCTGATTGAAGCTAATGAAAAGCCCCTTCAGATTTCTGGAGCCCCAACTCAAGTAGCGATCCACTTCAGACTCCGGCATTTCTGGCATTGAGTCTTGATTGATCAATATGTTCGGCTGAAAGTCGATCTTTTCAAGTTCAAAATGCGGCACTAGCTGAATCGGAGATGCAACGCCACTGATCGACTCCCCATCAAGCACCAGAGACTCAGCCACGGCAGAACCGAGGAAGTAGGATTGAACGAGGCTGACTTCTGGCAAGTCGACGATTGCATACCTGGCAATTCGGGTACCCATGAGTTTTCTCAACCAATAGCAGGTACCACCATAGCCACCGCCGATTTCGACGATCCTGAGCGGCTCAACCACGCCTTGACGATCGATAATCTCACGCATACGAAGAGCAGTATAAAGGTGAGAGCACGTTTCTCGAGAAAGAAAACGTCCCCCAAACATGATACCTCTTGGATCGCCGAATCTAGGAGCCTCAACTCTGAATCCAAAATGCTCTTCAATCCGGTCCATCAACTGCTCTTCGGTAAAGACCAATCGCCAATAAGCGATTTTCCCTTGCTCATGAGTTTCAGCCCGGAGTATACCTATGTGCTCGGCAAGCGTTACAACTGATAGTTCTATACCGATGGGAAGATAGGCCCAGCGGAAAGGTTCGGAGTTAAAAGTTGTGCCATACGAATATCCGTTTACTGCATCTGTGCGAAATATTTTGGTGTAACGCCGCGCGAGCAACTCGACATCCCCAGACTCTACCAACTGGCACAACTCGCGATAGTGCTCAAGCCGTAAAACACCCCACATCGATTTTTCGGGTATCAATTCCTGAAAACTTCCTGCTACGGCGTTTAGCGCCTGATACCTTTTAATTATTCGCACAGCAATATCAGTATTAGGATGAGTCTCAGCAGGTAACTCCGGTTCAAGTTTAGTAACTTTCGCTTGAGACTTTACCATCAGCCACTCAGGCCGACGAATAACCCAAGAGGCAGCAGTCAAATCCAGGTATGCATACCCAAATTTAAGCCAGCCCTGCTGAATCTTGAATAATGTTTCAGGTTTTTTTGCTAAAAACTTAAAAGCGCGGCGAAAAACACTGCCTAAAATACGCATATCAGAGCGGTCCTTGCAGTAAGAGCCCAGAACTTAGATTAGGAGAAGACGATCGATCAGAAGCAATCATATGTTTTTGAATAGAAAAGGGCGACCGAAGTCGCCCTTTTTTACAGCCTTACAGAACTTAGTTCTGCTTAGCCATTGCTTCACGCAGCAGGGAGGCCATGGTGGTCTCGCCTGTTGCAGCTTCCGGAGCCGATTTCAGGCTCTGGATGGCTTCTTTCTCTTCCACTTCGTCTTTCGACTTGATGGAGAGCTGGATCACGCGGCTCTTGCGATCGACGCTGATGATCTTGGCCTCTACTTCCTGGCCTTCTTTCAGAACGTTGCGCGCATCTTCAACGCGGTCACGGCTGATTTCGGAGGCTTTCAGAGTCGCTTCGATATCGTCGGCCAGAACGATGATGGCGCCTTTGGCGTCAACTTCTTTCACAGTGCCTTTAACGATTGCGCCTTTGTCGTTCTCTTGAACGTACTCGGAGAACGGATCGCTTTCCAGTTGCTTGATACCCAGGGAGATGCGCTCGCGCTCTGGGTCAACCGACAGGATAACGGTGTCCAGCTCGTCGCCCTTCTTGAAACGACGAACAGCTTCTTCGCCAACTTCGTTCCAGGAGATGTCGGACAGGTGAACCAGGCCGTCGATGCCGCCGTCCAGACCAATGAAGATACCGAAATCGGTGATCGACTTGATGGTGCCGGAGATTTTATCGCCCTTGTTGAACTGGCCAGAGAAATCTTCCCATGGGTTAGATTTGCACTGCTTGATGCCCAGGGAGATACGACGACGCTCTTCGTCGATGTCCAGGACCATGACTTCCACTTCGTCGCCGACTTGTACGACTTTCGAAGGGTGGATGTTCTTGTTGGTCCAGTCCATTTCGGAAACGTGTACCAGGCCTTCAACGCCTTCTTCCAGCTCAGCGAAGCAGCCGTAGTCGGTCAGGTTGGTAACACGTGCGGTGACGCGAGTGCTTTCTGGGTAACGGGCTTTGATAGCGACCCATGGATCTTCACCCAGTTGCTTCAGGCCCAGGGAAACACGGTTGCGCTCGCGATCGTATTTCAGAACCTTGACATCGATCTCGTCGCCAACATTGACGATTTCGGAAGGATGCTTGATACGCTTCCAAGCCATGTCGGTAATGTGCAGCAGGCCATCGACGCCACCCAGATCGACGAATGCGCCGTAATCGGTGAGGTTCTTGACGATACCTTTGACTTGTTGGCCTTCCTGCAGGGATTCCAGCAGAGCTTCACGCTCGGCGGAGTTCTCTGCTTCCAGGACGCTGCGACGGGAAACGACAACGTTGTTGCGCTTCTGGTCGAGCTTGATGACCTTGAATTCGAGTTCCTTGCCTTCCAGGTGCGTGGTGTCGCGCACAGGACGAACGTCGACCAAAGAACCTGGCAGGAACGCACGGATGCCGTTAACGTCGACAGTGAAGCCGCCTTTAACCTTACCGTTGATAACGCCCTTGACCACTTCTTCAGCTGCGAAGGCTGCTTCGAGAACAATCCAGCATTCAGCGCGCTTGGCTTTTTCACGGGACAGCTTGGTTTCACCGAAACCGTCTTCAACCGAGTCCAGAGCAACGTGAACTTCGTCACCGACATTGATTGTCAGATCACCAGCATCGTTGTAGAACTGTTCCAGCGGGATCAGAGCTTCAGACTTCAGACCAGCGTGAACGGTTACCCAGCGAGCTTGGTAATCGATATCAACGATAACACCGGTGATGATGGAGCCTGCCTGAAGGTTCAGGGTTTTTAGGCTTTCTTCAAAGAGTTCCGCAAAGCTTTCGCTCATTTTAATTCCTGTTGATAAGGGCGAAGAATACGCCCATCTCCACACCCCAGACGGTGTGGGTCAGTTTCAGTTAAAAGAAGCCACCGCAGGACTATGACTGGTCCCCTGCGGCCTTCTTGATCACCCGGCGATATCGCGAATGGCGATTTCACTCAAGATGCGTTCCAGCACCTGCTCGATGGACAACTCCGTGGAATCCAGCTGTATGGCATCAGCCGCCGGCTTGAGCGGGGCTACTGCGCGCTGGGTATCACGCTCATCGCGTGCACGGATCTCATCTAGCAGACTCGACAGACTAACACCATCGACTTTGCCCTTCAACTGCAAGTAGCGGCGGCGAGCCCGCTCCTCGGCGCTGGCGGTCAGGAAAATCTTCAGCGGCGCCTCGGGAAACACCACCGTGCCCATGTCGCGGCCATCGGCCACCAGCCCCGGCGGCTCCTGGAAAGCCCGCTGACGCTGCAACAGCGCATCACGCACCGCCGGCAGCGCGGCAACCTGGGAGGCCCAGGAGCCGACCTGCTCGTTACGCAGATCATCGGTCACATCGTCCCCTTCCAGGATGATGCGCTGGGGATGACCTTCCGTTGCGCCGACGAACTGCACATCGAGGTGCGCCGCCAGCAGCTTCAGGGATTCTTCGTTGGTCAGGTCGACGCCATGGTTGCGTGCGGCAAACGCCAGCAGGCGGTACAGTGCGCCGGAATCCAGCAGGCACCAGCCCAGGCGCTTGGCCAGGATGCCGGCGATCGTGCCTTTGCCCGAGCCGCTTGGCCCGTCGATGGTAATCACCGGTGCTTTGATATTCACAATTGAGCCTCTTGGGCAACACGGATGCCGACTTGGGCACACAGTGTAAGAAAGTTCGGAAAAGACGTAGCAACATTGGCGCAGTCATGGATACGAATCGGCGCGGTCGCCCGCAGGGAAGCCACGCTGAAGGCCATGGCAATCCGGTGATCACCATGGGCATGGACTTCACCACCGCCCATCACGCCACCGTCAATGATAATCCCATCGGCGGTCGGTTCACACTTCACCCCCAACACCTGCAGACCGTCGGCCATGACCTGGATACGGTCGGACTCCTTCACGCGCAACTCTTCGGCGCCACGCAAAATGGTCCGGCCTTCAGCGCAGGCGGCCGCGACGAACAACACGGGGAATTCATCAATAGCCAGGGGTACCAGCGCTTTTGGAATCTCGATACCCTTCAATACAGCTGCCCGCACCCGCAGGTCAGCGACAGGCTCGCCACCCACTTCGCGCGGGTTTTCCAAGGTGATATCGGCCCCCATCAACCGCAGGATATCGATCACGCCGGTGCGGGTCGGGTTGACGCCGACATGCTCCAGCAACAACTCGGAGCCCGAGGCAATCGAAGCCGCCACCAGGAAGAATGCCGAAGAGGAGATATCCCCCGGCACTTCAATATGGGCAGCCGTCAGTACATGGCCCGATTCCACCGATGCGGTTGCGCCTTCCACCGCAACCGGGTAACCAAAACCGCGCAACATACGCTCGGTATGGTCACGGGTCGGCGCAGGCTCGGTCACTGCGGTTTGACCTTCGGCATACAGCCCCGCCAGCAACAGGCACGATTTGACCTGGGCACTGGCCATCGGCATTGCATAGCTCATGCCTTTGAGCGCCTGGCCGCCACGAATGGTCAGCGGCGGACGCCCTTCCGGCCCGGTCTCGATCACCGCCCCCATGTCCCGCAATGGCTTGGCCACGCGGTTCATCGGACGCTTGGACAGGGAAGCATCGCCGGTCAACACGCTGTCAAAGCGTTGTGCCGCCAACAAACCGGACAGCAGGCGCATGGACGTACCGGAATTGCCCAGGTAGATCGGCCCCGGCGCCGGTTTCAGGCCGTGCAAGCCCACACCATGAATGGTCACGCGCCCATGGTGCGGCCCCTCAATCACCACGCCCATGTCGCGAAACGCCTGCAGGGTCGCCAGGGCGTCTTCACCCTCAAGGAACCCTTCCACCTCCGTCACGCCCTCGGCCAACGAGCCGAGCATGATCGAGCGATGGGAGATCGACTTGTCACCCGGCACCCGGATACGCCCGCTCAAGCGGCCGCCCGGGTTGGCGAGGAATGTCAGGTCATCGGCGTTCACAGCGGTTTCCATATAGGCCCGGCGAGCCAGGATCTTGCTGAAATGCTCACGCGCCACCCGAGCACGGGTGAACACGCCCAATAATTGATGGCCATCCCCGGCATCGACCGCGTCGCGCAAGGCGTCGAGGTCACTGCGGAAGGTGTCCAGGGTGCGCAACACCGCTTCGCGATTGGCGAGAAAGATGTCGTGCCACATCACCGGATCGCTGCCGGCAATCCGCGTGAAATCGCGGAAGCCACCGGCGGCATAACGGAAAATCTCGAGGTTTTCGTTACGCTTGGCCAGGGAGTCCACCAGGCCGAATGCCAACAGATGGGGCAAATGGCTGGTCGCCGCCAGCACTTCGTCGTGGCGCTCGACCTGCATATGTTCCACATCCGCCCCCAGCTCACGCCAGAGACGATCCACCACCGCCAGCGCGGCCGGATCCGTTTGCTCCAGCGGCGTCAGGATCACTTTATGACGGCGGAACAGCTGCGCATTGGACGCTTCCACTCCGCTCTGCTCGGAACCGGCAATCGGATGGCCCGGCACAAAGCGCGACGGCATGCCGCCAAAGGCCTGCTGCGCCGCCCGCACCACATTGCCCTTGGCACTGCCGACGTCCGTCAGGATCGCCTGGCCCAGGTCCATGCCGGCCAATACCGCCAGCAGTTTCTCCATGGCCAGGATCGGCACAGCGAGCTGGATGACGTCAGCCCCCTGGCACGCCAGCGCCAGGTCCGCCTCGCAGCGATCCACCACGCCCAACTCCACCGCCAACTTGCGCGATTGCGGGTCAAGGTCCACACCGACCACTTCGCCGCACAGCCCGCTTTCGCGCAGGCCTTTGGCGAAGGAGCCACCGATCAAGCCCAGGCCGACCACCACCAGGCGACCGATCATAGGCACGGCAGGTTGCAATGCAGTGACATCAACCACGAGCCAGGACCTTGGCCAGCGCCTCCAGGAAGCGGCTGTTTTCAGCCGGCAAGCCGATGGTGATCCGCAGGTGGTTCGGCATGCCGTAGTTGGCCACCGGCCGCACGATCACACCTTCGCGCAGCAGCCCCTGGAATACCGGGGCGGCCACTTGACCAAGGTCGACACAGATGAAGTTGCCCTTGGAGGGAATCCAGCCCAGGCCCAACTCACGGAAACCATCCTGCAACTGCAGCATGCCGCTTGCGTTGATGCGGCGACCTTCTTCCAGGTACTCGGCATCCTTCACCGCCGCACAGGCTGCCGCCAGGGCGAGGCTGTTGACGTTGAACGGCTGGCGTACGCGGTTCAGTACATCGGCAACCACCGCAGTCGACAGACCATAGCCAACCCGCAGCGACGCCAGGCCATAGGCCTTGGAGAAGGTGCGCGACACCAGCAGGTTCGGGTAGGCTGCCAGGAAATCCAGGCCGTTCGGCAGGTCGCTGCCTTCGGCGTACTCGATATAGGCCTCGTCCAACACCACCAGCACATGCTCAGGCACGTCCTGCAGGAAGTCGTTCAGCGCCTGTGCATCGAACCAGGTGCCGGTCGGGTTGTTCGGGTTGGCGATAAACACAACGCGGGTCTGGGCATCGATGGCAGCCAGCATGGCCGGCAGGTCGTGGCCCCAGTCCTTGGCGGGAATCACGCGGGCGTCGGCACCGACCGCCTGGGTGACGATCGGGTAGACCGCAAACGCGTGCTCGCTGAACACGGCGTTCAGGCCCGGCGCCAGGTAGGCACGCCCAACCAGCTCAAGGATGTCATTGGAACCGTTGCCCAGGGTGACCTGGTTCAGCTCGACCCGGCATGTTTCTGCCAGCAGGGACTTGAGGGCGAAGCCATTGCCGTCCGGGTAACGGGTCAGCTCGGCCAATTCTTCGCGAATCGCCGCCAATACCTTGGGGCTTGGGCCCAGTGGATTCTCGTTACTCGCCAGCTTGACGATCTTGGAGGGATCCAGGTTCAACTCACGCGCCAGCTCGTCCACAGGCTTGCCCGGAACGTAAGGCGACAGTTGTTGCACGCCCGGCTGGGCCAGGGCGAGGAAGTTGCCACTCATGTTAAAGCCTCACAAAACCGCTTTCGGGTAAGAGCCCAGCACCTTGAGTGCCACGGCTTCCTGACTGATCTTCTCCAGCACGCCCTTGACCAGCGGATCGCGGTGGTGGCCGATGAAGTCGATAAAGAACACGTAAGTCCATTTACCGCTGCGCGAAGGACGTGTCTCGATGCGCGTCAGGTCAATCCCGTTATCGTGGAACGGCACCAGCAGCTCATGCAGCGCGCCGGGCTTGTTGCTCATGGAGACGATGATCGAAGTCTTGTCGTCGCCGGTCGGCGGCACTTCCTGGCTGCCGATCATCAGGAAGCGCGTGGAGTTGTCCGGGCGATCCTCGATTTTCTCGGCCAGGCGCGTCAGGCCATACAGGCCAGCAGCCATATCGCCCGCGATCGCCGCCGAATTCCATTCACCCTTGACCCGCTTGGCCGCTTCGGCGTTGCTGGACACCGCCACGCGCTCGACATTCGGATAATGCGCATCCAGCCACTTGCGGCACTGGGCCAGGGACTGGGCGTGGGAATAGATGCGGCTGATGCTGTCGGTCTTGGTGTTCTCACCCACCAGCAGATGGTGGTGGATGCGCAGCTCGACTTCGCCGCAGATCACCATGTCGTGCTCAAGGAAGCTGTCCAGCGTGTGGTTGACCGCGCCCTCGGTGGAGTTTTCCACCGGTACCACGCCAAAGTTCACCGCGCCGGCCGCCACTTCACGGAACACCTCGTCGATGGCCGCCATCGGCTTGCTGATCACCGCGTGGCCGAAGTGTTTCATGGCCGCCGCCTGGGTGAAGGTGCCTTCCGGGCCGAGGTAGGCCACTTTCAGCGGCTGCTCGAGCGCCAGGCACGACGACATGATTTCACGGAACAACCGCGCCATCTCTTCGTTGCCCAGCGGGCCCTTGTTACGCTCCATGACGCGCTTGAGCACCTGGGCTTCACGCTCCGGCCGGTAGAACACCGGCACTTCGCCCTCCGCCAGGGACGCCATCTTCACCCGTGCCACTTCCTGGGCGCAGCGCGCACGCTCACTGATCAGCTCCAGGACTTTCTCGTCCAGGCTGTCAATGCGTACACGCAGGGCCTTGAGTTCTTGTTCAGACATTAGCCGTGTTCCTTTTCGAACTCTGCCATGTAGGCAACCAGCGCGTTGATCGCGTGAATGTCGACAGCGTTGTAGATGGAGGCGCGCATGCCACCCACAGAACGGTGACCCTTGAGGTTCAGCAGGCCACGGGCGTCGGCACCGGCCAGGAATGGCTTGTCCAGGCGGTCATCGGCCAGGCGGAACGGCACGTTCATCCACGAGCGATCGGTCAGGTTGATCGGGTTGCTGTACAGGCCGCTGGCGTCGATGAAGTCGTACAGGGTGCGCTTCTTCTCTTCGTTGAGCTTGCCCATGGCCGCCACGCCGCCCTGCTCCTTCAGCCACTCGAACACCAGGCCCGACAGGTACCAGGCGAAGGCCGGCGGAGTGTTGTACATCGAGCCGTTGTCGGCCGCGACCTTGTAGTTGAGCATGGTCGGGCACAGTGAGCGGGCGCGACCCAGCAGGTCCTCACGGACGATATTGACCAGGATGCCGCTCGGGCCGATGTTCTTCTGCGCACCGGCGTAGATCATGCCATAGCGCGACACATCGATAGGCCGCGAGAGGATGTCCGAGGACATGTCGCACACCAGCGGAACATCGCCGACTTCCGGCACCCAGTCGAACTCCAGGCCGCCAATGGTTTCGTTCGCGACGTAGTGCACGTAGGCCGCGTCCTTGGACAGCTTCCATTCGTTCTGACCGGGAATGGCGAAGTAGTCGTAGGGCTTGGCGGTGCCGGCCACGTTGACGTGACCGTAGCGCGAGGCCTCTTCAATAGCCTTCTGCCCCCAGATACCGGTGTCGATGTAGTCGGCCGTGCCGTCTTCCGGCAGCAGGTTCAGCGGGATCTGGGCGAACTGCTGGCTCGCACCGCCTTGCAGGAACAGCACTTTGTAGTTGGATGGAATGTCGAGCAAGTCGCGCAGATCTTGCTCGGCCTTGGTGGCAATGGACACGAACTCATCGCTGCGATGGCTCATTTCCATCACGGAGAGGCCTTTTCCATGCCAGTCGAGGAGTTCACCCTGCGCACGCTGCAGGACTGCTTCAGGAAGCGCCGCGGGACCGGCACAGAAGTTATAGGCTCTCTTGCTCACATCCAATCTCTCTGATCTGGTGGGACTGAAATCAAACACGGTAGGAGCGAGCTTGCTCGCGAAAAACCCGAGAGCGCAAGGGCGCATCAGGCAGCTCGCGTTATCGTTGACGATTTTCGCGAGCAAGCTCGCTCCTACAGGGGGCGGCGTTGTTCTTTCAAAGGGGACAAACAACAAGGGGGCGAATCTTCATCCGCCCCCTGTGTGTCCGCTTATTCCTGCGGTTCTTCTTCGTCTGCGGCAGCATCGAGGGTTGGCTCGTCGACGTTGTCATCGCCGGTTGCGATCACCTCGCCTTCGAACTCCTCACCTTCCAGCTCTTCGCCTTCGACTTCCGATGGTTCCTGGACACGCTCCAGGCCGACCAGTTTTTCGTCCTTGGCCAGCTTGATCAAGGTCACGCCCTGGGTGTTACGGCCCAGGCTCGACACTTCAGCCACACGGGTACGCACCAGGGTACCCTGGTCGGAAATCAGCATGATTTCCTCGCCATCGAGCACCTGGACCGCGCCGACCAGACGGCCGTTGCGGTCGTTGCTGACCATGGCGATAACGCCCTGGCCGCCACGCTTGTACTCCGGGAACTCGCTGATGGCGGTGCGCTTGCCATAACCACGCTCGGAAGCGGTGAGGATCTGGCTGCCTTCTTCCGGGATCAGCATCGAAATCAGCTTCTGCCCTTCCGGCAGGCGCATGCCGCGCACACCGCGGGCTGTACGGCCCATGGCGCGAACGTCGGATTCCTTGAAGCGGGTGACCTTGCCGCCGTCGGAGAACAGCATGACCTCACGCTCGCCATCGGTAATGGCTGCGCTGATCAGTACGTCGCCTTCGTCCAGCTCCAGGGCGATCAGGCCCACACTGCGCTGGCGGCTGAAGGATTCCAGCGGGGTCTTCTTCACGGTGCCTTTGGCGGTGGCCATGAAGATGAAGTGACCTTCGGTGTATTCATCGACCGGCAGCATGGTGGTGATGTATTCATCACTGTCCAGCGGCAGCAGGTTGACCAACGGACGACCACGGGCAGCACGGGAGGCTTCCGGGATTTCGTAGGTCTTGAGCCAGTACACCTTGCCCTTGCTGGAGAACAGCAACAGCGTGGTGTGGCTGTTGGCGACCAGCAGGTGAGCGATGTAGTCCTCATCCTTCACGCCGGTAGCCGATTTACCTTTACCGCCACGACGCTGGGCCTGGTAAGCAGCCAATGGCTGGGTCTTGGCATAGCCACCGTGGGAGATGGTCACCACGCGCTCTTCTTCCGGGATCATGTCACCCAGGGTCAGGTCGAGGCGAGCATCGAGGATTTCGGTGCGGCGCACGTCGCCGTATTCGGCGCGGATCACTTCCAGCTCTTCGCGGATCACTTCCATCAGGCGCACGGCGCTGTTGAGGATGCGGATCAGCTCGCCGATCTGGTTGAGGATCTCCTGGTACTCGGCCAGCAGCTTCTCGTGTTCCAGACCGGTCAGGCGGTGCAGGCGCAGTTCCAGGATGGCCTGGGCCTGTTCCGGCGACAGGAAGTACTTGCCATCACGCAGGCCGTATTGCGGGTCCAGGGTCTCCGGGCGGCACGAGTCGGCACCGGCACGTTCAACCATCGCCACGACGGCGCTGGATTCCCATGGCATCTTGATCAGCGCTTCCTTGGCTTCCGACGGCGTCGGCGAAGCCTTGATCAGGGCGATGACCGGGTCGATGTTCGACAGCGCTACAGCCTGGCCTTCCAGGATATGGCCGCGCTCGCGGGCCTTGCGCAGCTCGAATACGGTACGGCGGGTAACCACTTCGCGACGGTGACGTACGAAGGCTTCCAGCAGGTCCTTGAGGTTCAGGATGCGTGGGCGGCCGTCGATCAGTGCGACCACGTTGATACCAAACACGCTTTGCAGCTGGGTCTGGGCGTAGAGGTTGTTGAGGATCACCTCAGGCACTTCGCCACGACGCAGCTCGATCACCACGCGCATACCGTCTTTGTCGGATTCGTCGCGCAGTTCGGTGATGCCTTCGAGCTTCTTCTCTTTAACCAGCTCGGCGATCTTCTCGATCAGACGCGCTTTGTTCAGCTGGTACGGGAGCTCGGTGATGACGATCTGCTGGCGGCCACCGACCTTGTCGATGTCCTCGATGATCGAGCGGGCGCGCATGTAAATGCGCCCGCGACCGGTGCGGTAGGCTTCGATGATGCCGGCGCGACCGTTGATGATCGCGGCGGTCGGGAAGTCCGGGCCCGGGATGTATTGCATCAGCTCATCGACGGTCAGCTCAGGGTTGTCGATGAGGGCCAGGCAACCGTCGATGACTTCACCGAGGTTGTGCGGCGGGATGTTGGTGGCCATGCCCACGGCGATACCGCTGGAACCATTGACCAGCAGGTTGGGAATCTTGGTCGGCATGACCGCCGGGATCATTTCGGTGCCGTCGTAGTTCGGCACCCAGTCCACGGTTTCTTTATGCAGGTCGGCCAGCAGCTCGTGCGCCAGCTTGGTCATGCGCACTTCGGTGTATCGCATGGCCGCGGCGTTGTCGCCGTCGACCGAACCGAAGTTGCCCTGGCCGTCTACCAGCAGGTAGCGCAGGGAAAACGGCTGGGCCATCCGAACGATGGTGTCGTACACCGCAGTGTCGCCGTGAGGGTGATACTTACCGATCACGTCACCGACAACACGGGCAGATTTCTTGTACGGCTTGTTCCAGTCGTTACCCAGCTCGCTCATTGCGAACAGCACACGCCGGTGCACGGGCTTCAAGCCATCGCGCGCATCAGGCAGTGCCCGACCGACAATTACGCTCATCGCGTAGTCGAGGTAGGACTGTTTCAGCTCGTCTTCGATATTGACCGGGAGGATTTCTTTGGCCAGTTCGCCCATGAGAAGCCTGATTCCTTTTTCGGGTGAAACCTCGTCGCATCCATATGGGACGAACGAAGCTCGCCGTCGCCGGCACACTGCCTGACAACGACTTACGACAAATCAACGAGTTATGACACGGATCTGCACGTTATGGGCAACCCCTGGGGGCGGCCCTGGAAACCGCCGGATGTTATCACAATCGCCGCCACGCACCTATCCCCCTGATGCGCATGGAGACTAGTAATTTGACGGATGACAGGCTTGAGGAGGACGAGAGGGGCTCAGAGATGGGGTGGTGCTTTTTTTTGAGGGCGGATCCGAGGGTTTTATTGACTTTCAGGGCCAATCGGGGGCAAGCCCCCTCCCACACTTTAATTGTGAACAGTCAAAATGCGGCAGGGGGCTTGCCCCCGATGGCCATTTCACAGACACCACAGCCCTCAATGCAGCCGCTTACGGCACATCAGCTTGGCCAATTTCGCCGTATCCGGCCGCTCAACCACGCCCTTCTCAGTCACGATCACATCGATCAGGTCGGCCGGAGTCACATCAAATACCGGATTAAACGCATTAACCTCCAAACGCTGCCCCATGACCTCCAGCAGCTCACCGGGATCGCGCTCCTCCAGGGCCACATCGTCACCAGTGGCCATCATCAAGTCCAGGCTCGAACTCGGCGCCACCACCATGAAACGCACGCCGTGGTGCATGGCGCACACCGCCAATTGATAGGTGCCGATCTTGCTGATCACATCGCCATTGGCGGCAATGCAATCGGCGCCGACGATCACCCAGGTGATGCCCTTGGTCTTGAGGAGATGCGCACCGGCCGAGTCGGCATTCACGGTGACCGGGATCCCCTCGCCCGCCAGCTCCCAGGCGGTCAGCCGCGAGCCTTGCAGCCATGGGCGGGTTTCATTGGCGTAGACGTGCTCGACCAAGCCTTCCAGGAAGGCCGCGCGAATCACCCCGAGGGCCGTGCCGACACCGCCGGTTGCCAATGCGCCGGCGTTGCCATGGGTCAAGATCGCCTGGGCGTTGCCCTGATGCTTGCGAATCCGCTCAACGCCCAACTGGGCCATGACGAGGTTGGCTTCCCGGTCGCTTTCATGGATAGCGATCGCTTCGGCCTCCAGCACCGCCAGCGGATCGGCGTGCTTCTTGACGCGATCCAGGCGATCGCGCATGCGCTTGAGCGCCCAGAACAGGTTCGAGGCGGTCGGACGGGTATCGGCCAATAGCGCGTAGTCCTCTTCCCAGGCGGCCTGCCAGTCACCGCCCCCGGCGATGCGCTCGCGAGCGGCGAGCACCAGGCCATAGGCCGCGCTGATGCCGATCGCCGATGCGCCACGCACCACCATGGCGCGAATGGCCGCAGCCACTGCATCGACCGTGGAGCAGGCCACCCAGCATTCCTGGGACGGCAGGGCGCGTTGATCGAGCAGGTGCAGCGTGCCATCACGCCAATCGATGGGCTTCACTTTCTCCGCTGCCAACAGTCGATCGCGCATCCATCACCCCATACTCATCAACAAAAGCCGCCGATTATAGCGATCCGCCAGCCAGGACGCTCGGGTATACTTCGCGCTTCTTTTATAGCTGCCCGGGAAGAAGCCTGCGATGACCTCCACTGCTGCCCCGCTCGACTTATTGCTACTGCCAACCTGGCTGGTACCTGTCGAACCCGCCGGTGTGGTGCTCAAGGACCATGGCGTGGGCATCCGCAATGGGCGTATTGCCTTTATCGGTCCACGGGCTGCGGCGTTGAAACTGTCGGCCGCTGAAGTGCGCGAACTGCCGGGCATGTTGCTCAGTCCGGGCCTGATCAACGCCCACGGGCATGCGGCGATGAGCCTGTTTCGCGGCCTGGCCGATGACCTGCCCCTGATGACCTGGCTGGAAAAACACATCTGGCCCGCCGAAGCCAAGTGGGTCGACGAGGCCTTCGTGCGTGACGGCACCGACCTGGCCATTGCCGAGCAGCTCAAGGGCGGCATCACCTGCTTCTCGGACATGTACTTCTACCCCAAGGTCGCCAGCGATTGCGTGCACAACAGCGGCATGCGTGCGCAGATCGCGATTCCGATCCTCGACTTCCCGATTCCCGGTGCCGGCACCGCCGATGAGGCGATCCGCCAGGGCATCGAACTGTTCGGCGACCTCAAGCACCATCCGCGCATCAAGATCACCTTCGGCCCCCACGCGCCCTACACCGTGTGCGATGCCAACCTGGAAAAGATCCGGGTCATCGCCGAAGAGCTGGACGCCGCGATCCATATGCATGTGCATGAAACCGCTTTCGAGGTACAACAGGCCGTCGAACAGACCGGCGAGCGGCCGTTGGCGCGCCTGGGACGCCTGGGCTTGCTGGGTCCGCGCTTCCAGGCCGTTCATATGACCCAAATCAGCGAGGACGACCTGGCTTTGCTGGTAGAAAGCAACACCAGCGTGATCCATTGCCCGGAATCGAACCTGAAACTGGCCAGTGGCTTCTGCCCGGTGGAGCGTCTATGGCAGGCGGGCGTCAATGTGGCCATCGGCACCGATGGCGCCGCCAGTAACAACGACCTGGACCTGCTGGGTGAAACCCGTACCGCCGCGATGCTGGCCAAGGCCGTCGCGGGTTCGGCCACCGCCCTGGACGCCCACCGCGCGCTGCGCATGGCTACGCTCAACGGTGCGCGTGCCATGGGTCTGGAGAGCGAAATCGGCTCCCTGGAAGTGGGCAAGGCGGCGGATATGGTCGCCTTCGATCTGACGGGGCTGGCGCAACAACCGATCTACGATCCGGTCTCACAGCTTATATATGCCACCGGACGCGATTGCGTGAAACACCTTTGGGTCGCCGGCAAGCAGTTGCTCGACGACCGGCAACTCACCCGCATGGATGAACAACAGTTGACCGCCACGGCCATTGCCTGGGGAAAACGCATCAGCGGGCACACCGAATAACGCTGGCTCTGAACCTGCGTGTTCAGGACCGACAAACCGATTTATCAGATTTAGAGGATTCACCATGAGCAACGTCGACCACGCCGAAATCGCCAAGTTTGAAGCCCTGGCCCACCGCTGGTGGGACCGCGAAAGCGAGTTCAAACCCCTGCACGACATCAACCCGCTACGGGTCAACTGGATTGACGAACGCGTCAACCTGGCCGGCAAGAAGGTGCTGGACGTCGGTTGCGGCGGCGGCATCCTCAGCGAAGCCATGGCCCAGCGCGGCGCCACCGTGATGGGGATCGACATGGGCGAAGCGCCGCTGGCCGTAGCCCAGTTGCATCAGCTGGAATCCGGCGTGAGCGTGGAATATCGCCAGATCACCGCCGAAGCCCTGGCCGAGGAAATGCCTGAGCAGTTCGACGTGGTCACTTGCCTGGAAATGCTGGAGCACGTACCAGACCCATCGTCGGTGATCCGTGCCTGCTTCCGCATGGTCAAGCCGGGCGGCCAGGTGTTCTTCTCCACCATCAACCGCAACCCCAAGGCCTACCTGTTCGCGATCATCGGCGCCGAATACATCATGAAGCTGCTGCCGCGCGGCACCCACGATTTCAAGAAATTCATCCGCCCTTCCGAACTGGGTGCGTGGAGCCGCCAGGCCGGGCTGACCGTCAAGGACATCATCGGCCTGACCTACAACCCGCTGACCAAGCACTACAAACTGGCCAGCGACGTTGACGTCAACTACATGATCCAGACCCTGCGCGAGGAGTAAGCCTGTGAAGTTGCGAGCGGTTCTCTTCGACATGGACGGTACCCTGCTGGACACTGCGCCGGACTTTATCGCCATCTGCCAGGCGATGCGCGCCGATCGCGACCTGCCACCGATCAACCCACAGCATATCCGCGATGAAATCTCCGGCGGTGCGCGGGCGATGGTGGCCGTGACCTTCTCGATGGACCCGGAATCCCCCGGCTTTGAAGAGCTGCGCCTGGAATTCCTCGAGCGTTACCTGAAGGGTTGTGCGGTCCACAGCACATTGTTCGACGGCATGGCCGAACTGCTGGAAGACATCGAGAAATCCAAGCTGATCTGGGGCGTGGTCACCAACAAGCCACTGCGCTTTGCCGAGCCGATCATGCAGCAACTGGGCCTGGCCGAGCGCTCGGCGCTGCTGATATGCCCGGACCATGTGAAAAACAGCAAGCCGGACCCGGAGCCCATGATCCTGGCGTGCAAGATGCTCGGCCTGGACCCGGCCAGTGTGTTGTTCGTGGGGGATGACCTGCGCGACATCGAGTCCGGCCGCGACGCCGGCACCCGCACGGCGGCGGTCACCTATGGCTATATCCACCCGGACGACAACCCGCGCCATTGGGGCGCGGATGTGGTGGTGGATCACCCGTTGGAACTGCGCAAGGTGCTGGATAACGCACTGTGCAGTTGCTGATGGCTCACCGATCCAGCTGACCTATGAAGATTGGTGTTTGTAACCCGCTGAATTCTGTCGAGGCTTTTTATGTTTGATTACTCTGCACGTCCAGAACTGCTCAAAGGCCGGGTGATCCTGGTGACCGGCGCCGGTCGCGGAATTGGTGCGGCGGCGGCGAAAACCTACGCCGCCCATGGCGCCACCGTGCTGTTGCTGGGCAAGACCGAAGCCAACCTGGCCCAGGTGTATGACGAGATCGAAGCGGCCGGCCACCCGCAGCCGGTGGTGATCCCCTTCAACCTGGAGACCGCCCTGCCCCATCAATACGATGAGCTGGCAGCGATGATCGAAAAAGAATTCGGCCACCTCGATGGCCTGCTGCACAACGCCTCGATCATCGGCCCACGTACGCCGATCGAGCAGCTGTCCGGCGAAAACTTCATGCGGGTGATGCACATCAACGTCAATGCGATGTTCATGCTCACCAGCACGTTGTTGCCGCTGCTCAAGCTGTCCCAGGATGCGTCGGTGGTGTTCACCTCCAGCAGCGTCGGGCGCAAGGGCCGGGCGTATTGGGGCGCTTATGGGGTGTCGAAATTCGCCACTGAAGGCTTGATGCAGACCCTGGCGGATGAGCTCGACACCGTCGCACCGGTACGCGCCAACAGCATCAACCCCGGCGCCACGCGTACCAGCATGCGGGCCCAGGCGTATCCAGGTGAAAACCCAAGCGACAACCCGACGCCGGAAGAAATCATGCCGGTGTACCTGTACCTGATGGGCCCGGACAGTACCGGCATCAATGGGCAGGCGTTTGACGCGCAGTGAAACCAAATGTGGGAGGGGGCTTGCCCCCGATTGCAAGGTGTCAGTCACTGTATCGGTGACTGACCCACCGCTATCGGGGGCAAGCCCCCTCCCACATTTGTATTGCGGTGTTCTCTGGGCCTTAGTTTTTCACGACATCTTCAAGCGTGAAACGACCCAACGGGTTTTGCAGGAAGTTGCTCACATTCTTGCGTGAGATGTTGATGTACGGGCTGTAGTACAGGTCGATCCAGTTCACATCCTGTTTAGCCAGTTTCTGCAATTCGACATACATCTGCTCACGCTTGACCGGGTCAGCCTCGATGCGCGCCGCCGCCACCAGCTCCTTGACCTTGTCGTTCTTGTAGCGGGTCATGTAGTTCTGGTTGGTGTCGTGACCCAGTACGAAGGTGGTCTTCTGGTCCGGGTCGAGGATGTCGTTGGTCCAGTACATCACCGAAATATCGTACTCACCGTCCACCAGCATCTGCCAGCTTTGGGTCGGGTCGACCTTCTGCAGGTTGGCGGTCACGCCGACCTTGGCCAACTGGTCCTTGATGATCACCGCGATCTGCTCGTCGGCTTCGTTGCCGGCGTTGACCACATAGTTGAGCTTCAAGTCCTTCGCGCCAGCCTTTTCCAACAGTTTCTTGGCGGCGGTCGGGTCATACGGGCGTTGCAGGTTGTTGGCGTAGTGGAACAACGAGCCTTTCGGGATGTAGGAATAGGCCACCGTGCCCTGACCGTAGGTCGCGGTTTTCACCAGCGACTGCTTGTCGATGGCCATGTCCAACGCCTCGCGTACTTCCTGCTTGGCCAGCAGACCGTGGGCGTGGTTGATCAGCAGGTGATCTTCACGGGTGGACGGGTCGGAGTGGATCACCACGTTCTTGTCTTTCTTCAGCTCTTCAACCCGGGAAAACGGTACGAAGATCGCCGTGTCCAACTCGTTGTTCTGCACCATGCGCATCCGCGTGTTGTCGTCGGTCACGGAGACCCACTCCACGCCATCCAGGCTGACCTTCTTGGCCTGCCAGAAGTTCGGGTTCTTCTTCAGGATGACCCGGTCGCCCTTGCGCCATTCGTCCACGGTAAACGCGCCGGAGGTCACCGGGTTCTCCGAATAGGCGTCTTCCCCCATTTTGGTCATGGCTTTTTCCGACAGGATCGACACCGTCGGCGAAGCCAGTTGCGACAGGAAGGCGACCGCCGGAGTCTTCAGTGTGACAACCAGGGTTTTCGAGTCCGTCGCCTTGGCGGTGTCGATCAGGTTGAAAGGATCAGCCCACAGCGACGCCTTGTTGTCGCGGATGCGCAGCAGGCTGAACGCCGCATCCTCGGCGGTGATCGCCGAACCATCGGAGAACTTCGCATCGCGCAGCTTGAAGGTGTAGGTCAGGCCGTCCTTGGAAATATCCCAGCTTTCAGCCAGGCCCGGCTCCATCTTGGTCCCCAGGTTGTCCACGCGTACCAGGGTGTCGTAGACGTTGGCAAATACCCAGGTATCGCGGTTTTGCGCGCTTTTGATCGGGTCGAACGTGGTGCTGTCTTCACGGCAACCGATGGTCAGGACGCCGGCGGCCTGGGCCAGACCGGCGGTCAACGACCAGGCGGTCAGCGTGGCAGCGGCGAGCAATTTCAAGTGGCGCGATTGCATGTCATAACTCCTTGTTCATGATGGGCAGGAAGGGTCAACGGTTCTTCAAGCACGCAACTGTATCGACGCTCGTGCAGGGAATGGATAGGCGGCAATACCACGGAACACATCGTCCGGGCGTACCGGCAACGCGGGTGAAAGGCACAGCCCGTAGGCAAATTCAGCGGGCTCGGCGGCTCGCCAGGTAACGGCTGCGTCGGCAAGGGCCGGTGCGGATCGATCTCCGGAATCGCCTCGATCAACGCCGCGGTATACGGATGGCGCGGCGCGGTGAAGACCGCTTCCACCGGCCCTTCCTCGACGATCTTGCCCAGGTACATCACCGCCACGCGGTCGCACAGGCGCCGCACGATGGCCAAATCGTGGGCGATAAACAGGATCGCCAGGTTCATGCGCTGTTGCAGTTCCAACAGCAGGTTGATGATCTGGCCCTGGATCGATACATCCAGGGCCGCCACGCATTCATCGGCGATGATCAAGCGCGGCTCCACCGCCAGCGCCCGGGCAATACCGACACGCTGGCATTGGCCGCCACTGAGGGCGCCGGGTTTGCGACTGGCCAGTTCGGGGCGCAGGCCGACCAGGTCAAGCAGTTCGTTGACGCGAGCCGGAATACGCTCTACCGGGACTTTGCGCTGCACCCGCAGCACCTCGGCGATGGTTTCGCCGATGGTGTGGCGCGGGTTCAAAGCGGCGTAGGGGTCCTGGAAGATCATCGCCGTTTCCTGGCGCAGGCGCGCGATGTCGATCGCGCTGCCATGGGCCATGTCGATGCCATCGAACAGCACCTGCCCGGCACTGATCGGGTTGAGGTGCAGGATCGCGCGGCCCAGGGTGCTTTTGCCGCTGCCGGACTCCCCCACCAACCCCAGGGTTTCACCGGCGGCCAGGTTCAGCGACACGCCGTTCACCGCCTTCACCCACTGCTTGTTCAGGCCGAACACCCCCGTGCCGGACGCGGCGAACCGCACCTCGAGGTTCTTGATCTGCAACAGGCTCATGGGCGCGCTCCCAACGGGTAGTGACAGGCCACGCGCGCGCCTTCGGGCAACCGTTCGGTGCACAACGCGCCGACCTGCGGGCAACGCGGGTTGAAGCGGCAGCCGCCGGGTAATGCATCGAGCAAGGGCGGCTGGCCGGGGATGGTGCGCAGCAACCCAGGGCCACTGCCGTGGGCCGGCTGGCAATCAATCAGGCCCGCTGTGTAGGGGTGTTGCGGATGGGCGAGCACGTCGTACTTGCTGCCGTGCTCGCACAGGCGCCCGGCGTACATCACGGCGATGGAATCGCAGGTTTGCGCGACCACGCCGAGGTCGTGGGTGATCATGATGAGCGACAGGCCGCGCTGGTCACGCAGGTCCAGCAACAGGCGCAGGATCTGCGCCTGCACGGTCACATCGAGGGCCGTGGTCGGCTCGTCGGCAATCAATACGTTCGGGTTGCAGCCCAGGGCCACGGCGATCATCGCGCGCTGGCGCATGCCACCGGAAAATTCATGGGGATAGTTGTCGACCCGTGCCTGGGGATCGGGAATGCCCACCTGGCGCAACACTTCGATGGCTTGTCGGCGCGCGTGTTTTTTCGACGAGCCCTGATGCAGGCGGATGCCTTCGGCGATCTGATCACCAATGCGCATCAAGGGGTCGAGGTGGCTGCTGGGGTTCTGGAAGATCATACCCAATTGCCCGCCACGCACCGCCCGCATGCCGGTGTCATCCAGTTGCAGCAGGTCCTGGCCCGCCAGGCGTACCGCACCGCCCTGCACGCGCAGGTTGGGTGACGGCAACAAGCGCATCAGGCCACGGCAGGCCATGGTCTTGCCCGAGCCGCTTTCACCCACCAGGCCGAGGATCTCGCCTTCAGCCAGGTCGAAGGACACGCGGTCGACCAGGGTCACATCGCGCCCGCTGTTATTGGCGATCACACTAAGATCCCGCACTTGAAGCAGACTCATGAGCGATCCCCCAACACTTGCGCCACACCATCGGCCAGCAGGCTGAAGCCCATGGCCAGGGTCACGATGGCCAACCCCGGAAAGGTGCAGATCCACCAGGCCGTGGTGATAAACGCCTGCCCTTCGGCAATCATCGTCCCCCACTCCGCCGTCGGCGGTTGCACGCCCAGGCCCAGGTAGCTCACGGCGGCACCGTTGAGCAGTACCAGCACCGCGTCAGACATGGAAAACACAATCGAGCCAAACATCGCATTCGGCAGCAAATGCCGGAACAGGATGCGCCCATGGCCAAAGCCCAGGCTCTTGGCCGCGAGGGCGAAGTCGCTTTCCTTGAGCACCAGGATCTGTGAACGGATCAGCCGTGCATACGACACCCAGCCCACCAGCGCCATGGCGATATAAAAACTCTTCAAGCCCGGACCGAGGATAGCCATGATCGCCAGCATCAACACCAGGAACGGGAACGCCAGGATCACATCGATCACGCGCATGCAGAAACTGTCGAAGCGCCCGCCGATATAGCCGGAAACCGCGCCGACAAACGTGCCGATCATGAACGGGAAAATCACCCCGATGATGGCAAGCTGCAGGTCGACGCGTGCGCCCCAGATCACCCTCGAAAGGATGTCTCGACCGTAGTTATCCGTACCGAATGGATGGGCTAGGCTCGGCCCCAGCAAGCTGATGTCGGTGTTCTGCGCAATCGGGTCATAGGGCGCGATCCACGGCGCACACAGCGCCAGGACCAACCACACCAGCAGGATCAACAGCCCCCACGCGGCCGTCAGGCGGCCATTGCGAAAGCCAAACCGCAGACGCAGGCGCCATGGGGCAATCAGTGGACGGCTGCTCATTGCATTTTCACCCGAGGGTCGAGGGACACCGTGACCACGTCGGCGATAAAGTTGACCACCACCGTCGCACACGCCAGCACCATGGCCACGCCCTGCACCACCATGTAGTCGCGGGTAAAAATGCCACGCACCAGCAACTGGCCGATGCCGGGAATGGCGAACAGGCTTTCGATCACGACGGTGCCGCTGATCAGCCAGCCAATATTCACCGCCAGCAGGTTGACCGCCGGCACCAGGGAATTGGGCAGCACATGGCGTCGGAACACCGCTGCTTCCGACAGCCCGCGGGCCCGCGCGGCAGTGACGTGGTCGGCCTGTAGCTCCATCAACATGCTCGCCCGCAGGTTGCGCACCAGCACCGCCGACAGCGCCAGGGCGATGGTCAGGCACGGCAAGACCATATGGTGCGCCTTGTCCAGCCAGGTACGGCCGTAGCCGGACACCGGGAACAAGCCCCATTGCACACTGAGCAGCAGGATCAGCATCAGGCCCAGCCAGAACGCCGGCATGCCCAGGCCCACGGTGGTGAACACGCGAATCAGGTTGTCCGCCCACCCGCCTTTATTGCGCGCGGCCCACGTCGCCAGCGGCACCGCGATCAGCAGTGCCAGGACCACGCTGCCAAGCACCAGCACCAGGGTGGGTTCGATGCGGGTGACGATCAATTTCAAGGCGTCGACTTTGTACAGCAGTGATTGGCCGAGATCGCCCTTGAGCAGGTTCTTCAGGAAATAGAAATACTGCTGCCACAAAGGCTGGTCGAGGCCGTACTGGGCGCGGATTTTCAGCAAGGCGTCCGGCGTGCTGCGCGAGCCCAGCAGGGCCCGTGCCGGGTCGCCAGGAATCGAGCGCACCAGCACAAACGTGATCAGGCTGATGCCAAACAGTACCGGCAGCAATTGCAGCGGCCGGGACAGTACAAAACGGTAGCGCGCCAGGTTCATCTGTCAGCCTCGGTGGCGAGCGAGAAAGTCCAACAGTACCGGAAAATAAGCCTGTGGCTCTTCATAGAACGGCATATGGCTACTGTTGGGAAATACATGCAGTTCGGCGTGTCTGGCCGCCATCTTCATGCGCATGGCGCAGGCCGGGGTGAGTTCGTCGTGCTGGCCGGTGGTGATCAGGATCGGCATGTTGAAAGCGGCCATCTCGGGGAGGCGGTTCCAGTCCTTGAGGTTGCCGACGTAGAGAAATTCGTTGGGGCCCTGCATGGTTTCGTAGGGCCCCATGTTCCAGTCGCCGAGGGAGCGCTTGACCGGCTCGGGCCATTCGTCCAGGCGGCAGACATGACGATAGTTGAGCAAGGTGATCGCGGCCTGGTACTGCGGGTGATCCAGGGTGCCCATGGCTTCGTGGCGTTGCATCATCGCCACGGTCTCACTGCCCAGCGCGCCGCGCAGGCGTTCGAGTTCTTGAGAAAGGTGCGGAATGTCGCCGACGGTGTTCTCGAGGATCAGGCTTTTCAGCCTGTCGGGGTAATGGATGGCGTATTCGATGCCCAGCCAGCCACCCCAGGAATGCCCGAGCAGGTGCACGCGGCCGAGGCCAAGGGTTTGGCGTACGGTTTCGACTTCTTCGACATAACGGCGGATTTCCCACAGGGAAACATCGGTCGGTCTGGCTGATGCGCCTGTGCCAAGCTGGTCGAATGCAACCACTCGCAGGTCATGGTCCTTGAGCCAGCCATGGGCGTCGCGCAAGTAGTCACACGGCAGGCCCGGCCCGCCGTTGAGACACAAGAGCACCTCATCGCCTTCGCCGAAGCTGTAGACCACGAGGTTGTGGCCATCGACTTGCACGTTGTACTGCTGGTCGGGGGCAATTTCACGCCACATGCATACATTCCTTGTGTTGTATCGGCCTGGCGGGCAGCGGCCGTTTATCAGGCCAACACTACCGAGGATGCCGCGCGTCCATAACCTGGTATTTCTTATAGGTTTGGCCTGGCAGTCCTTCGCCGGGGCGTGGCATTCTACTTGCAGGAAGTGGAGATTCAAATGAATTCGGGAGCAGAACGGATGCTGGCCAAGCTAACTGCCTTCAATAATCGTCTGATGCCGGGCAGGAGCCTGGATGAGCAGATGGACAACACTTTTATCCTCGCCCAGCAGTTGGGCTTCGATGCACTGGTATACGACTACACCCCGGTGCCGATCGACCAGAATGGTGCGTTGATCACCCCCTCGGTGCTGGAGCTGCGTAACACGCCGACCGATTGGCATGCACTATGGTGCAGCAAGGGTTTCTACCAGATCGACCCGGTGCAACACCTGGCCCTGCGCACGGTATCGCCGTTCGTGTGGTCCTACGAAGCCAAGGCTGACACGGCCCTGCAAACCATCATCGACCCCTGCCACGCCCCCGTCTCGTCCTACCTGCACGACCAGCAACTGACCTGCGGCGTCAGCGTGCCGATGCATCTGCCCCGTGGCGGCTTTGCCTCACTGACCGGCTTGCGCACCGGCAAAACGCCTACCGTGCTACAGGACGCGCAGCAGACCTTGTCGGACTTCAGCCTGATTTCCCACGCGTTGCAGGAAGCGGCCTACCCGCTGTTCGGAAAGGAGCTGCGCACCTACCCGCACATTCACCTGACCAAACGTGAACGCGAATGCCTCAAATGGGCCGCCGACGGCCTGACCGCCGCCGAAATCGCCACGCAACTGAGCCGCTCACTGGCCGTCGTCACCCTGCACCTGGCCTCGGCGATGCACAAACTGGGCGCCAAGAACCGCGTGCAGGCGGTGGTCCGCGCCACCCATTACCGCCTGCTGGAAGACTGATCCCCCGGCAAAACCTAGCTGTTTTGCTAGTTACCTAAATCTCGCCCGCAGACTATCGTGTTCCTGATCATTTTTTCAGGGCAGGGTAGGAAATGGACTTCATCGAAAAAATCCGCGAAGGGTATGCCGCGTTTGGCGACTACCAGACCTGGTACCGCGTCACTGGCGACTTGGCCAGCGGCCGCACGCCGCTGGTGGTCATCCACGGTGGCCCGGGCTGTACCCATGATTATGTCGACGCGTTCAAGGACGTCGCGGCCAGCGGTCATGCGGTCATCCACTACGACCAACTGGGCAACGGCCGCTCCACGCACTTGCCTGAGAAAGCCCCTTCCTTCTGGACCGTCGATCTGTTCCTTAAAGAACTGGACAACCTGCTGGACCATCTGCAGATCAGCGATAACTACGCGATCCTTGGTCAGTCCTGGGGCGGCATGCTCGGCAGCGAGCACGCCATCCTGCAACCCAAGGGCCTGCGTGCGTTTATCCCGGCCAACTCGCCAACCTGCATGCGCACCTGGGTCAGCGAAGCCAACCGCCTGCGCAAGCTGCTGCCCCAAGGCGTGCATGAAACCCTGCTCAAGCATGAAGCCGCCGGCACCTACCTCGACCCGGAATACCTCGCCGCCTCACGGGTGTTCTATGACCAGCATGTGTGCCGGGTGAACCCATGGCCGGAAGAAGTAGCGCGTACCTTCGCCCAGGTCGACTCGGACCCCACGGTGTATCACGCCATGAGCGGCCCGACCGAGTTCCACGTGATCGGCAGCCTGAAAGACTGGAAATCCATTGGCCGCCTGTCGGCGATCAAGGTGCCGACCCTGGTGATTTCCGGCCGGCATGACGAGGCCACGCCACTGGTGGTCAAGCCATTCCTGGATGAGATCGCGGATGTGCGCTGGGCGCTGTTCGAAGACTCCAGCCACATGCCCCACGTGGAAGAACGCCAGGCGTGCATGGGCACCGTGGTGAAGTTTCTGGATGAGGCGTGCTCTGTTCCGCACACAGTCCGCAAGGCTGGTTGAATTCCAAATGTGGAAGGGGGCAAGCCCCCTCCCACATTTTTAGACCTCTGTGATTTCAGCGTGTGCGGCTTTCCTTGGCTCCTGCGCCACCAATGGAATTTCCTTGCCCTCGGCATCAAATAACTTGCCCCCCCTGAAATAGTCCCCATCACGCAACGCCGCTACGTCGTGGAAACACAAACTGCGCTCAGTCCCCGCCACAAACACCGACTGCTGGTCCGAATTGCCTACGGTGAAATGGTTGAACGCCAGGTTCAACAGGATCGCCATGATCGCCGACGAACTGATACCCGAATGGAAAATGGTCGCGAACCAGCTGGGGAACTGGTCGTAGAAGCTCGGTGCAGCAATCGGGATCATGCCAAACCCGATGGACGTGGCGACGATGATCAGGTTCATGTTGTTGCGGTAATCCACTTTGGACAAGGTGCGAATACCACTGGCCGCGACGGTGCCGAACAGCACAATCCCGGCACCGCCCAGTACCGAGGTCGGCACCGCCGCGATCACCCGCCCCATGAATGGCAGCAAGCCGAGGATTACCAGGAACAAGCCACCGGTTGCCACCACAAAACGACTCTTCACTCCGGTCACCGCCACCAGGCCAACGTTCTGGGCGAAGGCACTCTGGGTGAACGAACCGAAGATCGGCGCGAACATGCTCGACAGCATATCGGCGCGCAGGCCGTTACCCAGGCGCTTGGAGTCGACCTTGGTATCGATGATTTCCCCCACCGCCAGGATGTCGGCCGAGGTTTCCACCAGTGTCACCATCACCACGATGCACATGGAAATGATCGCCGCGATGTGAAAGGTCGGCATACCGAAATGGAACGGCGCAGGGAAACCGAACATGGGCCCCTGGGTGACGCCGGAAAAATCCGCCATGCCGAGGAACACCGCGATCACCGTGCCGATCACCATCGCCAGCAGGATCGACAGGCGCGAGATGGTCGCGCTGCCGATCTTGCTCAATAGCAGCACCAGCACCAGGGTCAACGCCGCCAGGCCGATATTGGGCATGCTTCCGAAATCCGCCGCGCGGCTGTTACCGCCCATGGCCCAGCGCGCCGCCACGGGCATCAGGGTCAGGCCGATGGTGGTGATCACAATACCGGTCACCAACGGCGGGAAAAACTGGGTGATCCGCGAGAACACCGGGGTGATCAACAGCCCGATAAACGACGCGGCCATCACCGCGCCGAGAATCGCCGGTACCCCGCCGGCGCCATCGCTGCCGACAATCGCCACCATGGTTGCCACACCGGCAAACGACACGCCCTGCACCAGCGGCAACTGACAGCCAAAAAACGGCAGGCCAAGGGTTTGCAACAGGGTGGCAAGGCCACCGGCAAACAGCGACGCGGCGATCAACAGGCCGATATCCGCCGGTGACAACCCGGCCGCCTGGCCCACGATCAACGGTACCGCGACGATGCCGCCGTACATGGTGAGCACATGCTGCAGGCCGTAAGCCATGTTGGCGGCGACGCCTAGATTCTCATCTTCCGGCCGCTGCGGTGACGCCTTCGGGATAGTCATGGTGAGGGGTTCTCTGTTTTTGTTGTGGTGACACTGTATGCAATGTTCAGACTGGATGTCCATAGAGTTGTATACAATCAATCGAACAAGATACCCTCCGTCGGCGTTACAAAAACAACCCGGCCGTGATGAGCCAGAACGCCAAAGGACACAGAAACCATGAAAAAGGCATTACAGGGGGCAACCGTTGCACTCACCCTCCTCGGCGGCGGGGAGGCCGTCGCAGTGGAATGGATGAACAACAGCGTAGGTTTTCGCTACGGCCAGCAGTTCACCAATCCGAATAACCCCGACGAATTCAGCAAGCGCATCTACAGCGTTACCCACGCCAGCGGCTACCGGTATGGCAGCAACTTCCTGAACCTGGACGTGTTCCTGTCCGACAGCCGCGACCCGCGCAAGGGCACCGACCACGGCGGCAGCGAGGTGTACGCGGTGTACCGGCATCAGTTGTATGCGTCGCGGGTGCTGGAGGTGCCCCTGGGCACCGGGCTGGTCAAGGATTACGCGCTGACCCTCGGCTTTGATGCCAACCGCAACAACAACGTCGCGTCGGCGAAAAAACGCGCACTGGTGATTGGCCCGACCTTGAAGTTCAACACCGTAGGCGTGCTGGACCTGAGCCTTCTGTACTACAAGGAGCGCAACCACACCGGCATCCCAGGTGCACGTGAGTCGAACCACACGTTTGACGACACCTACATGCTCAACCTGACGTGGATGCGCCCTTTCGAGATCGCCAACCATGCGGCGAAATTCCAGGGCTTTGTGAATTACGTCGGGGAAAAAGGTGCGGACTACCATGGCCGTGACACGGCACCGGAAACGCTGATGCGCAGCGCGCTGATGGTCGCGGTGCGACCGGGCAAGAGCGTAAAGCCGAACCTGTACCTCGGCGTGGGTTACGAGTACTGGCATAACAAGTTCGGCGTGGACGGCGGCCGGGGCAGCCGCACGTCAACGCCGACGGTGAACATGGAAGTGACGTTCTAGGCGGCGGCCAGTTCCGACTTGTCTGCTTTCGGCCGCGCCAGCCAATAGCCCAAGACGGCCAAGGGTGCGGTCGCCAGCATCACCATCACGGTAATCAGCAACGGCTGTTCGATCATCGACGACACCAACAGGCTACTGAGAAAGCACAGGCCCAATTGCAGGGTGTTTTGCAGTGCCGCCGCCTTGCCGGAATGTTCTGCAAACGGCATCAGCGCATTCGCCACCACGATCGGGTAGCTGGCGCCGTTGACCAGCGCCATCAGGCAGAACGGAATCAGCAAGGTGGTGAGCGTCGGCACGGTCAAGGTGGCGACCAGGTACAACGCCACCATGCTGATGCAATAGGCCAGCAGCAGCCACGGCAACAGCGTCTTGCCCTGGAAACGCTGCAGGGCGCTGCGACAACTGTAGCCCCCCACCAGAAACGCCAATGTCGGCAGCACGTAGCTCAGGCCGATGTCATTCGGGCTATAGCCCATGTCGCCGAGGATGAAGGGTGAAGCGGTCAGCCAGGCGAAGAAACTGGCCGAGCAGGCGGCGAAGATCATTACATTGCCGGTAAACACCCGGGAGGTGAGCAACTGCCAATAGCCAAGGCGCGAAGGTTCGTCTTCCCGCGTCTGAGATTTCGGCACGGAGCGCAGGAACAACGTCGGCAGCAACAACAGCAACGACACCCCCAGCAATACGCCGAAGATGGCTTGCCAACCGAAGTGGTTCAACACCACCGCGCCCAGCAGCGGCGCCAGGGCCGGTGACAACGACATCAACGGCATGATACTGGCGAATACACGGTGGGCCTTGTCGGCCGGGTAGCGGTCGATCACCAACGCCTGCCAGCTCACGGCCGCAGAACACACGCCAATCGCCTGCATAAAGCGCAAGGCCAGCAACTGCGGCGCGGTCTCGACCCAAAACATCCCCGCGCAGCCCACCACAAACAGGCTCAAGCCTGCGAGCAGGATCGGCTTGCGCCCCAGGCGGTCGGACAACGGTCCCCACAGCAACTGCCCCACGGCAAAACCCGCGAGGAAAATACTCAGGCTGGCACCCACAGCGCCCGCACCAATCTGCAACTGCTCGCCCATGGCGCCGAACGCCGGCAAATACATGTCCATGGCGAGATAACCGAGCATGCTCAGCCCCGCCAGATACCAGGTGAAACCAAAAGAATTTTTCATTGAAGCCTTGTTAATCCTGCCATCAAACTATTTGCTGACTGCCGACCATTATGAAGCTGACAGTTTTGGTGTGAAGCGATAATAATTGGCAACTGTTATCAATAATTTTGAAGGCAACCCTCATGTGGTCCGAATACTCCCTGGATGTCGTCGATGCGGTAGCGCGCCATGGCAGCTTCAGCGCCGCCGCCCAGGAATTGCACCGCGTGCCGTCAGCCATCAGTTACACCGTACGTCAACTTGAAGAGTGGCTCGCGGTGCCGCTGTTTGTGCGCCGGCATCGTGATGTGGAACTGACACCCGCCGGCCGTCTGTTTATCGACGAGGCCCGCGGGGTAATGAAAAAAATGCTCGGCACACGGCGCCTGTGCCAGCAGGTGGCCAATGGCTGGAGTGGCCAGTTGAAGGTGGCCGTGGATTCCATCGTCAAGCCCCAGCGCTGCCGACAGTTGGTGCTGGATTTCTATCGACAGTTTCCCGAGGTGGAATTGCTGCTGGAATACGAGGTGTACAACGGCGTGTGGGATGCCTTGGCGGATGAGCGCACCGATATTGTCATCGGTGCCACCAGTGCGGTGCCGGTGGCCAGTCGCTTTACTTTTCGCGATATGGGCTTACTGAACTGGCTGTGCGTGGTCAGCGCCCGGCATCCGCTGGCGGCCGTGGACGGGTTGCTCAATGACGACCAACTGCGCCCCTTCGCCTCGCTGTGCATGACCGACACCTCGCGCAACCTGCCCAAACGCGACACCTGGACTCTGGATAACCAACGCCGATTGGTAGTCCCGAACTGGGCCTCCGCCATCGATTGCCTGCGCGATGGCCTGTGCGTCGGCATGGCACCGGCGCATCAGGTATTGCCCTGGATCGAACGCGGCGAATTGATGGCACTGCAACTGACGCGCCCCTTCCCGGCCAGCCCCTCGTGCGTGGCCTGGGCACAGAGCAAACTGTCCCCGGCCATGGCGTGGTTATTGGAATACCTGGGGGATACCGAAACCATGAACCAGGAGTGGCTCAACGGAAAGGACCTAGCTCAATAGCCGAGTGATGGCCCGCACGATCATCTCCACCTCCTTGGCATCCAGGGTCAGCGGCGGCAGCAGGCGAATGACCTTACCCCGCGTCACGTTGATCAGCAGCCCATGCTCCTGGGCAGCACGCTGCGCCAGGTCGCGATAGGGGCTGGCCAACTCAACACCGATCATCAGGCCCTGCCCCCGAATCGCCAGCACCTGCGGATGCTCTTCCAATTCCATGCGTAACCGCGCCAGCAAGCGCTCGCCCTGTTGTGCAGCGTTCTGCAACAAGCCTTGCTCTTCGATAATGTCCAACACCGTGCAGCCCACTCGGCACGCCAGCGGGTTGCCCCCGAAGGTGCTGCCATGGCTGCCGGGCGTGAAAAGTGCGGCTACCGCAGCCCTGGCCAGGCACGCACCGATGGGTACGCCATTGCCGAGGCCTTTGGCCAGGGTCATCACATCCGGAACAATGCCTTCATGCTGGAACGCAAACCAGGCGCCGGTGCGGCCGATGCCGGTCTGGATTTCGTCGAGCATCATCAGCCAGCCGTGCCGTGTGCAGTGGTCACGCAGGGCTTGCAGGTAACCCGGCGGCGCTGGCAGTACACCACTTTCGCCCTGGATGGGCTCCAGCAAGACCGCCGCGATCCGTGTGCCAAACGTCTGGGTGATTGCCTCGATCGCCGCCAGATCACCAAACCTGACCTTGAGAAAATCCCCCGGCAAGCGTTGGAAACCCAAGCGCACCGAGGGGCCATCGCTCGCCGCCATGGTGCCCAGCGTACGGCCATGAAAGGCATTCTCCATCACCACCACCAAGGGTTCTTCGATGCCTTTTTTCCAGCCATGCAACCGCGCCAGTTTCAGCGCCGTCTCGTTGGCTTCGGCGCCGGAGTTGTTGAAGAAGGCACGGTCCAGGCCGGCCAGCCGGGTCAGGCGCTGGGCCAAGCGTTGTTGCCAGTCGATGCTGTAGAGGTTGGAGGTGTGCAACAACAGGCCGGCCTGCTCGCTGATGGCCGTTACCAGTTTCGGGTGGGAATGCCCGACGTTGGTCACCGCCACACCCGCCACTGCGTCCAGGTATTCGCGCCCCTGCTGGTCCCACAGGCGCGTGCCGAGGCCTCGGGTGAAGCTCAGGGCCAGGGGTTGATAGGTGGTCATCAGGCAGGCGGCGGTCATGGTGGCGGACTCCAGTGCATCGTTGTGATGGGTTGAAGTATCGTTAGCCACCAGAGCTGGATAAACTGCACTTTACTGCAATGACTTTAAACCAGGGCTTGATAATGGATCTATTCCAGGCGATGTCGGTGTACGTGAAAGTGGTGGAGAGCGGCAGCATGACCGCCGCCGCACACGCTTGCGGGATGTCGACCACCATGGTCGGCAACCACTTGCGCGCCCTCGAACAACGCCTGGGCGTCAGCCTGCTCAAGCGCACCACTCGTAAACAGAGCCTCACGGAGTTCGGCGGCCAGTATTACCAGCGTTGCCTGGAAGTACTCGGGCTGGTGGCCGACTCCGAGCAATGGGCCGAACAGGCCCACGGCGACGTCCCCAAAGGCACCCTGCGCATCACCGCGCCACCGGCGTTCGGCACTGAACGCCTGGCGCCGGCCCTGAGCGAGTTTTCCCAGCGCTACCCGCTGATCAAGCTGTACGTGGTGCTCAGCAACCAGCGCGTGGACATGGTCGACAGCGGCTTCGACGTGGCCATCCGCCTGGGCGAGCTGGAAGCCTCAAGCCTGATCGCCCGACCGATGCAGGACTACACCATCACCCTGTGCGCCTCACCGGATTACCTGGCCCGACGCGGTACGCCACAAACGCCCGAGGATCTGCAACAGCACGACTGCCTGGCGTTCGCCTACCCTTCCACCGATGACTGGCGCAACGCCGACAAGCTGTGGCGCATGACCGGCGCAGAAGGCGAAGTGGAAATCCCGGTGTCCGGCTCGCTGACCATCAATAGCTCCCAGGCCTTGCGCCAGGCTGCCGTGCAAGGCATGGGGATCGTCATGCTGCCGGATGCCCTGGTGCAGCCCGACCTGCAAACCGGCAAGCTGGTGGCCTTGCTGACCACCTATCAACTGCCCAGCCGGCCCATGCATTTGCTGTACGGCCAGGACCGTTATCGCTTGCCGAAGCTGCGCGCCTTTGTGGATTTCGCCATGGAAAAGTGGGCGCGCTAGAAGCCCACGCCCAACTCGCGCAATCGCGCAGCCGTCTGCTCGGCAGACACATGGTGAATGCCTTGCCAGCCGAGGGCGACGGCCGCTTCGATATTGCCGGCAACATCATCGATAAAGACCACTTCCCCCGGCTGGATATCCGGCAGGTACACCCGTACCTGGCTGAGACTGGCGTGGTAGATCGCCGCGTCGGGCTTGATCAGCTTCAACTCGCCAGACACTACGATGTTGCGAAATTTCCGAAGGAAGGGGTAATTGGCAAGCGCATAGGGAAAGGTCTCGGCCGACCAGTTTGTAAGCCCAAACAGTGGCATGTTCGCCTGATGCAGCGCGTTGAGAATCGCCACGCCTTCAGGCAACGGGCCACGCAGCATTTCGTGCCACCGGCCGTAATAGGCCGTGATCAAGGGTTCATGGTCGGGGTATTGATCGATCAGGATCTGCGTGGCTTCGGCCAGCGGCCGCCCCGCATCCTGTTCGGTGTTCCAGGCCTGGGTACAGATGTTATCGAGGAACCACTGCCGCTCTTGATCGTCGGCAATCAGTTTGCGGTACAGATGCTGCGGGCTCCAGTCGAACAGTACACCGCCAAAGTCAAATACTACTGCGCGGATCTTCATGGGCTCCTCCCTTTTGTGCAACGCCAGAGTCAGGACAGTTTGGCATGTACCCGGCCCCTGGCAGCAAGTAAGCACGAGTAGGATTGTTCTGAGATTCAAACAAGGCGTGCGCTGAGAACCAGCAGCGTCCCTCGTGAATACAAGCCTTTAGCTTTAACGCGCGGATTCTATCTCACATAGATGGTCACACTTGTTCCCCCCGGTTGAAGATGCCCTCACTTTAATCTCGGGCGTACAACTCAAGGAGCTGGCGCCTGAAGGGAATCATCGAATTTCGCTGTAGATATGACTTGGAGAAACTTCAATGACAAGCATGACCTCTTCAGTGACCTCCCCTTCCGCATACAGCCTTGCTGCGCTGCAAAACTACCTGGCCCAAGGCGCAAATACTCCCACAGCAGTGCTGGTCGATCGGGTCAAGGACGAAACAGGCATCGTGCCAAGCCATCTTGCCCCCTTGCAAGACATCGCAATGACCACCAACTCCATCATAGGCATACGCCCGGTCGAAACCGTCGCAACAGGCCTGATAGAAGCCGGGCACCCCACCAAGGACTTCCATATCAAAGGCAAGAGCGCCAACTGGGGCCCCCAGGCAGGTCTGATCTGTACAGACCAGGCGTTCAGCAAACTTGAACAATTTGCCGAAAAAATACCGGCCAAAGTGGCCAAGGCCAATGAGCAAATCCAGGCGTGCATCCAGGAAGGCCATGCAGTTGCAACGCCCCTGAAGCTGTCAAGCCAACGCCTTGATGTATTGGTCAAGCTGGGACACATAACCCAACTCGCTGTTCAAGGTGCTGACGGCACATTGCAATTAAGCGCCCGCGGGCCCAGTCAGCACACCTATACATTCGAAGGCCATCGCGCATCACCTTCAAGCGACAGCTACTTCATCACCCATCAGGGCAAGCCCCTTGAAGTACTGGCCAAGCAGGCAGAAGGCAAACCGTTGACTGCCGATTACGACCTGCACCTGATCGCGCCCCATATCAGCGACTTCGGCCCCCAGGACAAACTCCCCATACCGGACGTGGCCCACAGTGTCTTCAAGGGTCGAGTTGAGCGCTATAAGCAAGTTCCTGAGGTGCTACGCGCAGACTTCGACAGCCCCGGCCATTTCTACCGGAAAGCAGATCCCCACCTTGGCAACGCAACACCACGGATAGAGCAGATGATAGGGCTGATCAATCAAAAATTGGTCGGCGAGGGAGAGAGAGTGGTTCATCACAGTGCGGACTCGGCCAACCCGGTCACGGAAGTGGCCGCCAATTACCCAGCGACGTTTTTCCTACCGGCAAAACTGGGTCGATTCGATGAAATCAGCATCATCCACGACAGCAGGGAAATGGCAGAACTGATCAAGACCGCCAAGGACAGCGGTTATCACGTGCCGCTGAATCCCCTGTGGGAGAAAGAAGTGACCAACGTGAGGCGGTGTGCCTTCACCCAGGCAAAAAATCGCCTTGCCTGAATCATGACAGCGAAGACAGCGGCCTGATAACCCGATGATCAGGCCGCTATCAGTCACATCATTTACGCCTGGACCAAGCCGTTGATCTTCACGGTCGGATTGACGTCAGCCTCGTAGTCCACACCATCGACTTCAAAGCCGAACAAGCGCAGGAACTCTGCCTTGTAACCGGCGAAATCACTGATCTCGTTGACGTTCTCGTCGGTGACCTGGTTCCACAGTGCCGCCACGGCGTCCTGGACCTTCGGTTCCAGTTCGGCCAGGTCGGCACGCAAGCGACCATCGGCATCAAGCTTCGGTTCGCTGCCGTACAGGCTGTCCTTGAACAGGCCGTAGACCTGCTCGATGCAGCCTTCGTGGGTGCCTTGCTCTTTCATTACTTTGAACAGCAACGACAAGTACAGCGGCATGATCGGGATCGCGGAGCTGGCCTGGGTGACCACCGCCTTGAGTACCGATACGCGGGCATCGCCCTTCAGTGCAGCGAGGTTGTCGCGCAGGGTCAGGACTTTCTTGTCCAAGTCTTTCTTGGCTTCGCCGATGGAGCCGTTCCAGTAGATGTCCTGGGTCAGCTTCTCACCGAGGTAGGTGAACGCGGTAGTCTTGGCGCCTTCGGCCAGTACGTCGGCGTCACGCAGGGCGTCGATCCACAGCTGCCAGTCGGCGCCCCCCATGACATTGACGGTGCCGTCAATTTCTTCCTGGGTCGCAGGCTCGAGGGTGGTATCGACCACCACGCCTTTGTCGGTATTGATACCGCGCAGGGTCACAGCCTTGCCGATTGGCTTGAGGGTGGAGTTGTAGACTTCACCGGTCTTGGGATCGGTGCGGCGTGGCGCGGCCAGGCTGTAGACGACCAGGTCGATCTTGCCCAGGTCTTTCTTGATGGTTTCGATGGTCAGGCGCTTGATCTCGTCGGAAAACGCGTCGCCATTGATGCTCTTGGCGTACAGGCCTTTTTCAACGGCAAACTTCTCGAACGCAGCGCTGTTGTACCAGCCGGCGGAGCTCAGCTTGCCTTCTTCGCCTTCTTTCTCAAAAAACACGCCCAGGGTGTCGGCGCCGCAGCCAAACGCAGCACTGATGCGCGCGGCCAGGCCGTAGCCGGTAGAAGCGCCCAGGACCAGCACCTTCTTCGGGCCGTTTTTGATGGCGCCGTGCTCAGTTACGTAGTCGATCTGTTCCTTGACGTTCGCTTCACAGCCAACAGGGTGAGCGGTCACACAGATAAAGCCACGAACCCGCGGTTTGATGATCATAAAATTTCTGCCTCTTCCAAGGTGCCGAAGGCCAATGGTGGCCATTCAACTTCAATCGTACCGGTCTATGACGTCTGAAAAACCGAAGCGTCACGATAGTCGCAAATCTTCTGTTTACAAAATCCAATCCACACGAGCCCATCAGGGTTAAAGACTGTGTCGAGGGTTCACAATTTCGCACTATTTAAAACGCCAATCCGCTGCTGGACGCCTTATCATGACGAAGATGTTTCATTATGTTTCAAAACCCCACCACTCGCGGCCACGGATCCGGATCTGTCGAATGGCGTCCTTCTGGAGCTGAGTTGCATGAACAAGTCTGCTTTGCGTAAGAAAGCGGTATCAGTCGCCTGGGTACTCGGCGTGTTGCTGATTATCGATGTGTTCCCCGAAACCACGCTGGTGTTCCTCTGCCTGGTACTGGTGTGCGGCGTTTACGACTTCCTGCGTAACGGCCTGTATGACAAGCCCACCATCAAGAAATACTTTATCGGCAGCGGTCGTAACACTTGGCTGCTGGCCCCGTTCAACACCCTGTTCGACCTGCTGAGCGCGCGTAACCGTCACGTCTACACAATGAGCGACCTGCCACCCGCCTGGCGCACAGACCTGCAACAGGTGCTCGATGACGCCATGGCCCACAAGGATGAAATCATCGGCTACCTGGATGAACGCATGGCCGAGAAGAAGCGCGGCATGTTGTTCTTCCAGTGGTACGGGCGACCGATCGAAACCAGGCTGGATATTCCTGAACTGCGCAAAAAACTGCCGTTCGTGAAAACCATCGGCGTGTCGGTGTTCAACGAGAACCGCTCGACGTCCTTTCACTTCGGCCCCCTGCGCATGATGTTCCGCGTGCTCTACAACATGGCACCGGCGCCCCATCACGATGGCGTGTACATCCAGGTCGGCAAGCACAAGCACTACTGGCATGACGACCCGTTGTTTATCTTTGATGACACGCTGATGCATGCGTCCTTCAACAAGAACGACGCCAAGCGCTACTGCCTGTTCATCGACATCGTACGGCCGACGCCGCTGCCGTCGGTGCTTAACGCCGTCATCGCGGGATTTGCCGGGCTGGTCTTTACCCTGCGTCGGGTTTTCTACAAAAACTGGAAGCTGATTGAGTAAGTTCTGCGGCATGATGGTGTTGGACGGTATTTGCGCTCAGCCCTGCGCCTGAGGTAAATATCCGGCTCGTGCGCCCTAACCTGCGCCCACCATTCTCACGTCATCGCACCTCGACAGGTGCGGTGGCTGCGTTTTTCAAGGAATCAGAATGCCCCAACGCCAAGTCATCAATGCCTCCGTCAGCCCCAAGGGCAGCCTCGAAACCCTGTCCCAACGTGAAGTCCAGCAACTGAGCGAAGCCGGTACCGGCAGCATCTACACCCTGTTTCGCCAGTGCGCCCTGGCGATCCTCAACACTGGCGCCCATATCGATAACGCCAAGACCATCCTCGACGCCTACAAAAACTTTGAAGTGCGCATCCACCAGCAGGACCGTGGCGTGCGCCTGGAGCTGTTGAACGCCCCCGCCGATGCGTTCGTCGATGGCGAAATGATCGCCAGCACCCGCGAAATGCTGTTCAGCGCCCTGCGCGACATCGTCTACACCGAGAACGAGCTGGACAGCCAACGCATCGACCTGAGCAACTCCCAGGGCATCACCGACTACGTGTTCCACCTGCTGCGCAACGCCCGCACGCTGCGTCCGGGCGTGGAGCCGAAGATCGTGGTGTGCTGGGGCGGGCACTCGATCAATACCGAAGAGTACAAATACACCAAGAAAGTCGGCCACGAACTTGGCCTGCGCAGCCTCGACGTGTGCACCGGTTGCGGCCCAGGCGTAATGAAAGGCCCGATGAAGGGCGCGACCATTTCCCACGCCAAGCAACGCATTACCGGCGGGCGCTACCTGGGCCTGACCGAGCCGGGCATCATCGCCGCCGAAGCGCCGAACCCCATCGTAAACGAACTGGTGATCCTGCCGGACATCGAAAAACGCCTTGAAGCCTTCGTGCGCGTGGGCCACGGCATCATCATCTTCCCCGGAGGCGCCGGCACGGCCGAAGAGTTCCTATACCTGCTGGGCATCCTGATGCACCCGGACAACCGCGACGTGCCCTTCCCGGTCATTCTCACCGGGCCGAAACAAGCCGCGCCGTACCTGCAACAATTGCACGCCTTCGTCGGCGCCACCCTCGGCGAAGCCGCGCAGGCGCACTACCAGATCATCATCGACGACCCGGCCGAAGTGGCCCGCCAGATGACTGCCGGCCTCAAGGCGGTGAAGCAGTTCCGCCGTGAGCGCAACGACGCGTTTCACTTCAACTGGCTGCTGAAGATCGACGAAGGCTTCCAGCGCCCGTTCGACCCGACCCACGAAAATATGGCCAGCCTGCAACTGAGCCACGCACTGCCGCCCCATGAACTGGCAGCCAACCTGCGCCGTGCGTTTTCGGGGATCGTGGCGGGTAACGTGAAGGACAAGGGCATTCGCCTGATCGAAGAACATGGCCCGTACGAGATCCACGGCGACCCGGCCATCATGAAGCCACTGGATGAGCTGTTGCAGGCGTTCGTTGCCCAGCATCGCATGAAGTTGCCGGGTGGCGCGGCGTATGTGCCGTGTTATCGCGTAGTGCAGTGAGCTCGCCAGGTAATTGGCTTACAGCCGCCAGGCTTTACTGGCGGTCGGTCATAGTTTGTATCTCTTTGCGGCATGGGTAAGCGTGCGGGAGGGCTGAGTTCGGACTAGGTTTTCATGACTCCGACTCATCCTCCACCTGAAGAGCGACCTATGGACCAACGGATATTGTCCTCCACCACTCCTTACCCTAAGGTAAGGAGCATCATGCTGGAGATCTTTACCATGGCGACCGCCACACTTACCTCAAAAGGGCAAATCACCATCCCCGTCCAAGTCAGGACTGCACTTGGCCTGGAAACAGGCGACCGCGTCGAGTTCGTCGAAACGGAAGATGGCAAGTTTTCCATCATTGCAGCGAGCAAGACTGTCCATGACCTCAAGGGGCTGGTCCGGAAGCCTGCAAGGGCCGTGTCCATTGACGACATGAACCGCGCCATCGCAGCACAGGGAGCGAAGGCTGGATGATCGGGCTGGATACCAATGTACTGGTGCGCTACGTCACCCAGGATGATCCCGCTCAATCCCCCAAGGCCTGCGAATTGATTGAATCCCTCACCACGCTTTCACCAGGGTTTGTCAGCCTGGTTTCCGTGGTGGAGCTGGTGTGGGTATTACAGAGCTGCTACCAATGCGCCAAAAATGACATTGTCGTCGTTCTGGAAACACTGCTGCGCACCCGTGAATTGACCGTCGAACATGCCGAAGTCATCTGGCAGGCGCTTCGACGGTTCACGGCCAACAACGCCGATTTTGCCGATTGCCTGATAGAGCGCAGCGCCCACGCCGCCGGGTGCGAATACACCGCTACCTTTGACCTCGGTGCGGCCAAGGCAGCGGGTATGAAGCGTCTGGGCTGAGCGGCAACATTGCGGCAAGGGGCAGGCTTTGGTAAAAATCGCGTCAATCCCTGATCGAGAGAACGCCCCACGTGCGCACGCTTCTTCTTGCTGCCCTGGCCCTGACGCCGTCCCTCGCCCTGGCCGAGATCATCTGGCCCGACCTGCCAAAGAGCTGCTTCGTCAGCGGGCGTTCTGCCACTAGTGTGGATGTGGACACCGGCTGCGCAGCGTTCCTGATCAATGTGCAAGGCAAGGCCGCAGGTACGCCGATCAAGGTGGATATTCCCCAATACGCTTTTCACATCGACGAAGCCAGCGGCAAAGAGACACCGGTGATCATCATCCAGGCCGAAGAGAACGGAGAGGTCAAGGCCGTGGGATACAAGGAACTGGGCACCGATCAACTCGGTGCCGCGCTGCTGCGGGAAGTACGGCTCCTGGGTACAAAGAAGCCCTCCTAGTCGGGGTTCAACGAACCCAGCCACCCACCTGCCAGTGGTAGCCATCATTGCGCTGCACCCAATGCGGATGCACATAACGATAGCCTTCTCGCACCGGCTCCCAATGGCCGTGTACGGCAACGTAGCGCCCGCCTTCCCAGCGCCAGTAACCACGTGACCATATGTAACCTTCACGTACGGCAGGCTCGACTTCGATGACCTGGGTCGGCGGCGGTTGTGGCGCAATCACCTCGACATATTCACGCTGTACAGGCCGGCGCTCATGCACCACGCGCTCCTGTACACACCCGGACGCCGCGACCACAACTGCCGCTAATGCCGCGTAACGTAACAACATACAACCCCCTCGGGCGTTATCGCCCACCACCTGCACCGGTAAAAATGCCCCCGTGTTTCAGCCGTGCTCCTGCTCAGGCCTGGGTACTTTTTTAACAGGTTGTGTCTGTCGGATTGCTGAAGCAGCACACATCAAGGGTGACCGAAGCGTCCCAACACCGCTTCGACAAAGCGTCTCAGCTTGGCCGTACGCTGGCGGTTCGCCGTGTAGACAAGGTGCATCGGCCGGCTAGGCGCTTCAAAGTCCGGCAACACTCTCACCAATTCGCCCCTGGCCAATGCCCCGCGCAAGAAGTCTTCCGGACCGAGCACGATGCCAAAACCATCCAGCGCGGCGGACATCAAGGCCCTGCTTTCATTGATCTGCAAGCGACTGGCAACCTGCACCTTGTAAGGTGTCGACGCCTGGTAGAACACCCACTCGCGATCCGCCGGCCGCGACCAGAAGGCGTAGCCGAGGCATTCATGACGCTCAAGGTCCGCCGGGGCCTGCGGGGTACCGCGTGCAGCCAGGTACTCCGGCGACGCGCAGACCACCAGGCGGTAAGGTGCCAGTGGCCTGGCTGTCAGACCGGTGGTCGCCAGGGGGCCGATACGAAAAGCGGCTTCATAGCCCTCCTCCACCAGGTCCACGAAACGGTCGGTCAGGTGCAGGTCGATTTCCACATCCGGGTTGTCGCGCAGGAACCCGGTAATCAACGGCATCAGGCTGTAGGAGCCGAAGGTGACGGGTGCTGTGATTTTCAGCTTGCCGCGCGGCGTGTCGTTCATGATCTGCGCCAGTGAATCGGCAGCCTCGGCTTCTATCAGGATATGTTTGCAACGCTCGTAGTACGCGCTCCCCAACTCCGTCAGGCTTTGCCTTCGTGTGGTGCGGTTAAGCAAGCGAGCGCCCAGGCGCTGCTCCAGCGCGGTGACATGTTTGGCCACCATCTGCGGCGACATCCCCAAGCGCTCGGCAGCCCTCGCGTACGAGCCCAACTCAGCAGCTATCACAAAGGCATTCATGCTCGACAGGCGATCCATCATTCCCTACTCCCAGTAACAACATCCACGCCAAAACGACAATTTATCGCCAATGGGTTGCCAATCATCATAACCGCTCCCCCCATGCATCGGAGCAAGACCATGAAGATTGGTGTTATTGGAGCAGGCTTTATCGGGCGCGCCGTGGCCCAACTGGCGCTGGCGGCCGGACATGAAGTGATGTTGAGCAACTCCCGTGGCCCCCACACCATGAGCAGCGTAGTGAGCGGCATACTCGGCGTGCAGGTGGGCAGTGCCGACGACGCCGCCAAATTCGGCGATGTGGTGCTCGTGGCGATTCCCCTGGAGCATTACCGCAGCGTCCCGACGCAATGGCTGGAGGGCAAGACCGTGATGGACGCGAATAATTACTACCCGAACCGCGACGGCCATATACCGGTACTGGATCGCTTCGAAACCACCACCAGCCGGTTGCTCGCCGAGCATTTGCCCCATTCACATGTAGTCAAAGTGTTCAACGCGATCTTCGCTCCCGACCTGACACAGGATGCCCGCCCCCACGGTGCCCCCGACCGCCGGGCGTTGCCAGTGGCAGCAGATGACGCCGCAGCGAAGGCACGCGTCATCACGCTACTCGACGAACTGGGGTTCGACGCCGTGGATGCCGGCAGCCTGGATGACAGCTGGCGGCTGGAACGCGGCAAGCCGGCCTATTGTGTCCCGCTGGACCAGGATGGCTTGAAGGCAGCGCTGGCCGCCGCCGAGCGTACGGTTGAACTACCGCCTGTCGAACGGACCCGCCGTTAGACACGCACAAAAAAGCCCGCTGGCCGTTACCGGTTCAGCGGGCTTTTAGTTACCGGCAAGGTCCTGACCCAGGACCTCGCCAGCGGCTTACAGCGCCAGGTCAGACGCCGGCTTGCTCGGCTCAGCCGCAGGCTTGGCAGCCTCGGGCGCCTTGACAGCAGCCTGTTGCGGAATCGCAGGCGGTGTAGGCAGTTGCAGGATATTGGCGGTGTAGGCCCATTCCTTGGCAACAGCCTCAGGACTGTCGTTCAGCTTGGTGCCGTAGCTTGGCACGATCTGGTGCAGTTTTGCCTGCCACTCAGGGGTCGCAACCTTGTCCTTGAACACTTTCTGCAGCACGGTCAGCATGATCGGAGCCGCGGTGGACGCGCCTGGCGATGCACCCAACAGGCCTGCAATGGTATTGTCGGCAGAGCTGACCACTTCAGTACCGAGTTTCAGGACGCCGCCCTGCTCTTCGTCACGCTTGATGATCTGCACGCGCTGGCCGGCCTGCCACAGGCGCCAGTCGGATTGCTTGGCGTTCGGGAAGTACTCCTGCAGCGCCTTGAAGCGATCGTCATCCGACAGCATCAGTTGGCCGGCGAGGTACTCGACCAGTGGGTATTCACGAATACCGACTTTGGTCATTGGCCAGATGTTGTGGGTGGTGGTGCTGGTCAGCAGGTCCAGGTACGAACCTTCTTTCAGGAACTTGGTCGAGAAGGTGGCGAATGGGCCAAACAGAATCACGCGCTTGCCATCCAGCACGCGGGTGTCCAGGTGCGGAACCGACATCGGTGGCGCGCCAACCGAAGCCTTGCCGTAGGCCTTGGCCAGGTGCTGCTCGGCGACGGTTGGGTTATCGGTCACCAGGAACGAGCCGCCGACCGGGAAGCCGGCGTATTCCTTGGCTTCAGGAATGCCCGACTTTTGCAGCAGGTGCAGTGCACCGCCACCGGCGCCGATGAACACGAACTTGGCGTCGGTTTCAGTCTTGGTGCCGTCTTTCAGGTTTTTGTAGCTGACACGCCACGAACCGTCGGCGTTCTTGGTGATGTCCTGCACTTCGCTCGACAGTTTCAGGTCGAACTTAGGCATGGTTTGCAGGTGAGCGACGAACTGGCGGGTGATCTCGCCGAAGTTCATGTCGGTACCCAGCGGGCTCCAGGTGGCCGCGATTTTCTGGTTCGGGTCACGCCCTTCCATCATCAGCGGAACCCATTTGGCGATCTGCGCCGGGTCTTCAGAGTACTGCATGCCGGCGAACAGCGGGCTCGCTTGCAGGGCTTCGTAGCGCTTCTTGAGGAACTTGATGTTGTCATCGCCCCACACAAAGCTCATGTGCGGCGTGGAGTTGATGAACGAACGCGGGTTCTTCAGCACGCCCTGCTGGACCTGCCAGGACCAGAACTGACGGGAGATCTGGAACGCTTCGTTGATCTCGACCGCTTTCGGGATCTCAACGTTGCCGTTCTTGTCTTCCGGGGTGTAGTTCAACTCAGCCAGGGCCGAGTGACCGGTACCTGCGTTGTTCCAGCCGTTGGAGCTTTCTTCGGCGACGCCATCGAGGCGCTCGACCATTTCCATCGACCAGCCCGGCTCCAGCTCGTTGAGCCAGACACCCAGGGTTGCACTCATGATGCCGCCGCCGATCAGCAGCACATCGACTTTCTTTGCCTCTTCCGCGTGAACGGACGTGATCCCCATCGACAAAGCCAGCCCCAGCAGGGCAGTGTTTACTTTTTTAAACATCAGTAGCACCTATGATAAAACGCCATCCGCCCCACCGCCCCTGATCATGGGCAACCCTCAATCACGCTGCGCCAGGCAACGCACCGCGGGGTTTACACATTCACTCGGGGACCGCAGGGTGGGCACACAAGGCCGACGTATCGACCTCACTTTTATGTCCCTTCTGCGCTGACTTCTTATCATTATTGGCTTCAGCTACCTGGGCAACAGCCAAACGCCGGGACGTATACGGTGTACGTACCGGGAAAGACCAGACCAAGACGGCGCGCAGAATATCACGCCACACGGCGTTTATGCGTCGTTTGGCCAATTGACAACTCTAAATCGCCGGTTTTAACGCGCGAGTGTCAAGTGTGGCAAACGCGACCTGAGGTCACAGGGCAGGAACTCTCAGGCAAAAGGCTGTTCTAGACTCCTTCGTCGCTGCTTGCGTAGCATCGACGGTTTTCCCTCGTACCCCTTCAATACAGAGCGATCCATGTCTATCCACCAAACTCCCGGGCACGTACTGCCCGCGCGCAGCGCCGCCAAAATGGAAGCTGCCATGGCCGTGGGCGCCTTCGCGATCGGTACCGGCGAATTCGCCATCATGGGCCTGATGCCCGACATCGCGCAAAACCTGGGTTTAAGCGAACCTCAGGTCGGCCACGCCATCAGCGCCTACGCCCTCGGCGTGATGGTCGGCGCCCCACTGCTGGCCATCCTCGGCGCCAAGTTGCTGCGCAAACATATGTTGCTGTTGCTGATGGGCCTGTATGCCTTGGGCAACCTCGCCACTGCGTTCACCCCGACCTTCGGCTCGTTAGTGGCGTTCCGCTTTATCAGCGGCCTGCCCCACGGCGCCTACTTCGGCATTGCTGCCGTTGTCGCCTCGAGCATGGTGCCCAACGACAAACGCGCCGGCGCCGTGGCGCGGGTAATGATGGGCCTGACCCTGGCCATGCTGCTGGGCAACCCCATCGCCACCTTCCTCGGCCAGCACCTGGGCTGGCGCTCGGCGTTCGCGCTGGTGAGCGTGATCGCCCTGTGCACCATCGCCCTGGTCTGGCAATTCGTGCCCCATCGCCATGACGAACAACGCAGCGACCCACGCAAGGAACTGCGCGCCTTCACCAAACCCCAGGTGTGGATGGCGCTGTCCATTGGCGCCATTGGCTTTGCCGGAATGTTCTGCGTGTTCAGCTACCTGGCGCCGACCATGCTGGAAGTGACCAAGGTATCGCCGCAGTGGATTCCATTTGGTCTGGCAGCGTTTGGCGTGGGCGGGATTATCGGCAACATTGCCGGCGGCAAGCTGTTTGATCGCCTGCAGTTTCGTGCGGTGGGTTGGATTCTGGTGTGGTCGATCGCCGTGTTGCTGTTCTTCCCCCTCGCGGCGTCCTCGCTATGGGGCGTGCTGCTGAGCATGGGCCTGGTCGGCACCATGGTGTCGCTGGCTGCGCCGCTGCAGATCCGCCTGATGGACATCGCCCACGAAGCACCGAGCCTTGCAGCAGCGTCCAACCATGCGGCGTTCAACCTGGCCAATGCGCTGGGACCATGGTTTGGCGGGATGGCGATTACGGCGGGGTTTGGCTGGACCAGCACCGGCTATATCGGCGCGGCCACGGCGCTGGTCGGCCTGGGTATCTACCTGATCGCCCGCCGCATGAAGGGCGGCCACTGACTGCCCCCCCAATCAATCATCATGCAACAAACCCGACCCGTACTCCCCATAACTACTCCCCAGCCCACTGCCGCCAAAATTCATCTTCGCGGCCTTGCTGGGGCTGTGGTCCCCAAACGCCTGGCATCCGCCTGAAAAGCAAGGGTCCCTGCTCACACCGGACGAACCCGAAGAACAAGCGCCCAACAGCAACGTGCCAGCAATCATCACGACTTTGACGAGGTTCGAGATCATTTTCAGTTCCCTGTGGACTGGAGGCGCGAGGGTCCTCTCTTGAGCAAGATCGTAGACCTCAACGGCGAAGGGAATGATGAAACTTTGCTGGGTGACAGGGAGGGTTCAGGTTGCCTGATTTGAGGTTAATGCCAGGTTTTCGTAGACGTTGGCAATGATATAGTTCACCCGTGCCCACCCCATCGAAGCCCTGAACATGTACACCATCGAAGTATTTGAATCCAACTCAAAGGGCCGCGACTTTGTAGTGGGTGATATTCACGGGCACTTCAAGCTACTTGCTTCACTCATGGAAAAAGTAAACTTCAACACCCAACAGGATCGCCTGTTTTGTGTGGGCGATCTTATTGATAGAGGCCCTGACTCTATTGACGTATTGAAGTGGCTCAGCGAACCCTGGTTTCACGGCGTACGCGGCAACCACGAACAGATGCTGATGGATTGCCTCTCCGGTCGCGGCGACATCAACAGGCACACGCGAAACGGCGGAGCGTGGCTATACGCGCTCTCGCCCAGTGTCCAGAGCGAGATTTACAACGCACTGCAAACGCTCCCAGTAATGATTGAGATCGGCTTAGCGGATGGCCGAAAAATCGGCATCGTCCATGCTGAAGCGTTTCTTTCCTGTGCTACCCATAGTTGGCAAGACGCCAAAGACGCTATCAGTGGAATGCGAGGGGAAACCACGCAACAACTAGCGTTGAAAACCGCACTCTATGCCAGGGAAAAAATAGAGCAGCAAAACCAGGCAGCGATCATAGGTTTGGATAGGTTATATGTGGGCCACTCGACAGTCCCTCATGTGCATGCATTGGGCAATGTCGTTTATATCGATACGGGTTGTTCTTTTTCGGACGGTGCGTTGAGTTTGATAGAGATAGAAAGTGGAGAGGTTGCGCATGTGAGCATGCATTCATTGCATGACGCTCTCGGCGTCAGCTCGCAGTAGTTACTTGAACGCGAGCAAATATTTCCCTAAGGGATTATGACTCTATGCTGGGGGACAGCCTCTCCAGTGTCCATTTCCACGAGCTAAGTGGCCCAATAGCCCCGTAGTAATTCAGACGCGGTGCGCGGATGGAATTGAGTCGTGCATACCTGCCCGCGCCCCAGAAGCCCACTGATGGAAAAATCTAGGGGGCGGGGGTGAATAAACGCAAAAGGGAACGCCCCTGTCGGAACGTCCCTTCTTCCTCACTCAGCGACGAAAAAGACGGTCTAGAACCAACAGGGCAACTGCACCAATCGCGATTGCCGCAACTGGTTTTTCTTTAACGAATGTAGATACGCTGTCCAATGCGTCGCCATAGGTTTGTGTCAGCTGTCCAGCTGCTTGCCGACCAGCACCTTCAGCTTCCAGCTTCGAATCACCAAACAGTTTCCCAACTGCACTCTGCGCTTTGCCGGCGACCTTTTCAACAACACCTTCTACCTGTTCGCTCTTCATGATTCACCAAACCTTCGTGTGTGATTGAGTAACCCAGAATAAACCTGGGCTTGAGGCAACCTTCACGGCATTAGGGGGACGCTGGTAATGATTAGTTCAAAGTGGATGAGGCTCACAGGTAGCCAGCTATCATTCACTCGAAAACGTCAAGGAAACAGCCTCCGCTGACGGCATGCAGACGCCCTCAGCAAGACTCCATGTAGCAGCCCCATTAAGATAAGTTGGCATGTTCTGTCTTACTTCGACCGAGAATCCTGCGTCGCCAGTTAAACTTCTGAGTAGCCCAGCAGTCGCGCATAGACGTCAGCGCAGCAGTGAAAAGCTGTCCTGAATCCACTAAGCCGCAGAGAAGAACGCCACTTTAGCGGTAAGACGATCCGCCAAACCTGATAGCTCGATGCTAGCTGCCGCCACTTGGCGCGCGCCGTTGGCAGATTCAACAGTCGAACCATGAATGCGGTTGATATTTTCAGCGACCTCATCGGTCACGCTACTCTGCTGCACGGAGGCGCTCGCGATCTGAGCGTTCATATGACTGATTGCGGCAACCTGCTCGCTGATCCTTGCCAATGCATGCTGCGCACTGCGGGTTTGTGTGACCGTTTGGCTCGCTAGCTCGCAACTATCGCGCATAGTTTGGGATGCCGTTTCGGTACCCGATTGCAGCGTACTGATCATCTCCCGAATTTCCTCGGTCGACTGCTGTGTACGATTGGCCAAAGAACGTACTTCGTCAGCTACCACCGCAAACCCACGCCCGTGCTCCCCAGCTCTCGCTGCCTCAATAGCAGCGTTCAAGGCAAGCAAATTGGTTTGCGAGGCGATAGCGTTGATGACGTCGATCACTGACGCGATATTTTCACTGTGTTTGGACACCTGGTTCACGGTAGCAGTGGTTTGCTCAAGCGTTACTGCCAACTGTTCAATGGCAAGCGTGGTACTTGCAACCAGCTTGTTCCCACTTCCCACTTCAGTATCAGCCAACCGGGAGGCGTCAGCTGCCTGCGCGGCATATCCAGATACTTCATTAACCGTCGCGGCCATTTGCATTATGGCTGCGGCCACCTGCTCGGCTTCGCGGGTTTGTAAGCTGGTCTGCTCATTGTTAGCCGATGATGCGGCAGACAACTGGGTGGAGGAGTGATTGACCTCTTGGGCCGCCTTACGTACTTGCTGAATAGTCTCTCCGAGATGGCCTAGCGCGTCTTTCAGGACGCCCATCACACTGCCGGGATAATCTGTGGAAATCGTCTGATTCAGATCACCAGCTGCCAGTCGCTCGATGGCCAATGCAACGTCTGTGGGCTCAGCACCCAGCGTGGATTTAACGAAGCGAATAATTACAGCCGACAACGTGATGCTCAGCAGCAAAGCAATACCTGTCGCGATAAGCATCAGCGTACTGAACTGACTGGCGGTTGCCTGCACTGCGCCCAGCTTTGCCTTGATTGATGCTTCCTCGTAGTCGATCAGTGCATTGACGCGTTTCAGCCACTCACTGTAATCCAAAGACGTTTGACGCATCAGCAGCGCCTGAGCTCCAGGTATGTCACCCGCTTGGCGCAGGGAGATTACCGCCCTGGTGGAGTTAAGGGTTTGTTGTTCGATGTCCTTGATAGCGCTCAGTAATCGAACCTCCTCGCCTGTTACGCTTGCGCCCTTGAACAACTGATCCATTGGAGCCGCCGAGTCGGAGTAGGCCTTTTCCAAGGCTGTGACCTCCGATAAGTGTTTTGCCAAATCCGTATCAGTCGTCACCAGCACAGCATCCCGAATAGCGATGGCTCGGTTATGGACACTGCCTCGAAAATTGATTGCATAGCGCTGCACCTTGGCGGCATTTTCGCTGACGTCTTCCAAGGTGGAGTCAATGAACGCAACACGGTGAATGCCGATGGCGGTTATCAACATGAGCAGCGCCAGGATGGCTGCGAAACTAAGCCCTATGCGTGTGGCCAACGACAGCGTTTTCTTCATGGCTAGCTCGAAAATATGACCTGTACAGGCCTTTGTTGATTTGGAAGACGCGAACGGTACTAACAGCCCATTACGCTTGATGCCTTGACGATACGTCGACGCAGAAAGGTCATCCAGTTAGCAATACGCACCGCCATGATAGCCTATAGCTATCATTATGATGCGTATGTTCTGCAGTGGGCCTCGCGATTTACCTAGAGCGTTTTTGCGCGGCTATGGCAGTAGGTTCGTTATTGCTCTGAGCGCTGCCGACGCAGTAAGCCTGCTAACTGCTGAGCCAAAAGGGGGGTCAGGTTGCCGCCTTCTTGGGGTAAGGCGGCAGGGTTGGGTGTCAGGCTGTGGCCGTGCTGGACGTCGCGTCGAATTGCTCTTGAGCTCGGTCGACAAGCAGAGAGCTCAACTCGATCAGTTGCTGAATGCCCAAAGCGATGGAGCGCTGGGATTCGTCGAGGTCGAACGCCAGGGTTGCCGTCATTTGATTGGCGGATGCGAGGTTTTCGGCGGCGTTGGCTAGTAGGGTTTCGGTGTCGACGTTGGGGCTGACGAGGAAGACATTGGCAGTGGATTGTTCGACTGGTGCAGCGTTTGAAGCATGAGGCGGGTTAGGTGTGACTTTGTACATGGCGAAGCTCCTTAACTATTCAGGAACTGCCAAACTCACTTCCACATGAGGGTGGCAGCTGTACGCAGGTGTGGAAGACCAGGGCTAAGGACCCGGCGCACCGAAGTGCCCCGCGCACAGCCGCCGAAACACATAATACAGGCGTAAAAAAACGCCGGTAGCGGTTTATGGGCGATTGCGTCTTAGCTTGGTACGGACTTCCACATCCGGCCGCTGGGTTGGCAGCGGCTTGAGGAGGTTAGCTAGGGGAGGTCTGAGGGGCAAGCCGAGAAAAGTGTGGGAAATTTCCCGGAAAGCATAGTGGACTGAGAGAAGGGTATCGTGGTCTGACCCAGCTATTTGGGAAGTTGCCAGGCACTTTGGAGTTCTTCAGCGCAGTGCCCTAGATCTACTGATTGATAACGGCTTCTTGATAACGGCTTCGCGCAGGTGGCAGATCGATCCAGGGGCGAATTCGTGTTCATCCTTCCAGCCGCGCACCTGGTAATAGGTCTCCGACCACTAAGGGGACGGACTTATTTATGTTCAATTTCCATTACCCCCTGCCAGATCGGCGAGTAGACCGAAGGCTTTTACAGACTGAGTCAACAAATAGCCCAAATCAGCTACGCCGACGACCTGACGATTCAAGCCCGCACTCTACGATCAACCTTCCACATCGAGGCCGCCATGACTGGAATATCCCTAAACCCGCCGGAAGACCTAGCCGACCTGGCCAAAACCAACGGCCAAACGGCGAGCTACCTGGTTATGGACGTTCTTCGCGACTACATCGAACACGAAAAAACGCTGACCGCTCAAATCGAGCTGGCAGTAAAAGAAGCCGACCAAGACAAATTCGCCACTGATGACCAAGTGTCAGCCATGCACGCTAGGCGCTGGAGTAGGAATGCGGGTTGAGTGGCTTGAAAAAGCACTCAAAAATCTTGAAGACGAAGCCAATTACATTGCCCTTAAAACCCAAAGGCCGCTGATGACTTCTCCGATGCCATTTTCGCCAGCATCGACAAACTGGCTCTGTTCCCTACCATGGGTCGTGAAGGCCGGGTCAAACACACCCGTGAATGGGCAGTACCCAACTGGTCCTACCTGATCCCGTATCGGGTTCGCGGAGATCGTCTGCAAATCCTCGGCATATTCCACACACGGCAACGTCCGCGCTCGAAGTGGTGAATGGCACAAAACAAGCCTCTCCCACACCCTGGATCCATCCCTGATAAACTGCCCACCATTCGCCACGTTGATTCAGATCCCCAATGCCCCTACAAACCGCTCCTCTATCCCGCCGCTTTTCCGTCGCCCCGATGATGGATTGGAACGCCTAATCCTACAGGTCTCACAGAATGTGCACTACAACACCTCTGCCACCCACCTGTACCACTTCCGTACCAACGCTACTCTTACGCACCGATGCTTTGCCTCTTTTTCGTTGACTAGCAATCCCTAGAATTGCCACCGTTATGCTTGATTTCTTTCGATATGAGCCGTTCACCATACCAAGTGTTTTGCCAGTCCCCACGCCAGCATTCAGAGCAGCCGTGGGGAGTGGTTGAGCTTTTTTGGCGTTGGCGATAATTTTTGTGATGCCCTCTCTGTTGGAAAACTTTTACGACCAAGGGCTAGGACATACGCAAAAAAATGGATAGAACACCTAGTGCGAGTAGCAATTTCCCGCGCGAGGCATAAAAGGCAGAAGCATTCCTTTGTCGAGCTTCTCCTCATCGCTCGGGTCAAATAAGAATGAGGCTGGGTGGCCCAACGCTTTGTCGCTAGCCAACATTTGGTTGCTATACCAGCGCAACTGGGCCAGATCAGATTGCACGGCTCCAATTGCATCTTCGGTAATGGAAATTGCCGGCAAAAGCTTCTCTAGGTTACCAACCGCAACTGCCCTTGCTGAGGCGAATGCTTGGTCTGGTACATCTCTCTGACGCGTCTCAGTGACGGTCACGTATCGTGTTCGACAGCAATCCTCCTGCACCACTTCTTCTCTGTGACTGACGTAGTATGTCTCCACAATAGTTCGGTCAGCCGCGACGACCCATTTCAACTCATGTATTGACCCCAACGTTTCAATGTTAGAGCTGGCAAAAAATTGCGTTTGCAACATGGCTTGGATATTGATGAATGAAGGCTTGTACTGATCTATGAATATATCTTTGAGAGCTCCCAAACGATCCTCTCTTGCTTTGATAATAATTTTCAGCGCCGTCCTAATGTCTGGTTGTTGCTTTGTTGCAAGGTCAACAAAGTCCATGTACATGAGCAACGGCCCCAAGGAGCCGACGCGGGGATCATTTCGAAAAATATGGTTGAGGTTCTCCATCAACCGCAGAAAACCTTCTGACGACACTACATCAAACTTTGTTTCTTCACCCAACTGATCAAAAAGCGTTCGCAGTAATTCAAGATCTTGATAGGCTTTATCCAGCGCCTTAGCGTCAAGTTGATCCGCTACAATTCCTTCAATAATAAGGGGTAATTTTGAAAGCTTTTCGTAAATCTCAATATTCTGCTGCCTCAATGTCTCCATGCCTTGGACAATAGCGTTCAAATATGGCTTCAATTCCGCGATCGGATCACCTATTTTTGGTTTACTCCCGAAGAGTTTTTTGACCTTATCAAACGCCTCCGCAGCGGCTGAAACGATGGCTATAACGGTTCCCGGATCCATAGCGATACTCCGTTTTGGTTGAGCAGGTAGCCACCTCACTCTGCAAAAGTGGACAGCTGCTGTGACGAATGTAGCTTAAGGCCCTAAGTTGTCGACCCTTCTCACTAGAAATAGGCTGGTATTCCCTCCTTAAGGCTTGGATCGACCATGAAATTTCGAATACACAACCTCCAGTAGCCCCTCACCCGAGTATGGATAAGCCGCCGATCTAGCACATCAATGCCCCTCCGCCCCCAATACCTCCGCTCCAGCATTGTGCTCCGGGGCCCCTAAATGATGGATTTGAACACCTAAGGCTACAGACCTTCTAGAACTGGCATTGCAGCACCGCATCCGCATACCTGTACCATTTTCGTACCAACACCTACCTTTCTTGCACATCGAAGCGCTCCCCCTTGCTAGCTGGCTGCAACAAGGCCGAGCATGCCAATGCGTGAGCTGATGTGCTGATTGATTGGGCCACTCTCGCGAAGTTCGTGCCTGTTTTTTTCATAAGACCGCAAGGATAGGCGCGCCCCTTCTAGCAAGAAACTCATTAATATAGTAGCTTCTGGCCACCCCAAAAGGCTGCCGACCTTCCTACTCCATTAACCAGTGAGCAGTCATGTTCGAAGACATAGAAATACAAGTCAAAACAGTCAGCCAGTCTTTTCAAAGCCTGAAGTCGTTGTTCGGTGAAGAATTTGAAGCCGACGATTTAAAACACCTCTTTTCCGCAATAAAAAACAACCTTTTGAGCTTTGAGAGAAATATAGATATTGGCGACACAGACGAGGCACTTAAGAATGCCAAATTGACTAGTATTTTGGGGCAAGAGCTGGCTGAAAAAGCTCAGGAAATCCCGAATGATCGAATCAAGAAAGCTGGAAAGCTGGAAAGCTGGAAAGCTTCTAGATTTAGACTGCGAAACTCTAAACAAATTTATCAGAAACAGATTTGCACCAACTGAACACATTCCTCATGACGACCGAATAAAGAAACTACTAAACGAGAACGAAATACGTATCGTCGCGCTCGAAAAAAGAATCCAGTTTCTAGAGCAAGAAGCGCAGAATGAGATCAACAAAGTCATAGCTTTATATGCTGAAGGTGTAGAAGGCATAGAAAGTTCTAAATCGGAAATCAACGATATTCTTGGTCATGTTTCAGGTCGAGCAATTGCGGGCGACTATGAAAAAAGCGCTGCCGATGAGAAGGTGATGGCAGATTGGCTGAGATATGGTGCTCTAGCGTGTATGGCACTCATTGTGGTGGTTCTGGGCAGCGCAGTCGCAGCAACCATTTCTAGCGAGTTTGAATGGCCAAGATTCCTGAGTCGCGTCAGTTTGGTATTTTTACTTTCGATACCAGCCGCGTACCTTGCGAGAGAGTCTGCTAAACATAGGGAACAGCAGTATCAGCACCAGCAAACCTCACTCGACATGAAAGCCGTTTCGCCGTTCCTTGCTTCCCTCCCCGAGGATGAGCGACACAAGATTAAAGCTGCCATTGCTTCAAGGATCTTCAGCGGGAAGGACTTCTCCAAAGCTGGTGGTGATCCGTACCCCATCAACACCCATGAAATTCTTATGGAGCTGATTAAAAAGCTAGAAGTATCTACAAAGCCGAGCAACTCTAAAAACAGTACATCTGTTTGATTCAAACATAGGCGCTGATTTTTTCTCTATTTTGGAAAGCTCTGCGCCTGACCGACACAAACCAACTGAATAAGCAGCTGGTTTTCGCACTAGATTTAATATCTTTAACTAAGCGTAGAACACCCCAGAGACATTGACGGCAGTCATCCGTCCGATATGGTTTGCCGCCAGTCTCGTGCCGAATCAATTTATGTATCACTGATGGATTGGAGCTACTGAACCAAAGAGCCTTTAAAACAAAGACCTACAGTCAATTCATCTTTATCTCGTACCATTTATGTACCATCAGCGAATGGCGTAGAGAGTGTTACAGATAACGCTGTCGCGGCGATGGAAACCTTGGATGCAAATGCCAAAGCGATTACAGACGCGATTATGCAACTACGGCAGTTCTAGGGGGGCGCTTTGGCAGGCGGCAATCGGTCAAAAGCGATCGCCCGCGAGTGGCTTTCATGGATCCAAACGTGATATTCGAGGGCGCGCAGGCCTTACGGAACACAAAAATTGATTTCTCATCAGAAGGTGTGTAGTACAGTATGTCGCTGCAGCACGGACTGATAACACTTTAGGGAAGTCTCAATGAATATAACGTTCGCTTGGTGGAATGTCGGCTTGAAGCCGCCAGTTGCATCTGCGAAAGAGCCTGGAGCTTCCACTACCCTTCGCCCATGGTTCCTGTTTTGCCATCTAAAAGAGCTATTGGAACTTGACTTGATAGCATTTGGAGAGGTTTCAAATTCATTTGTGCTAGCACTAGGCCAATCTTTCTTAAGAGCAGGTTTTGCCTCTGTAAGTATAACTGGGAAGGAAGGCCGAATAATTTTCGACATTGCGGTATTTTATCGCGCAGACAAGTTGGAGCTTATTAGTAGCAAGAACATTGTCCACCCTCACTACTCAGGAAACTTAAGAGTTGCGGCTAGATTGGAGTTCAGAGTTGCAGGCAGTGAGGAACGAATTTTTTTTTACATATCTCATTGGCCTAGTAGACTATCTCGTCCAGATCTTGGTCGTGATGAGCTTGGTTACGCTTTAAGAGCTGATATAAACACCGTTTTTAAAGAAGAAGGCTTTGATGCAAAGATTATATTGATGGGTGATTATAATGATGAGCCTTTCGATAAATCCATATACGACAAGCTGGTCGCTACTAGGGATAGACGAGTAGTTATTGATAAGCCGTTTATTCTTTACAACCCATTCTGGCGCAGCTTAGGTGGAGTCCAACCCTACAGTCGCAATGGAAAGCTTTCTCCTTGTCATGGGACTTATTACTATAAAGGTAGTTCGCATGTGACAAAATGGTTTACTTTTGACCAGATAATTGTCTCCTCTGCGTTTATGGGGCATACGCCTTGGCATCTTGATGAAGAGTTGACCACTGTATACAGCTATCATGATGATGAGTACTTAGGAAATATTTTCTTCAAGAATTTTGATCATTTACCTATTTATGGAAGGGTGACTAGATATTATGACTGACTTCATGAGTGCACTTGCCGCAGGATTGGAAACCGCTAAGAAGGTGGGAAGGAATAAGCGTGAAATTGACGAAAAACTTTCGCATATCTCAGAGATGGTTTTTAAGGGAACAGATAATTATGTAAAGCTGGTTTTTGACCAGGTAAACCATCATAGAGAAGCCATACTTGGAAACTTAGTTTACTTTGTCTACGCTGTTTCTGCTTCTAATCCAAACGCTGCTGAAAAGATCGCTACGGTTGTTTCAGATCGAGATCAGGGGTATCCAGTTATTGTTGATTCTGACACTTCCAATTATGTGTGCATGGGAGTTAGTGAGATAGAGTCAGCATTTGCTGATATAGTTCAAACAACCACTGTCTCAAATATATTTTATAGGCTTATGGTGGGTTAGTTTTAAACGGAAATTTCTCACTGCATCTCAAACTGGCTATGCAACATCAACGGGTGACACCGACCACTATTTCCGAGGCTCGGATAGGTCGTGGAATTACGCCCGCCGGCCTAGAGAGACGTGTCGCGACCCATCACCGCGCGGCAGATGAATGCGCTAAAGGAGCTTCAGCGGGAGGACCCGGACCTGGGCGAACTGGCCATCGCCATCGCACAGGTCTTCGATGCCACGAGGGTCGAAAACACGGAGCTGGCCGCGTTGATCCTGGACAAGACCTGCCGGCGCATGGGCGCCCGTGAACCCGGCAGTCAGGAAGCAATGATCCAGCACCTAGCGACATTCGGTAAGTTGAATTACCTAACGCCCACGCAGGTCAGCGACTTTACCGATCGAATCAGTAGGCACGGTTAATCATTCACAACGGAATTCACAAAGAAGCACTGCGCGCCTGGTTAAGGGGCGCGCGGATTTCGTGTGGAGCTGTGAACGAATCTGAAACTGTGTACCACTTCCCCCCTTAAATCATCACTTCTATCGGGCCGTACCTATCACCAAGCTGACGTTCTTGCTCAAGGCTCTTGTCGATCCAATCCCGACACCACTGGCAAGCACATCTTAGCGGTGACAGCGATGTGCGATAGAGCGTCCGCGCATGATCATTACGAGTACATAAAGAAGCGCGCGCAGGCGCCGCGTGTATAGCGGTTGCGTTTTTTTGGGTTCGACATCGGAAAAAGGTAAGAGAAGAAATTTCAGCTACTGAATCGGCTATAACTCTTGATTTCTAAGGCTTTGAGGGTGAATCAGAAAGGTAATATCTAAGTAATAAATAGATTATATAATTACTTCTATCAAAGGTAATATCAAAATAAGACAAAACCCTTTAAAATCAGCACGTTAATAAAATATCACTCCATGAATTACTAAAAATAACTTACTCAAGTAATTCACGAACCCCAATGAATTCGGGGCTTCCAGGCGTTTGCCTACCACCATATTTCCTAATTACTCTTTTCCGACACCTTTCCTGAAAACACCTACAAGCATCACCAACCCCCTTCAGCAATCCCCTACCCTCGCAGGGTTCCGCAGGTTTCCCCCCCTCCCAAAACGCCAACCAAACGCCCAGCCGGAGCCGCCGAGAGTGGTCCGCAGGGGCGCAGAAAAAACGACCCATTTAGCCCGCAGGCGAGGTGGGGGGACGACGGCGCGCGCCAGGTGAGAAAGCGCCCGCTAAAAGCTTTGTGGCACGTTGCTCCCCCAGCCCGTCGCCTCACGCTCTCGTCACAGAAATGAATCGAATAAAGAACCACCGTCCAGTTTTCGTACCGCGATTCGCTCTCATGAAATTCAACTAAGCCAAAACGCTCAAGCTTCAGCTGTGGGCTCGACCTTTGACGACTAAGACTTTCGAATGCAGAACTCGGAAGCGCACCGTGAAACCCTCCACTCGATGGCCGCCAAATTTGGCGAGAGCAGAGTTAATCGATCAATTCAGAAATTCGACAAGAACGAGATGGCAGACGAGGCGTATTGGAACTCAATTGAAGAGTTTCAAAGCTCCACTGACCGATATCGGGGATCTTCGAGCTATGATGTTGTGAGATCGGGACGGATAAACTGCTTGGCACAATATGTAGTGAAGCAGTCGCTGACCCCTAGGGCCGGCCCTCACCTGCTACGGGGGCGTATAAGGATAGCGACGGATAAGGCAGGAAGGAAAATGCTAACCAATCTCAAATACAATCAAGGGTGATGATGAAAAACTTGAGAAGTTATGACCCCATTTGGATGGGTGTCCTTACAGGCTTGGCTGCGTTAATCCTTTGGTATTTTTCAAGCATTGCAATCGAAAAATCAATAACCCCTGTCACAGACAAGGTCTGGCCATTTTTCTCTGCGGGACTTGGTGCCTTTTTTGGTTCTTATTTTGCATATTTATTCAGAAAGCATGAGGAACAGCAGGCAAAACTTAAAAAAAGGAAAAGCAGTTTAGATGCATGTCTTTTTACCTTGATCAGACAGTACAACGCCATGTTTCAAATGAAAAAAGAGTTTGAGAAACACGCAACAATTCTTGACCGTGCGTTCTCAATGCAGGCGATGAAATTCCCCGAGTATAAAGACGCTAGAATTGACTTCGAAAATTTAAGCTTCTTAACAGAAATAAACGAAATCAATCAACTTCTCGAGCTAACCATAGAGCAGGAACGATTCGAGCAAACAATTATAAGCATGGAGATAAGAAACAATTTCCACATAGAGAAACTTCAGCCAGCCATTGAGAAAACCAACATTAACGGACGCGAACTACCCCTGGAAGAAATTGAGCGTCTGCTGGGAAGACTCATATTCCACACCGCAATAAACTCTGCAACTCAAACTTATACGCTTCTTTGCAAAAATCTAGATTCAAACCATGAACTTCATCAAAAAACCTGGAATATCGCAAAAAGAATATTTCCTAACCAGGTTTTCCTAAAGCCCTCCGAACTTCACGTCAAAAACAAACCCGACCTATAACCCCACACCATGTGGTCCACCCTCAAAACACGACAGCTTTCACGACACATACAGAACATTAAAAAGCAGCAAATATATACAGCCACCACCTATTCTCACAAAACTTCTTCAGTGTAAAACCACTTTAACGGTCGCAGAAAAAAAGCCGCCTCCAGGGCGGCTCATACAATAGTATGACACGCGAGCCTATCAACTCAGAATAGTCCCCCCAATGCAGCCGGCTCCCAATTCATTATCACCAGCTCCCCGCTGACCTCGGCTTTCCCCTGCCGCTGATTCGCCGTGCTGTATCGAATATCCACCATTTCGAAGTGAAACCCGTCAAACACACGCCGAATATCGGGGTGGTCATTAATACTGACCATCACCTTGCCCTTGCAGCGGCGCATAAAGTCGGCCATTCGCTCGTAGTTTTCAAAAGGAAAGTCCACGCCATAGCCTGCGGTCTGCCAGTAAGGCGGATCCATGTAGTGGAAGGTATGCGGCCGGTCGTACCGCTCCGCACATTCCAGCCAGCCCAGGTTCTCGACGTAGGTACCCGACAGCCGTTGCCAGGCGGCAGACAGGTTTTCCTCAATCCGCAGCAGGTTGATGGCAGGGCCGGTGGTGGCTGTACCGAACGTCTGCCCGCTGACCTTCCCCGCAAACGCATGGTGCTGTAGGTAGAAAAACCGCGCAGCCCGCTGGATGTCGGTGAGCGTTTCGGGCCTGGTCATCTTCTGCCATTCGAACACCTGACGAGAGCTGAGCGCCCACTTGAACTGGCGCACGAACTCCTCCAGGTGGTTCTGCACCACGCGGTACAGCGTCACCAGGTCGCCGTTGATGTCATTGAGAACCTCAACCGGCGCGGCCTGGGGCCGCATGAAGTAAAGCGCGGCACCGCCGGCAAAAAACTCGACGTAGCATTCATGGGGTGGAAACAGCGGAATAAGACGATCTGCCAGGCGACGCTTGCCGCCCATCCACGGGATTATCGGTGTGCTCATAAGTGATCCTTGTTTCGACAATTGGATTCGCTTAGGCTTCGCACCCCCTGCGCAGTGGGGCGAGGCCTTGGTTGGAGCACTCGGCTGGTTCGAGTGTTTCAGCGTCGAACCGGTGTTGACGCACCGGTTCGTCGCCTCGTTTGCTGCGCAGGGGGTTTTAGGCCCCCACGGGAATTTCGTAGGGTTTGAAGCGCACGACCTCCTCCCCGAGCCATTCATTCACTTGCGTCATGCGCGCCTGAATAGGCTCCAGCTCGTTGGCCGCATAGATCTGCGCGGCTTCCCTGATCGACCCAAACCCACCCGCGTTCTGCGGCACGATCCCCATCAACTGCGGCGGAATGCGCAAGCTGGCCAGCACGTCGTCGCGGGTCTGGTTTTTGATCGAATTGAATTCGTCCTTGGCCGTCACTTCGCTGACAGGGATGATCTGCAGACCGTCCTTTTTACCGTTCGGCGAGTACACGAACAGGTTGCGGAAGTTGCCCGGCCCCTTGGAGTCCTTGAGCGCCTTGCGCAGTGAATCGACGTCCGCTTCGTTCTGCGCGGCATCGGTCATGTAGAGGATGAAGCCGGCATGACTGCCGTTCTCGTAATACTTACGGCGAAACAGCGTGGCCGATTCATTCAACAACGCCGACTGCAAGGCGCTGATCCACTCGGGCAGGCCATACACCTCCTGGTGCAGATCCGCTTCCCGCAGATGAAAAACGGTGCCCGGTTCGAATTCATGCTCTTCCTTCCAGCCCTGGACCATGAACTGCCGGCCGTCCTTGCCCGAGCGCATGTACTTCGCCAACGGCGGTACCAGCTCGCGCACCGGGCCGAGTATCGAGCGCCGTCCTTCCAGATAGCCGTTACCCAGACACAGGAAGTCCAGGGCGAACTGTTCGAACGCTGCCCGCGATAGCAGCCGGTGTGGAATGAAGGTTTTGCTCAGCAAATTGCGCTTGAACATCAGCCCCGAGTGAAGGTGCACACTGGAACCCACAGACCGTGCCAGACCGTCCAGCGACAGCGGGGGCTCATACCAGCGCCCGTTAAACCAGCACTCCAGATAATCAAACACCTCCCGGCCACTCAACACTGGCGCCGGATCGCCGAAGCTGAACGCCTCCATCTTGCTCTCACTGCGCGGAATGAACTCCTGCGTTGCAACCGTGGAAGCCTGGACCACTTGCTTGGTATTTCTGCGACGGTTCGACATCAAAAAATCTCCATCCGCCCGGTATTGGCAGTGGTCTGCCCCTCCAGCGGTTCGTTGTGCAATGCGTGAAAGAGCGCCCACGCCAGGTCGGCGTGGCCGGTGTTGTCGTTGCGGCCGGCGGTGTAGGTGAATTGGCGTCCGCCTGCGGTGATGGTCTTGCGGATCGCCATCAACGACTGGGCCATGTCGGTCCAGCCGGCGTCGAACTCCAGCCGGCCCCGGTGGATCACGTCGTAGGCCTTCAGTACCAGGCGGGTCTTGACCTCAGGCGAATAGCTGAATGTGGTGACATTGGGGAAGAATTGGCGCACCAGCTGCGCCACGCCGCTGCCGAGACCGGTGACGTCAATGCCGATGTACGTCACCCAGTAGCGGTCGCAGACGGCTTTGATCACGCTCGCTTGCGCCGCGAAGTCCATGCCTCGGAATTGGTGACGCTCCAGTACCCGGAACTTGCCCCCTGGTACCAAAGGCGGTGCGACCACCACCAGGCCCGAGCAATCGCCGGTTTCCGCCGGGTCATACCCGACCCACACCTGGCGGTCGCCGAACGGCCGCATCGCAAACGGCTTGTAGTCCTCGGCCCACTCGACCCAGCTGTCGACCATGCAGGGCTGCAACACCGTCAGCGGGAAAATGCTCGCGCCGTCGTCGACGAATTCGCACATGAGCAGGTTGGCGAACGCTTCCGGGCTGTACTCCCGCCGCAGCTCTTCAATGTCGAAGAGGTCGCAACCGCCCTGCTCCGCGTCGAGGATAGTGACGATCTGTCGCCACAACCGGTCTTCGCAGAACCTACCCTGCTGGAGCGCCCCGTGGGATACGTCGAGAAGTAGGTTTTGCGCCACTTCTTGTGCATCGCCATACCCGAACTTCAATCCAGCCACCTATGGTGCTCACATCTGGCTGGAGCACTTCCGTAGCCTGCTGCCCGACAGCCCTTTCAAGGCCTACGGTGACGTGCTCGCTGTCAAGACCGAAGAAGTTGAAATCAACGGCCAGAAGAAGCTGGCCCTGTTCGCCCAGGTCGAGCCGACGCCCGATCTGATCGCCATGAACAAGGCCAAGCAGAAGATTTACACCTCGATCGAAATCGACGACAGCTTCTCGGATACCGGCGAGGCATACATCGTTGGCCTTGCGGTGACCGACTCCCCGGCCAGCCTGGGCACCGATGTACTGTCTTTCTCGGCGCAGAAGCCAGAATCCAGCCCATTCAAAGACCGTCATTACTCCGCGACATCGATGTTCACCGAGGCAGTGGAAACCGAGTTGCAGTTTGAGGAAATCGAGGACAAACCCAGTCTCGGCGCCCAGCTCTTCAGCAAGGTGCAGGCGCTGCTCGGCGGCAAACAGGCGAAGGACGACGCCGAATTCGCCCAAATCGGCTAGGCCGTCGAAGCGATTGCCGATCACGTCAAGGATCTGCCCGATCAACTGGCTGCCGAGAAGAAATTCTCCGGCGAACTGAACACCAAGCTTGAGCAGCTCAGCAAAGACCTGGTCGAGCTGAAAACCACCCTCGGTAAAACCCAAGACCACTCCCAAACCCAGCGCCCACCGGTACGAGCAATGCGCCGCCGTAGTGCCAGGCCTTACCGAGGCCCTGACTGCGTCCAACCGAAAGCGGCATCGGTTCGTTTGCGAGCCCCAGGGTAATGGCGCGAAACCCGCAGAACACAAAGCGCTTCCGACTGGCCCGCTCGATCGCACCAGGCTGGTCCAGCTCCGATTCACGCTTGCGCGTCCACGCCTGGGCGGCCTGTTTCCGGGCGAAGGTCTGGCTCTCTTGGTAGACTTGCACTCCGTCGCGTTTGATGCGGATTTGAGCCGTGTAGCTCACAGTCCCATCCGCCAGTTTTCTTGCCCTGATAGTCGCCATTTCAAAAGTGGTACGCGTCAGTTTTGAGGTGGTACCTCGTACCACCGAGCCTCCAAAAAAACGCCTGAAAACGCCCTAAAACTCGTCAAGAACACGTTGAGTAAAATGCTAGATAAACAGAGCTTTAGCCCAGCAGAATCAAGCCCCGCACTGTCTCGGCGCTTTAGCGTTGCACCCATGATGGATTGGACCGACCGCCACTGCCGGTTCTTCCTGCGCCTGCTCTCCAAGCACGCCCTGCTCTACACCGAGATGGTCACTACTGGCGCAATCCTCCACGGCGACCACGACCGCTTCCTGCGCCATAACGAAGCCGAGCACCCTCTGGCGCTCCAGCTCGGCGGCAGTGTCCCCGCTGACCTGGCCGTCTGTGCCCGTATGGCCGAGGCTGCCGGTTACGACGAAGTGAACCTGAACGTCGGCTGCCCCAGCGACCGGGTGCAGAACAACATGATCGGCGCGATCCTGATGGCTCACCCGGCCCTGGTGGCCGATTGTGTGAAGGCGATGCGTGATGCGGTGTCGATTCCGGTGACGGTGAAGCACCGTATCGGGATCAATGGTCGGGATAGCTACGCCGAGCTGTGTGATTTCGTCGGAACGGTGAAGGATGCCGGCTGCACCAGTTTTACCGTGCATGCGCGGATTGCGATTCTGGAGGGGTTATCGCCTAAGGAGAACCGCGACATTCCGCCGTTGCGTTATGACGTGGCGGCGCAGTTGAAGCAGGATTTCCCGGAGTTGGAGATTATTCTCAACGGCGGCATCAAGACGCTGGAGCAGTGCCATGAGCATTTGCAGACGTTTGATGGGGTGATGCTGGGCCGGGAGGCTTATCACAATCCATACCTGCTGGCGGAGGTGGATCAGCAGTTGTTTGGCAGTGAAGCGCCGGTGATCAGTCGGGCTGAGGCGTTGGCGCAACTGCGGCCTTATATTGCTGAGCATTTGGCGACTGGCGGGACGATGCATCACATTACGCGGCATGTGCTGGGGTTGGGCACCGGTTTCCCTGGGGCACGCAGATTCAGGCAGTTGTTGTCGGTGGATATTCATAAGGCTGCGGATCCGCTGGCATTGTTGGATCAGGCTGGGGCTTTGTTGGAAGGGCGTTGATTGGATAGCGTGCAGGGGGTCAGTTGGCATGAAGCGCTATCCTAGTGTCATCGGGCAGTCGGGTTGAACCTGTCGGCCGTTCTGGCCTCCTATTGATCAGTACGGCCGGGCATTCAAACGGCTGTTTTCAGGTTGTTGCCCTCGCAAACGATCGAACGCATTTGCGCCCTTGAGCGCCTGCCAGCGCTCGGGTAATGTCATCAGACCCATAGGACAGAGCACGCCCATGACTTCCAAGTTGGAACAACTCAAGCAATTCACTACTGTCGTAGCCGATACCGGCGATTTTTCCACCCTCGCCAAGCTCAAGCCCCAAGACGCCACTACCAACCCTTCCCTGCTGCTCAAGGCCGCGTCGATCCCGGGCTATGCCAAGCTGCTGGATGAGTGCGTGCAGGACTGCAACGGTGATGTCGGCTTGGCCAGCGACCGTTTCGCGGTGGCCGTGGGCCAGGAGATCCTTAAGGTCGTGCCAGGACGCATCTCCACCGAGGTGGATGCCCGCCTGTCGTTCGACACTGACGCCGTACTCAAGCGTGCGCACCGTCTGATCGACCTGTACGACAAAGCCGGGGTTAGCCGTGACCGCGTACTGATCAAGATCGCATCCACCTGGGAAGGTATCCGCGCGGCGGAGAAGCTGGAAAAAGAAGGCATCCAGACCAACCTTACCCTGCTGTTCTCGTTTGCCCAGGCGGTAGCGTGTGCAGAGGCCGGCGTGTTCCTGATTTCACCGTTCGTAGGCCGTATCTACGACTGGTACAAGAAAGCCAATGGCAACGACTACACCGGCGCTGATGATCCGGGCGTGCAGTCTGTGACGCGCATCTACAACTACTACAAGGCTAATGGCTACAAGACCGTGGTGATGGGTGCGAGTTTCCGTAACCTGAGCCAGATTGAAGAGCTGGCCGGCTGTGATCGCCTGACCATCAGCCCGGACCTGCTGGAGAAACTGGCGGCGGATGACGGCAAGCTGGAACGCAAGTTGTCGCCAGGGCACGCCGGGGAAGCGCGGGTGCATCTGACTGAAGCGCAGTTCCGTTGGGAGTCCAACGAGGATGCGATGGCGACTGAGAAGCTGGCGGAGGGGATTCGTCAGTTTGCCCGGGACCAGGAGAAGCTTGAGGCACTGTTGTCCGCCAAGCTGTAAACGGCGGAGGCGGCAAAAAGGGCGGTACCTGTGAGGGTACCGCCCTTTTTTTGCTCTGTTGTCCCCTACGTGCAGGCGATCCTGGGATCAGTGACGCTCGAGGGCGTTGACGAGGTCGTGGAAAGCTTCGCGGTTGGACTCGTTCAGGCCCATCAGGATCTTGTGCGCTTCCAGCACCTTGACCCGCACCACTTCCTCGGACTGATCCTGGGACGGCAGGTCGGTGAGGCATTCCGGGCAAGGGATCGGGCGATCAACGATGTTGAACACCTGGTCGAAGCCCATGGACTGCAACAGACGGGTGATGTCTTCGTGGGTAGTGACGACGGTCGGCAACAGGCCGACCTTCTGCCGGGACAGAATGGACAACTTGGCCAACAGCCCAAGGGTGGTGCTATCGATGCTGCGGGTTTCGGTCAGATCGATCACGATCGCCGAGAAATTCAACGCCGTGAAAATCCGCTCAATCGTCGCATCCAGCGCCGAACACAAGGTCAGGCGCACTTCACCGACAAACTTCAGGACGAAGGTCCCGTCTTGCTCGGCGAATTGGATTCTTCCGGTACTCATCAAAGATTCCTGCTCAACACCAATAGGGCGATATCATCCGGCATCTCCCCTAGCGTGGCCAATCCAAAAACCTGCCGCAGGCCATCCAGGCTGCCGCCCGCCGACTTGACCTTCTGGGGCAAGGCGGCTTCTTTCTCTTTGAGTGTAGGCTCTGGAAGAAGATCCAGGATGCCATCGGACATCAGCGTCAGGCTGAACGTCGGCGGCAGCTCCAGGATGTGGTCTTCGTAAGTAGCTTCATTGAACAAGCCTACGGGCAGACCACGCCCTTCCAGATAACGCACACTGTCGGGAGTGTATAAAACAGGCATCGGCAGGTGACCGCCGATGCTGTAGGTCAAAAGACCGGTTTCTTCATCAATCACGCCGCCCACCATCGTCACGTGCTTGCCCAGCTTGCAGCTGATCAGGCCTCGGTTGATGTGGCCCAGCACCTCGGAGGGAGTAAACTCCGGCAAGGTGCCATTACGCTTGGATTCGAACAACAGCCGTGTGGTCATGAACTTCAACAACACGGTGACAAAAGCAGAGGAAGCACCATGGCCGGAGACATCGGCCAGGTAGAACGCGACACGCCGCTCGTCTACGCGGAAATAATCGACAAAATCGCCCGACAGGTACAACGACGGGATGATCTGGTGAGCAAACTGGAATTCATCGATGGTCCAGGGGCTGACCGGCAGCATGTTCATCTGCACCTGGCGACCGGCGTTCTGGTCTTCCTGAAGCAGGTTAAGGCTGGCTTCGAGTTCGCGGTTGGCGGTTTCGAGCTTTTCGCGGTAGCGCTGGTTCTCGACCAGCAGGCGCGCACGATCCAAGGCGCGACGCACAGAGTGCTCCAGTACCGCCAGGTCTTCGAGGGGCTTGATCAGGTAGTCGGCAGCGCCCAGACGCAACGCTTCCACGGCATCGTTCATGACGCCGGCACCGGACACGACAATCACCGGCGTCTGCGGGGCAAGCTCGGTCACCTGGCGAATCAGCTCCAGGCCGCCCATCTGGGGCATGCGCAGGTCGCAGATCACGAGGTCGGGCTGGTCGCGCTCGAATACCTGGAGACCCTGTTGGCCATTACTGGCCTGCAGGACGCTGAAGCCACTGTCTTCCAAATAGGCCGCGAGGCTCGCGCGCACTACTTCGTCGTCATCGATTATCAGCAGCGTGGCACTGGTTTTTTGCATGTGGGCAAACGGCGCCAGAATTAGGTTGGCGTAGGTGGCTCGGCAATGGCCGGGCTCACGTACTGGATTCGCTTTCTAGCCTCTCTGTACTACAACGCAATGGGATTTTCCCCATGCACAACTGTAAAGCAGAGGTGCCCTTCTAAGGCGCAGACGGTACTCCCATCCGCCAGGGGTTTCAAGCTCATGCCGATGGTCGCCGGGCGTCTTTACATCGCAAATCACCGGGAGTTATAAGAACAGCCAAGACCACAACACAAAGTAAGGATGGAACCGATGGGCGAACACGAGCGCGACTACGCCGAAAAACGCGATTTCATCCGCATGCGGGTGGATGCCGAAGTATCTTTGCTCCACGAAGGCCAGGAGTTTGCCGGGGTTTGCGTGGACCTTTCCAGCTCCGGGATGCAGGTGCAGGCACCGCGCCAGTTTGCCGTGGGAGACCTGCTCACCGTACGCATTGATTCAGACCACCCGGCGCTTAAGGGCCTGGAGGCTGACACGAAAGTGGTCTGGACCAAAACCACGGGCGACGAGCAACAACTCGGGCTTAGGATCCTGAAAATGCGCTGAAACCCGCGCACAAAAAAGGCGACCGCCAGGGTCGCCTTTTTTTCATTTCAAAACATCACAGCTTAAAAGTCGTCGACGACCTTGCCATCCTTGACCTTGAACTCGCGGTTCTGCAGGTAGGCATTGCGGATGAAGGTGTACTTGTCGCCGGTGATCAGTTTCTCGCTATCGAGCAGGCTGGCACGGGTGTCAACGATGTTCAGGCCCATGGTGCTGTTGCGCCAGCCGATATCGTTCATATAGCGGTACGGTTGGGTGTAGCTGTCCACGTATTTGGACGGTGCATCACGCAAGGTGCTCGGGCCCAACAGCGGGATCATCACGTAGGGACCGCTGCCCACGCCCCAGTAACCGAGGGTCTGGCCGAAGTCTTCATCACTGCGTTGCAGCCCCATTTTGGTGCCGACGTCGATAAAGCCCAGCACGCCGAAAGTGGTGTTAACCAGCAAGCGCGCAGTGTCGACCCCGGCATTGTGGGGCTTGAGCTGCAGCACATTGTTGGCCAGGTTGCCGACATCACCGATATTGCGGAAGAAGTTATGGATACCATCTTCGACAAATTGCGGGGTGATCCACTGATAGCCTTGGGCCAATGGCTTGAGGGCATAGGTATCAACGGTGTCGTTAAAGGTGAAGATCGGGCGGTTGACGCTTTCCCATGGATCATCTTCCGATGCAGCCTGTGCAGCGAAAGGCGCCAGCAGGACAGTGGCACACACCGATAGCTGAGCGAAGTAGTGGCTCCAGCGCATAGCTTTTGCTCCTTGAATGGTCTGTCATGGGCGCTATGCCCTGAATAAGGCCGTCAGTATATGACGGAAGTGTCCAATTAGGCAGCTGCTAGGAATCGTCCTAACACAAATGGACAATTTTCCTACAATTAGCCGCCTGTCATCTGCTTGTCATCCTGCCCCGATAGCGTCACAGCTATTTCAGGGATGTCGACATGCCTCACGCCGAGATAGCCATCGCCAACGCGCCCGCCTTGACTGCTGTTCTGTTTGGCCTGAGTGGTTGCCTGGTGGACTTTGGTTCCCGGGCACGCACCGATTCCCCCTCCCCGGACTCCCAAGCCACACCCGGCGCCCTGAAAATCCTGCGCAGCCTCAAGGAACAAGGCGTCCCCTGTGCCTGGCTGGATGAACTGCCGCCTTCGGTAACCACACCACTGGCCGCCGTACTGCCCGGCTGGCTCAAGGCAGCCCCCCCCTCCTCCATCCGCTGGCCCGCCCCTCATGCCTGCTGGCAAGCCTTGATGGAACTCAACATTGAACGCCTGGAAGGTTGCGTACTGGTCAGTGGCGAACCGCGCCTGTTGCAATCGGGCCTGAATGCCGGTTTGTGGACCATTGGCCTGGCCTCCTGTGGTTCGCTGTGCGGCCTGGCGCCTGAGCAGTGGCAGGCGCTGAGCGACAAGGAACGCGAGCACAAGCGCGGCAAAGCCACCGTTGAGCTCTATGGCCTGGGGGTCCACTCGGTGATCGATCACCTCGGTGAACTCGGCACCTGCCTGGCCGACATCAGCCTGCGCCAGCTCAAAGGCGAGAAGCCCTGATCGAGATCATGCACAGTCGGCGCCCGTGGATTAATCTACAGGTCAATCCGTAGACCTTTCACTGCGTGCCGTGGTCTATGCCAGTGCCTATCGATAAAAGGAAGACCGTCATGCCTGATCGCAAAAAACTGGAAGAACAGGTCGAAATCCTGCGCGGGCAGCTGGAACAGGAACCGCCGCTGTCGGAAGAAAAACGTGAAGCGCTGCAGGCCTTGATTGCCAAGTTTGAATTGCAACTTGAACTTGAACCGGCCACTCAAACGCCGAGTATTTCCGACGATGTGAGCCAAGCTGCCATAGAGTTCGACGCTGAGCACCCGGTAATTTCCGGGACACTGCGCAATATCATGATCACCTTGGGTAACATGGGGATCTGACCCGAGCCCAAGCCAGGCGCAGAACCAAAAGGTAGGAGAGGGCTTGCCCCCCTCCCACCTTTGCTTACTGACGGGCCAGGCGCACGTTCTGGAACGCCACATCCTCAGTACTGCGGTAAGGGTTGATATCCAACCCGCCGCGCCGCACATAGCGCGCATACACCGTCAACTTCTCCGGCTTCAGCAAACGCTGCAGGTCGAGGAAAATGCGCTCCACGCACTGTTCATGGAAATCCGAGTGCTGGCGAAAGCTCACCAGGTATTCCAGCAAACTCCCGTGATCCAACGCCGAACCGCGATACTCAACCACTACGCTGCCCCAGTCGGGCTGGCTGGTCACCGGGCAGTTGGACTTGAGCAGGTGGCTGTGCACGCTCTCCGCGACAATGCGCGAGTCATCGCAACGCAGCAGCTCCGGGCGCGGGTGTTCGTAGTTGCTGACACTGATATCCAGTTCGTCAATGCACGTGCCCGGCAACGCCATCACGCCTTCGGCCTCAATGTCGGCCAAGCTGCGGATACGCACGGTAACAGGCTTGCCGGCGGCAGCGCTGAGGTCGGTGCGCAGGGTCGCTTCCAGGCTGGGTGTATCGGTGAACGCGGTCTGGTTCAGCGAGTTGAGGTACAGCTTGAACGACTTGGACTCGATGATGTTCGGCGAGTCGGCGGGGATGCTGAACTCACCGATGGCCACCACCGGCTTGCCCGACGGCAGCAGCCAGGACAACTCGAAGCAGTTCCAGAAGTCCACGCCCTTGTAAGGCAAGGTCCCGGCGCTCAGGCCCAGCTCGGCCCACTTGGCGGCGCGTGGAATCGGGAACAGCAACGAAGGGGTGTAGGTGGAGATGTATTCACTGGACTTGCCCAGCGGCGAATGTTCGGCTGCGGGATGCATGGCGGAAACCTGGCTAAATAAACCGCGCCAGTCTACCAGCCTTTGCCCCCGCCCTTAAGAAACGCCTTACTCAACGGTCAGCTTGCCGACCATGCCCGCCTGGTAATGCCCGGGGAGGTTGCAGGCGAACTCCAGGCCGGTGGCCTTGGTGAACGTCCAGGTCAGCTCAGCGGTCTTGCCGGGTTCCACCAGCACGCTGTTGGGATCGTCGTGTTTCATGCCGCCCATATCACCATGGCCCATCGCACTGTGATCCATCTTGCCCATCCCCGTGGAGGTGAGCATGCCGCTGGCCTGCATCTGCAGCATTTCCTTCTGGTGTTCGGCGTGCATCGCCGCGTCACCGAGGTTGAATTCATGCAGCAACTGGCCTTTGTTGACCAGTACAAAGCGCACCGTCTCACCGGCCTTGACGTCCAGGGACTTGGGCGAAAAGGAAATGTCCTGCAGCGTCACTTCCACGGTGCGTGTGGCCTTATCCGCCGGTGCCGGCTGGCCGAACGCGTAGGTATGGGCCGCATCCGCCATTACATTGAAACTCAACGCCAACAGGCAGCTCGCCAACAACAGGGGTGTACGCAATGCCATCTCGATTCTCCAAAAAGTGTGCAACCTGCTTGGACAGCACTCTAAGAGTGCGCCGCTGCCAGCCAGCTGACTGCTAGATTACAACTTTGTCAGGTTGCGCCCTTCCCCTGGCACCCAGGGTATAAAGCCCCTCGTGAACTGTTGCCAAGAGCCGCCCATGAAATTGCTGATCGTCGAAGACCAACCGAAAACCGGCCACTATCTGCGCCAAGGCCTGGCCGAGGCGGGCTTTACCACCGAACTGGTGGCCGACGGCACCAGCGGCCAGCACCTGGCGCTGACCGGCGATTATGACCTGTTGATCCTGGATGTGATGCTGCCCGGTCGCGACGGTTGGCAAATCCTGCAAGCGGTGCGCAGTGCCGGCCTGGAGATCCCGGTGCTGTTTCTGACCGCCCGGGATGCCGTGGAAGACCGGGTGCACGGCCTGGAACTGGGTGCCGACGATTACCTGGTCAAGCCCTTTGCCTTCTCCGAACTGCTGGCGCGGGTACGCAGCCTGTTGCGCCGTGGCAGCAGCACGCCGCAGGAAACCGCTCTGCAACTGGCCGACCTGCGCCTGGACCTGCTCCGCCGCCGCGTCGAACGGGACGGCCAGCGCATCGACCTCACCGCCAAGGAGTTCTCCCTGCTGGAACTGCTGCTGCGCCGCCAGGGCGAAGTCCTGCCCAAGTCGCTGATTGCCTCCCAGGTGTGGGACATGAATTTCGACAGTGACACCAACATCATCGAAGTCGCGATCCGGCGCCTGCGCCTGAAAGTCGACGATCCCTTCCCCACCAAGCTGATCCATACCGTGCGCGGCATGGGTTATGTGCTGGAGGAGCGCAGCCATTGAACCAGCGTCTGTCCCTGGCCAGCCGCCTGGCCCTGCTGTTTGCGGCGTGCACCGCGGTGGTCTCGTTGCTCGCGGGCGTGCTGTTCAACCGTGCCAGCGAGGCGCACTTCATTGAGCTGGACCAACAGCAACTCGACAGCACGCTGGTGGCGCTGCGCAGTACCTTGCAGGGCGTCGAATCACTGGACTCATTCGCCCAACGCGAAGCGCAGCTGCGAGCCGAACTCAATCGCCAGCCTGACCTGACATTGCGCATCACCGCCGCCGGCCAGCGCTGGCTGGACGATGCGCCAAGCGTCAGCCTGCCCGAGGCGCCTGGCCTGCACACCCTGCAAAACGCAGGTACCGACTACCGCGTGTACAACGCCCCCTTGAGGCCCGGCCAGCCCGCTTCACCGCAACTGACCCTGATACTCGACATCACCCATCACCAGCACTTCCTGCAACGCATGCAACATTTGATCTGGCTCACCGTCGGCCTGTCGGCCCTGGCCACCGCGCTGCTGGGCGCCTGGGCTGCACGCAGTGGCTTGCGTCCGTTGCGGCGCATGGGCGAAGTGGCTGCCAGCGTGTCGGCCCACTCCTTGACCCAACGCCTGCCTCACCAGCAAATGCCGGCGGAACTGGCCGACCTGGCCCAGGCCTTCAATGCCATGCTGGGGCGATTGGACGACGCCTTCCAACGCCTGTCGGCCTTCTCCGCCGACATTGCCCATGAACTGCGCACGCCCCTGTCGAACCTGCTGACCCAGACCCAGGTCATCCTGACCCAACCGCGCCCCTTGGAGGATTACCGCGAAGCGCTGCACAGCAACCTGGAAGAGCTGCAATGGATGGCGCAGTTGGTGAATGACATGCTGTACCTGGCCAAGGCGGACCACGGCTTGCTGGTGCCCAAGCGCGAGCCGTTGGTGCTGGCGGATGAAGTGGAGACATTGCTGGAGTTTTTCGCGTTGCTGGCAGAAGACGCACAGGTCTCGCTGGTACGCGAAGGCGGCGCGCAAACCGTCGGCGATCGCGGCATGCTGCGCCGGGCCCTGTCGAACCTGCTGGATAACGCCCTCAGGTTTACCCCGGCCGGCGGCCAAGTGCGCGTGCGGATGGTTGAAGGCACACGGGGCGTGACACTGACGGTAGAGAACAGCGGGGAAGGTATTCCAGCGCACGTGTTGCCGAGGTTGTTCGACCGGTTCTACCGAGCCGACCCGGCGCGCCATGAAGGCAGCAGCGAGCATGCGGGGCTGGGATTGGCGATTACCCAGTCGATTGTGCGAGCCCATGGGGGGAGGATTTTTTGTGAATCCGCGGCGGGGTGGACAAGGTTTGTGATTGAGTTGCCCAGGGGAAATTGATGCAAGCCGGGCCGGCCCTATCGGGGGCTTGCCCCCGATAGCGGTCTTAAAGACTACGAATACCTAAGGGCATGTGCCGGCTCAATCTTCGCCGCCCGATACGCCGGGTAAATCGTCGCCATGAAGCTCAACACAAACCCGGCCGTACAAATCAGCACCACATCGCCACTTTGCAGCTCCGAAGGCAGGTTGCTGACGAAGTACACATCCGAACTGAAGATATGCTGCCCGCTCACCCGCTCCAGCCAGCCCACCAGCTCACTCACGTTCAGCGCCGCAATCACCCCCAGCACGCCGCCGATCAAGGTGCCGACAATGCCGATCACCGTGCCCTGCACCATGAAAATCGCCATGATCTGCCGTGGCGTGGCGCCGATGGTGCGCAGGATCGCGATGTCCGCACCCTTGTCGTTCACCACCATGATCAGCGTGGCGATGATGTTGAACGCCGCGACCGCGACGATCATCAGCAACAACAGGCCGATCATGGTCTTTTCCATCTTCATCGCGCTGAACAGGCTGCCCTGGGTGTGGGTCCAGTCATCGGGCTTGTAGCCGCTGCCGAGGCTGGCGGCGATGTCCGCCGAGACCTTGGGCGCTGCGTACAGGTCTTTCAACGCCAGGCGCACGCTCTGCACCTGGTTCGGCTGCCAATGCTGTATCTCGGCGGCGTCAGCCATGTGGATCAGGGCCATGGAGCCATCCAGCTCGGCGCCGACCTTGAAGATCCCCACTACATTCAGACGCTGCATGCGCGGAGTGATCCCCCCCGGCGCACTGCTGATTTCCGGGACGATCAGGGTCAGTTTGTCACCCACATTCAGGCGAAAACGCCGGGCGGTGATTTCGCCGACCACCACGCCGAACTCGCCGGGCTTCAGGTCTTCCAGTTTGCCCTGCACGATATGCTGGGCCACGATCGACACCTTGCCTTCCTGGGCTGGGTCGACGCCGCTGATCTCAATCGGCTGCATCGCGCCCTTGTAGGAGAACATGCCGTCCATCTGCGTGAACGGTACGGCGGCAGTCACTTGCGGATTTTTCATCGCCGCAGCGGCCACCGGCTGCCAATCGTCGATCGGATTCACCCCGACGACAGTGGCGTGAGGCACCATGCCAAGGATGCGCGAGCTCATTTCGCGCTGGAAGCCGTTCATCACCGACAGCACCACGATCATCGCCAGCACGCCCAGGGCGAGGCCGATCATCGAGGTCATCGAGATAAACGAAACAAAGCGGTTGCGGCGCTTGGCGCGGGTATAGCGCGTGCCGATGAAAATCGATAACGGTCTGAACATTCGCGGGCACCGTTGGAAAAATAGAAAACCCGGCGTCAGGCACCGGGCTTGAAACAGGTCAGATGGCGACCAGATGACCTTCCTGCAGGTGCAGCACACGGTCCATCTGACGGGCCATGCTCATGTCATGGGTCACCACCAGGAACGCAGTGCGCATCTGGGTGCTCAGTTCCAGCATCAAGTCCTTGATGCCCTGGGCGGTGTGGGAGTCGAGGTTGCCGGTGGGCTCGTCGAGCATCACCAGCCCCGGGTTGTTCACCAGGGCACGGGCAATCGCCACACGCTGGCGCTCACCGCCGGACAGTTCGGCCGGCTTGTGCTCCAGGCGATGGCCGAGGCCGACGCGCTCGAGCAACGCCTTGGCGCGCTGGCCGGCTTCCGGGATCGCGGTCTTGCCGATCAACAGCGGCATGCACACGTTTTCCAGGGCGGTGAATTCCGGCAACAGGTGGTGGAACTGGTACACAAAGCCCAACGAGCGGTTGCGCAACTGGCCACGGGCCTTTTCATTCAGGGCCGACAGTTCTTCACCGGCCAGCCATACGCTGCCCTGGGACGGCGTATCGAGGCCGCCCAACAGGTTGAGCAAGGTACTTTTGCCGGAACCGGAACTGCCGACGATCGCCACGCGCTCGCCGGGATGCAGTTCCAGTTGCAGGTTGGACAGCACCACGACCGACTCCGGGCCTTCCTCGTAGGATTTGCCCAGGTTGCGGCAGCTCAGGATTGCTTTTTCACTCATGCCCGATTCACTCATAACGTAAGGCCTGTGCTGGCTGGGTACGTGCCGCGCGCCAGGCTGGATACAGGGTGGCAAGGAAACTCAGGACCAACGCGGCGCCGCCCACCATCAGCACGTCCTGGGCTTGCACCTGGGACGGCAGGTAATCGATGAAGTAGACGTCGGCGTTGAGGAACTTGTGGCCGATCACCTTTTCAAGCAAGGCGATGGCGGCACTGACGTTCAGCGCGGCCAAAATGCCTACCGCGGTGCCGATCAAGGTGCCGACCACGCCGATCACGGTGCCCTGCACCATGAAGATCGCCATGATCTGCCCCGGCGTGGCGCCGAGGGTGCGCAGGATGGCGATGTCGCCCTTCTTGTCATTCACCACCATCACCAGCGTGGAGATGATGTTGAAGGCGGCAACGGCGACGATCAGCAGCAACAGCAGGCCGATCATGGCTTTTTCCATGCGGATGGCCTGGTACAGGTTGCCGTGGGTGCGGGTCCAGTCGCGGGCGTAGTACTGGCTTTCACCCAGGTGCTGGGCGATTTCCCAGGCGCCGCGCGGGGCATCGAACAGGTCGTTGAACTTCAGGCGCAGGCCTTGCACCTGGTCCGGCTGCCAGCGATGCAGGCGGGCCAGGTCGGTGAGGTTGGTCAGGCCGAGGTAGCCGTCGATCTCGCCGGCGCCGACGTGGAAGGTGCCGACCACGGTAAAGCGCTTCATGCGCGGGAACATGCCGGCCGGCGTCACGGTGACTTCCGGCGCGACGAAGGTCAGCTTGTCGCCGATGCCTACGCCGAGCTTGGCCGCCGCCTTGTCACCGATGACAATGCCAAAACTGCCGGGGGCCAGATCGTCGAGTTTGCCCTGCAACATGAACTTGTCGATGATCGAGACGTTGCGTTCCTGGGCCGGGTCGATGGCATTGAGCAGGATTTTCTGCACCTTGCCGTCGTTGGTCAGCAACCCCTGCATCTGGGTAAATGGCGCCACGGCCACCACTTTGGGGTTCTGCTTGACCTTGGCGGCCAGGCTTTGCCAGTCGCTGATGGGCGCATCGCCCTCGATGGTCGCGTGGGGCACCATGCCCAGCACACGGGTGCGCATTTCATGATCGAAGCCGTTCATCACCGACAGCACCACGATCATCACGACCACGCCAAGGGCGAGACCGATCATCGAGGTCAAGGAAATGAACGACACAAAATGATTGCGACGCTTTGCACGGGTATAACGCGTGCCAATAAATACGAAGAGAGGTCTGAACATGTCGGGGCTTGTTCGGAGGAAAAGAAGACGTCCCGGTGGCGGGGTCTGGTAAGCAGCTTTACACTCAGACCATTACCGTTACCTGGGGTTCGCCATGTCGACATTAGATGAAGAAGAGCGCCGCGAATACTACCGTATCGACGACATGATCGCACTCCAAATCAAAAGCCTGTCTGCCCCCGAAGCGGCGAGCAAGGAAGTGTTGCTGGATGATTCACCGCTGTTCAATCTGCTCAGTGAACTGCACCTGAGCGAATTTGAAGCCCAGCACCTGTTGCGCCAGCTCAGCGAGAAGGATCGCACCCTTGTAGCCTTTCTTCGCGTGCAGAACAAACGCCTGGATTTGCTCAGCCAAATCATGGCCCGCGGCCTGCTGGATGAGGTCGGCGCCCCGCAGCCGGTGATCATTTCCGAAGGCGGCATCGATTTCCAACACCCCTCCCCCCTGACGGTGGGTGCACACCTGGCGGTCAAGCTGGTGCTGATGCCCCAGGCGCTCGGCCTGCTGCTGCGCGCGCGGGTCACCCATTGCGATCCCAAGGGCACAGGCTTCGACGTCGGCACGGAATTCGAAGCCATGACCGATGCCCAACGCCAGCTGCTGGCGCGCTACATCCTGCAGAAACAGGCGCAGGAACGGCGCCTGGCACGGGAACAGAGCGACGCCCAAGACACCTGAACTCTCGAATTCACCCTGCCAGACAAGCTGGCGTAAAGGAGCAACTGTGACCCTGATCTACGGCCACCGCGGTGCCAAAGGCGAAGCACCGGAAAACACCCTGACCAGCTTCCAGGCGTGTCTCAAGCACGGTGTACGCCGCTGCGAACTGGATTTGCACCTGTCCATGGACGGCGAGCTGATGGTCATCCACGACCCGACCCTCAAGCGCACCACCGACCGGCGCGGCAAAGTCGTCGAGTATTCGGCGGCAGACCTGGTGAAGATGGACGCGCGCAAAGGCGGCCCGGGCTGGGTCAAGCCTTGCCCGATTCCGCGCCTGGAAGAGCTGTTCGAACAGTGCGACTTCGATCACTGGCAACTGGAAGTCAAAAGCGCCTCGCGCACCCGTGCCGCGACCACCGTGCTGGCCATCCGTGAGATGGCCGTGCGTTTCGGCCTGATGGACAAGGTCACCGTAACCTCAAGCTCGCGGGAAGTGTTGAAAGCAGCGGTTGAACTCACCCCCGACCTGTCACGCGGGCTGGTCGCCGAATATGCCTGGCTCGACCCGCTGAAGGTCGCGCAGAACTACGGCTGTGAGATGCTGGCGTTGAACTGGACGTTGTGCACCCCCGAGCGTCTGGAAAAAGCCCAGCGCCAGGGCCTGCACGTGTCCGTATGGACAGTCAACGAACCTGCGCTGATGCGCAGGCTCGCCGACTTCGGCGTAGATAGCCTGATTACAGACTTTCCCGGTTTGGCCACTGCCACCCTCGAGAATTACTGAAATCGGTCTCCCCGGCCGGCTCAGGCCACCGGCCGGAGCCGCTCAAAAAAGCCGGTTGAGGCCGTCGTAGGCCGCTACCCGATAGGCTTCGGCCATGGTCGGGTAGTTGAACGTGGTGTTGACGAAATACTTGAGGGTATTTTGCTCACCCGGCTGGTTCATGATCGCCTGGCCGATGTGCACGATCTCCGAAGCCTGGTAGCCGAAGCAATGCACGCCGAGGACTTCCAGGGTTTCGCGGTGGAACAGGATCTTGAGCATGCCTTGCGGCTCACCGGCGATCTGCGCACGCGCCATGCTCTTGAAGAACGCCTTGCCCACTTCGTAAGGCACCTTGGCCTTGGTCAGTTCGTGCTCGTTCTTGCCGATCGAGCTGATCTCGGGAATCGTGTAGATCCCGGTCGGCACGTCGTTCACATAACGCCAGCTGCCGTTGTCGACAATGCTGCCGGCCGCCGAACGGCCCTGGTCATGCGCCGCACTGGCCAGGCTTGGCCAGCCGATCACGTCACCGGCACCGTAGATGTTCGGCACGCAGGTGCGATAGTTCTCGTCGACTTCGATCTGGCCACGGCTGTTGACCTTGACCCCGATGTTTTCCATGCCGAGCTTGTCGGTGTTGCCGGTACGGCCGTTGCACCACAGCAAGGCATCGGCCTTGATCTTCTTGCCGGACTTGAGGTGCAGGATCACGCCGTTGTCCAGGCCTTCGACCCGCTCGTATTCTTCGTTGTGACGCACGGTGATGTTGTTGTTGCTGAAGTGGTAGCTCAACGCCTGGGAAATTTCCGAGTCGAGGAAGCTCAGCAACTGGTCGCGGTTGTCCACCAGCTCCACCAGCACGCCCAGGCCACTGAAGATCGAGGCGTATTCACAGCCGATCACGCCGGCGCCGTAGATGATCAGCTTGCGCGGGGTATGGCCCAGGCTGAGGATGGTGTCGCTATCGTAGATACGCGGGTGGTGGAAATCGATGTCCGCCGGGCGATACGGGCGCGAACCGGTGGCGATGATGATGTGCTTGGCCACCAGCTTCTCGACCACGCCGTTGGCGCACACCACTTCGACGGTTTGCTCGTCGGCGAAGCTGCCGGTGCCGAAGAACAGGTCGACACGGTTACGGGCGTAGTAGCCGGTGCGCGAAGCGACTTGCTTGGAGATGACCTTCTCGGCGCTTTTCAGCACGTCCGGGAACGAGAACCAGCGCGGCTCACCAATGGCCCGGAACATCGGGTTGGTGTTGAACTGCATGATCTGGCGCACCGAGTGACGCAAAGCCTTGGACGGGATGGTGCCCAGGTGGGTGCAGTTACCGCCGACCTGGCGACGGCTATCGACCATCGCCACCTTGCGCCCTGCCTTCGCGGCGTTCATCGCCGCACCTTCTCCAGCCGGGCCGGAACCCAGTACCACCACGTCGTAGTTGTAGACAGCCATGCGTACTCCTCAGAACAGGCCAGGCGCACGGTTGGACGCCTGGCTAAATCATGCCGCGGCCAGCGGTCATGAAGGACAATTTGGCTCAAGTGTGTGAACCGGGGCACAGTCTATATAAGGCTCAACGCCGCGCACATTAACCCTTGGTCGCGTCGTAGGCCAGTTTTGCCTTTACTACAGGAACAGGAAACCGGCATTACACTGCTGACACGCACCTTTGCAGGACGGGTCATTATGCGGCATGTCGTTTTCTGTTTAATGATGATTTTTTCGGTTGTGGTGCATGCGAATGAGGCAGACCGCCTCCGGCAAGCCGATTTTCCTGCGCAAGCCCATGGACTGGCGCTGAAAAACCAGACGGTGTTCACCTACCTCTGGGCGGATGTGTACGCGGCTGCGCTGTATGCCCCGCAGACTGTGAGCGCCAGGCAGGCACGGGACTCGCAACAGCCGCTGCGCCTTGTGTTGTATTACTTTCGCGACATCGACCGCAACGATGTGATCAAGGCGGCGATGGCCACCTTGGAGCGCCAGCAAGCCAGCCCTCGCCTGAGGCTTGAAGTCGACCAGTTGCACGCCAGCTTTCGTAACATCCGCAGCGGTGATCGCTACGCCCTGGACTTTCGTCCGGGCCGTGGCCTGAATCTGGAGATCAATGGGCAGGTGGTGTTCAGCAGCCGCAATGACGCGCTGGCAAGGGCCTACCTGGGCATTTGGCTGGCACCCAAGGGTTTGTCCGATGACTTGCGCGGCAAACTGCTGAAATGAGTATGCATCCACTGAACGATCGCTATCGGGGGCAAGCCCTAACGCCAGTCAGTTAAGCGTACATTGCCTCCTGTAGGAGCGAGCTTGCTCGCGAAAAACGTCAACGATAACGCATGCTTCCTGAATGAACGCGGCGCCTGTGAGTTTTTCGCGAGCAAGCTCGCTCCTACAAAAAGCCTTAACTGACTGGCATTAACCCCTCCCACATGTCGACTTGTGAATACATTCAAATGTGGGAGGGAGCTTGCTCCCGATGAGGCCCTGCTCGACAACACAAAACCAGCAGCCATGAAAAAGCCCCGAACCAGTCGGGGCTTTTTCATTCAGTGCTAAGGCTTAGCGCGGGAACGCAGGCGGGTTGACCCCGGCCATGTCTTCCATCACGCGAACCACCTGGCAGCTGTAGCCGAACTCGTTGTCGTACCAGACGTACAGTACAACGCGGTTGTCCTGGGTAATGGTCGCTTCCGCGTCCACCACACCGGCGTGGCGCGAGCCAACGAAGTCGGTGGACACCACTTCCTGGGAATTGACGAAGTCGATTTGCTTGTGCAGGTCGGAGTGCAGCGCCATGTAGCGCAGGTACTCGTTCATCTCTTCACGGGTAGCGGCTTTCTCAAGGTTCAGGTTGAGAATGGCCATCGACACGTTCGGCGTCGGCACACGGATCGCGTTACCGGTCAGCTTGCCGGCCAGCTCAGGCAAGGCCTTGGCAGCGGCGGTGGCGGCACCGGTCTCGGTGATGACCATGTTCAGCGCGGCGCTGCGGCCACGGCGATCGCCCTTGTGGAAGTTGTCGATCAGGTTCTGGTCGTTGGTGTACGAGTGAACGGTTTCAACGTGGCCGTTGACGATGCCGAACTTGTCATTCACAGCCTTGAGCACCGGCACGATGGCGTTGGTGGTGCAGGAGGCGGCGGACACGATCTTGTCGTCAGCGGTGATTTCACCGTGGTTGATGCCATGCACGATGTTCTTGAGCTTGCCTTTGCCAGGCGCGGTCAGTACGACGCGGTCGATGCCCGGGCAGGCCAGGTGCTGGCCCAGGCCTTCGGCATCACGCCATACGCCGGTGTTGTCCACCAGCAGGGCGTCCTTGATGCCGTACTGGGTGTAGTCCACCTCGGTCGGGTTCTTCGCGTAGATCACCTGGATCAGGTTACCGTTGGCGGTGATGGTGTTGTTTTCTTCGTCGATGGTGATGGTGCCGTTGAACGAACCGTGTACCGAATCGCGGCGCAGCAGGCTGGCGCGTTTGGTCAGGTCGTTCTCGGCGCCTTTGCGCACCACGATGGCACGCAGGCGCAGGCCGTCGCCGCCACCGGTTTTTTCGATCAGGATGCGCGCCAGCAGACGGCCGATACGACCGAAGCCGTAGAGGACAACGTCGGTGCCTTTGCGGGCAGCGGCGTTTTGCTGGCCCACCACATCGGCCATTTCTTCACGCACGAACTGCTCGGCGCTGCGGCCGGCACCTTCCTTGCGGAATTTGTAGGCCAGCTTGCCCAGGTCTACCGAAGCCGCGCCGAGCTTGAGCTCGCTCATGGCCTTGAGCAGGGGGAATGTTTCGTGGACGGAGAGTTCGCTGTCGTCGGCGGAACGATGGCGAGCAAAGCGATGCGCCTTGAGAATCGCGATGACTGATTGGTTGATCAGGCTGCGGCCATAGATCGAGCTCACCACATTGTTATTGCGGTACAGCTGACCGATAAGCGGGATCATCGCTTCTGCGAGTGCTTCACGGTCGATCCATTCACCAAGACACTGGTCGGGCTTCTGAGTCACGGGAACCTTCCACATGTAGGGGCTGAAAAAAGGGGCTACATTATGTCGTCCGACCGCCCGTTGAGCAATGCGCCAGCCACAACAAAAAGCCCTTGCAAAAAAATACCACCCCGCTACAGGCCAGGAAACACGCGGGTTTCAGAAGGCCACCAATGGCGCAGTGCCGCCAACTTGTCCGTAACCCTCCGAAACATCCGTGCAAAACGGCACTACATAATGAGTCAAAAGGCTGCTTTGTTTGTCTTAGCCACTACATTTCCTACAAACCGTAATAGGCTCAGTCAGCAACTGACAGGCGGCACCTCGGGCCGTTACAATTACCGACTTTGTCGCAACGCTTGGAGCTCAACCTTCCGTGCCCGTTCTGCGTCTACCGCTTCTCCCTGCCGCGGCAGGTAAACAGCACTGGGGCAACCTGCCCGGTGCCGCCCTGAGCCTGGCCATTGCCGAGGCTGCCAGCGCAGCCAAGCGCTTTACCCTGCTGCTTACCGCCGACAGCCAAAGCGCCGAACGGTTGGAGCAGGAGCTGAGCTTCTTCGCCCCCGATTTGCCGGTGCTGCATTTTCCCGACTGGGAAACCCTGCCCTACGACCTGTTCTCGCCGCACCAGGACATCATCTCCCAGCGCATCGCCAGCCTGTACCGCCTGCCGGAACTGGCCCACGGTGTGTTGGTGGTGCCGATCACCACCGCCCTGCACCGCCTGGCGCCGACCAAGTTCCTGCTGGGCAGCAGCCTGGTGCTGGATATCGGCCAGAAGCTCGACGTGGAACAGATGCGCACGCGCCTCGAAGCCAGCGGCTACCGCTGCGTCGACACGGTGTATGAACACGGTGAATTCGCCGTGCGTGGTGCACTGATCGACCTGTTCCCCATGGGCAGCAAGTTGCCGTACCGCATCGACCTGTTCGATGACGAAATCGAGACCCTGCGCACCTTCGACCCGGAAAACCAGCGGTCCATCGACAAGGTCGAGTCGATCAAGCTGCTGCCGGCACGGGAGTTCCCGCTGCAAAAGGACGCGGTCACGCGCTTCAAGGCGCGCTTCCGTGAACGCTTTGACGTGGACTTCCGCCGCTGCCCGATCTTCCAGGACTTGAGCAGCGGGATTACCCCGGCCGGCATCGAGTACTACCTGCCGCTGTTCTTCGACGAAACCTCCACCCTGTTCGACTACCTGCCCCAGGACACCCAAGTGTTCTCGTTGCCGGGCATCGAACAGGCGGCGGAAAACTTCTGGAACGACGTGCGCAACCGTTATGAAGAGCGCCGCGTCGATCCTTCCCGGCCTTTACTGCCGCCTGCCGAATTGTTCCTGCCGGTGGAAGACTGCTTCGCCCGCCTGAAGAACTGGCCGCGCGTGGTCGCCAGCCAGCAGGATGTGGATACCGGCAGCGGCCGCGAGCGTTTCCCGGCGGCGACGCTGCCGGACCTGGCGATCCAGGCCAAAGCCACGCAACCCCTGGAAGCACTCTCGAACTTCCTCGGCGACTTCCCCGGCCGCGTGCTGTTCACCGCCGAGTCCGCCGGGCGCCGTGAAGTGCTGCTGGAGCTGCTGGAACGCCTGAAGCTGCGGCCGAAAACCGTCGACAGCTGGCCGGATTTTGTCGCCGGCAAAGAGCGCCTGGCGATCACCATCGCGCCACTGGACGAAGGCCTGCTGCTGGATGACCCGGCGCTCGCGCTGATCGCCGAGAGCCCGCTGTTCGGCCAGCGCGTGATGCAGCGTCGCCGCCGTGAAAAGCGCGCCGACGCCAACAACGATGCGGTGATCAAAAACCTCACGGAACTGCGCGAAGGCGCGCCGGTGGTGCATATCGACCACGGTGTCGGCCGCTACCTGGGCCTGCAGACCCTGGAGATCGACAACCAGGCCGCCGAATTCCTCACCATGGAATACGCCGAGGGCGCCAAGCTCTACGTGCCGGTGGCCAACCTGCACCTGATCGCCCGCTATACCGGTAGCGACGACGCCCTGGCGCCGTTGCACCGCCTGGGTTCCGAGACCTGGCAGAAAGCCAAGCGCAAGGCCGCCGAGCAAGTGCGCGATGTCGCCGCCGAACTGCTCGACATCTATGCCCGTCGTGCGGCGCGCGAAGGGTATGCCTTCGCCGACCCGAAGGCCGACTACGCCACCTTCAGTGCCGGCTTCGCCTTCGAAGAAACCCCGGACCAGCAAACCACCATCGAAGCGGTGCGCGCCGACATGCTCGCGCCCAAGCCGATGGACCGCCTGGTGTGCGGCGACGTGGGCTTCGGCAAGACCGAAGTGGCCATGCGCGCAGCCTTTATTGCGGTACACGGCGGCAAGCAAGTGGCGATCCTGGTGCCGACCACCCTGCTCGCCCAGCAACACTACAACAGCTTCCGCGACCGCTTTGCCGACTGGCCGGTGACCGTGGAAGTGATGAGCCGCTTCAAGTCCGCCAAGGAAGTCAACGCGGCGGTCGCCGACCTCGCGGAAGGCAAGATCGACATCGTGATCGGCACGCACAAGCTGCTGTCGGACGATGTAAAGATCAAGAACCTGGGCCTGGTGATCATCGACGAAGAACACCGCTTCGGTGTGCGTCAGAAAGAACAGCTCAAGGCCCTGCGCAGCGAAGTCGACATTCTTACCCTCACCGCCACGCCGATTCCGCGCACGCTGAACATGGCGGTGTCGGGCATGCGCGACCTGTCGATCATCGCCACGCCGCCGGCGCGGCGCCTGTCGGTGCGCACGTTCGTGATGGAGCAGAACAAAAGCACAGTCAAGGAAGCGCTGCTGCGGGAATTGCTGCGCGGCGGCCAGGTGTACTACCTGCACAACGACGTAAAAACCATCGAGAAATGCGCCGCCGACCTCGCCGAACTGGTGCCGGAAGCACGCATCGCCATCGGCCACGGGCAGATGCGCGAACGCGATCTCGAACAGGTGATGAGCGACTTCTACCACAAGCGCTTCAACGTGCTGATCGCCTCGACCATCATCGAGACCGGCATCGACGTGCCTAGCGCCAACACCATCATCATCGAGCGGGCGGACAAGTTCGGCCTGGCCCAGCTGCATCAGCTGCGCGGCCGGGTTGGACGTAGTCACCACCAGGCGTATGCCTACCTGCTGACGCCGCCCCGCCAGCAGATCACCGGGGACGCCGAGAAGCGCCTGGAAGCGATCGCTAACACCCAGGACCTGGGCGCCGGTTTTGTGCTGGCCACCAACGACCTGGAAATCCGCGGTGCCGGCGAACTGCTGGGCGATGGCCAGAGCGGGCAGATCCAGGCCGTCGGCTTCACCCTGTATATGGAGATGCTCGAACGCGCGGTGAAAGCCATCCGCAAGGGCGAGCAGCCAAACCTCGACCAGCCCCTGGGCGGCGGTCCGGAAATCAACCTGCGCTTGCCGGCGTTGATCCCCGAAGACTACCTGCCGGATGTGCATGCACGCCTGATCCTGTACAAGCGCATCGCCTCGGCCACCGACGAAGAGGGCCTCAAGGACCTGCAGGTGGAGATGATCGACCGCTTCGGCCTGCTGCCCGAGCCGACCAAGAACTTGGTGCGCCTGACCCTGCTCAAATTGCAGGCCGAGCAGCTTGGGATCAAGAAAGTCGACGCCGGGCCGCAAGGCGGGCGTATCGAGTTCGAAGCGCAGACACCGGTGGACCCACTGGTGCTGATCAAGCTGATCCAGGGCCAGCCCAATCGCTACAAGTTCGAAGGGGCTACGCTGTTCAAGTTCATGGTGCCGATGGAACGTGCCGAAGAACGCTTTAATACATTGGAGGCGTTGTTCGAGCGCCTCATCCCGAAATCTGCTTGAAGGACGCCCCAATGCGCCTGTTCCGCATTCTGAGCCTGTTGTTGGTGGTACTCGCGCCTTCGGCATTTGCCGACAGTCCGTACCAGGTGGAAATGATCCTGGTACGCCAGAACGCGGAGCCGGCGCTCAACAGCCGCGCTGCGCCGGAAAACTGGGATGCGGGCGCCCAGCGGTTGGGCGACAGGCTGAGCCCGCCGCGCCTGAACAATATCGTCGACAAACTCAACGCCGATAACAGCTTCACCGTGCTGGCGCACAAGGCCTGGGAACAGAACCTCGGCGAGCAGCCGGTCAGGATCGCGATCACTGACGGCCAGGAGCAGTTCGGCCAGTTCCCCATCGAAGGGGTGTTGAGCCTGCAACTGGGGCGCTTCACGGATATCGATGCGGACTTCTGGCTCAACACGTTCGACAGCAACGGCAGTGTGGTGGCCAGCGAACACCTGAGCCAGAAAGACGTGCGCACCAAGAACAACCAGCTCAACTACCTGGATGGCGGCCACCTGGCACTGCTGATCAAGATCACTTCGCTGACCGCCAAGCCACCCAGCGCACCCCCGCCCGACATTCAGGACTGATCCAGCGCCATGCCCCTGACGTCGCCGTTGACCAAACCCCTGGCCCCTTCATGGGCCAATCGCTTCAAAGAGCAAAGCCTGGAGCGCGGGCGTCGCTATGCCCTGGAGAACCGCGTGCGCATCGTCGAATCCGGCGACAGCACCATCATCGCCAGTTGCGAAGGCTCGGGGGGCAACGTTTACCGGCAGACCATCTCATTGCGCGAATCGGCCAAAGGCGCGCTGATCCTGGTGGACAGCCGCTGTACCTGCCCGGTGCACACCAACTGCAAACACATCGCCGCGGTGCTGCTCAAGGTCCAGGAAACCCTGGCCTACCCGGCGGCCGCCCAGGATGCCGAGTTGCTGGAAAAACTCCAGGCCGTGCTGGATAACCGCGTGGTGTTGCCGCAGGTGGTGATGGAGGATGTGGTGCCCGTGCCGCGCCTGTGGCTGGCCAGCGTCGAGTTCAGCGCGTTTGAACCGCGCAACGGCAAGATGCAACGCTATATCCAGCACCGTGCGGCGCTGTCGTTCAACTACCTGGGCAACTATGTCAGCGGGCAGAAGAACGCCGACATCATCGTGCGCCAGGAAACCCAGAGCCTGCGCATCAAGCGCCATCCAGAGCTGGAGCAGCCCTATCGCGAACAACTGCGCCTGCTCGGTTTCAAGATCGCCACGCGCCAGAGCAAGGCCTTGCCGGAAAGCGCCGGCGAGCTGTTCGAGATGGTCAATGACAGCGCCTGGCTGAACTTCACCCTCAATGCCTCGCCGACCCTGCGGGCCGAGGGTTGGGAGCTGCAGATCGATGATGACTTCGGGTTTGACCTGAGCGCGGTCGACGACTGGTACGCCACCGTCGATGAAGGCCCCGAGCGCGACTGGTTCGACCTGGAACTGGGGATTATCGTCAACGGTGAGCGCCTGAGCCTGCTGCCGATCCTGCTCAACCTGATGCGCTCCCACACCGAGATCCTCAACCCGGAAAAACTCGCGCGGCGCCGCGATGACGAGCTGATCCTGGTGAATATCCCCGGCCTGCCCAATGGCGGTCATGGCCCGCTGCAAGTGGCCCTGCCCTACGGCCGCCTGAAACCGGTACTGGCCACCCTCGGTGAGTTTTACCTGCAGGAGCCCGGCACCACCACGCTACGCCTGGCCAAGGCCGATGCGATTCGCCTCAATCCGCTGGAAGACCTGCCCCTGCAATGGGAGGGCGGCGAGAAGATCCGCAACTTTGCCCAGCGCCTGCGGGACATCAAGGACTTCACCTGTGTGGCGCCCGAAGGCCTGAATGCGACCTTGCGGCCTTATCAACTGGAAGGGTTGAGCTGGATGCAGTCGCTGCGCCAGCTGGAGGTGGGCGGCATTCTTGCGGATGACATGGGCCTGGGCAAAACCCTGCAGACCCTGGCGCATATCCTCAGTGAAAAGATCGCCGGGCGCCTGGACCGCCCGTGCATGGTGGTGATGCCCACCAGCCTGATCCCCAACTGGTTGGACGAAGCGGCGCACTTCACCCCGCAACTCAAGGTGCTGGCGCTGTACGGGGCCACGCGCAAAAAACACTTCGCCAGCCTGCAGGACTACGACCTGCTGTTGACCACCTACGCGCTGCTGCCCAAGGACATCGAGCACCTGGCCGCCCTGCCCTTGCATGTGCTGATCCTCGATGAAGCCCAGTACATCAAGAACCCTTCCAGCAAGGCAGCCCAGGCCGCCCGCGAGCTGAATGCCCGGCAGCGCCTGTGCTTGAGCGGCACACCGCTGGAAAACCACCTGGGCGAGTTGTGGTCGCTGTTCCACTTTCTGCTGCCGGGCTGGCTGGGCGACGTCAAAAGCTTCAACCGCGACTACCGCGTTCCCATCGAAAAGCGCGCCAGCGAGGTACGATTGCAGCACCTCAACGGTCGGATCAAACCCTTCCTGCTGCGCCGCACCAAGGAGCAGGTGGCCACGGAACTGCCGCCCAAGACCGAGATCATTCACTGGGTCGACCTCAATGAGGCCCAGCGCGATGTGTACGAGACCATGCGCCTGGCCATGGACAAAAAGGTCCGCGACGAAATCACCCGCAAAGGCGTGGCGCGCAGCCAGATCATCATCCTTGAAGCACTGCTGAAGCTACGCCAGGTGTGCTGTGACCTGCGCCTGGTCAACGACGCGACCCTGCCCACCCGCGGCAGCAGTTCGGGCAAGCTCGACAGCCTGATGGAAATGCTCGAAGAGCTGTTTGAGGAAGGTCGCCGGATCCTGTTGTTTTCCCAGTTCACCTCGATGTTGAGCCTGATCGAAGTGGAGCTGAAAAAACGCGGTGTCGCTTACGCCCTGTTGACGGGCCAGACCCGCGATCGGCGCACACCGGTGAAGGATTTCCAGAGTGGCAAGTTGCAGATTTTCCTGATCAGCCTGAAGGCCGGTGGCGTGGGCCTGAACCTGACCGAAGCCGATACCGTGATTCACTACGACCCTTGGTGGAACCCGGCCACCGAAAACCAGGCCACCGACCGTGCATACCGCATCGGCCAGGAGAAACCGGTGTTCGTGTACAAGATGATCGCGCGGGGCACGGTGGAAGAGAAAATCCAGCACCTGCAGAAGGAAAAATCCGACCTGGCAGCAGGTGTGCTGGATGGGCGTACGACGGGGGATTGGCAGTTGGGCAACGAGGATATCGAGGCGTTGTTTGCGCCGTTGCCCAATAAGCAGGAAAAGCGCTAGATCAGCTGTGCATCCCGCAAAGCGCCAAGTGCGATGAGCCAGCGCGGATCCTGTTTGTAGTCAGTCGAAGCAATCGCCTGCCCACGCATACGCACGATGCGGGCCGACGGCGTGACCTTCATGCGCTGCGCCGCACTCAGCGCCAGCTCAGCCGCCGCACGATCGTTGCACACCAGCCCCATGTCGCAACCGGCGGTCAGCGCCGCCTCGATCCGACTGGCCGCGTCGCCGACCACATGGGCACCGGCCATCGACAGGTCATCGCTGAAAATCACCCCATCGAACTGCAACTCGCCGCGCAGGATGTCCTGCAACCAGCGGCGTGAGAAGCCGGCAGGCTGCGCATCCACCTGCGGGTAGATAACATGCGCCGGCATCACTGCCGCCAACTGCTTGCTCAGGCGTGCGAAAGGCACCAGGTCATTGGCGCGAATCTGTTCCAGGCTGCGTTCGTCATTGGGAATCGCGACGTGGGAATCAGCCTCGGCCCAGCCATGGCCGGGGAAATGTTTACCGGTGGCGGCCATGCCGGCGCTGTTCATGCCTCGGATAAAGGCACCGGCGAGCACGGCGGCGCGCTCGGGATCGCCCTCGAAGGAACGGGTGCCGACCACGGCGCTGCGCTGGTAGTCCAGGTCCAGTACCGGGGCGAAGCTCAGGTCGAGACCGACCGCCAGTACTTCGGTGGCCATGATCCAGCCGCACTGCTCGGCCAGGTACTCGGCATTGGGGTTGTCCGCCAACGCGCGCATGGCCGGCAGGCGCACAAACCCCTGGCGCAGGCGCTGTACGCGACCGCCTTCCTGGTCGACCGCCAGCAGCAGGTCCGGGCGCACGGCACGAATCGCCGCGCTCAATTCCCGCACCTGCCGTGGGTGCTCGATATTGCGCGCAAAAATGATCAGGCCACCGACTTCAGGCTGGCGCAACAGGTGGCGGTCCTCGGCCGTCAGCCAAGTACCGGCCACGTCGACCATCAAAGAACCTTGCAGGGCAGCAGTCATAAACCTTCCTTAAATAACGCACACAACCCGTTGACCCCACCAGGCGCAGTGAGAACAACAGGTTGCGAGTAAATAGCTGAATTCGGCATGGGCAGCTAGCTTAGCGGATGCAAGCGGCCGCGCACACCCGGAGGGGTCAAACCTTGGCGGCAGCGGGCGTGGATTTGCTGCGCGGGCGCAATTGGGCGGCAGCCATGGCCGAGTCGGTCACGCCGGTTTCAGCGCGCATACCTGCGGCAAGGAATGGCACCATCAGGCGCATGACCTGCTCAATGGAAGTATTTACGCCGAAATCGGTCTCGGCAATCGCACGCAACGCCTTGATCCCGGACATGCTGAATGCGGCCGCACCGAGCATGAAGTGCACGCGCCAGAACAGTTCGATAGGCGGAATACGCGGGGCGGCTTCGTTGACCAGCAACATATAGCGGCGGAATACCTTGCCGTACATGTCTTCCAGGTAACGGCGCAAGTGGCCCTGGCTCTGGCTGAATGCCAGGCCCAGCAGGCGCATGAAGATCGACAGGTCATTGCCGCTGCGTGGCTGAACCACCAGCGCCTGCTCCACGAGCATTTCCAGCAGGTCTTCCAGGGTCGGCTTGTGGTCGGCCTTGGCCTGGCGGCGCTCGAGTTCACGGTCCAGGCTGGCACAGAACGGCCCCAGGAAGCGCGAGAATACCGCCTGGATCAGGGCCTTTTTCGAGCCGAAATGGTAGTTCACTGCGGCGAGGTTGACCCCGGCTTTGCTGGTGATCAGCCGCAATGAAGTTTCAGCAAATCCTTTTTCCGCGAACAATTGCTCGGCAGCATCGAGAATGCGTTCAACGGTTTCCGACTGGGCCATGGATACTCCGCCTGACAAACACTTGTTTGAAACATACGTTTCAGGGTGTGTCTTGTCAAGCCTGCAAGTTCGCTTTCCGGCCGGGCAGTCATCTATTTCATCGCTATTTAATCACATACTCCCAGGTCTGTAGGCAGCGCTATCTCTGCCTTGTAGGACAGCTAACGAATGACCGTCCAGCGGAGGCGTAGAAAAGGATGATTGCCAAGCGCAGTCCACTGTATATAATCCCAGTCACTGTATAAAAAGACAGAGCGATCAACATGCTAAAACTGACGCCACGCCAAGCTGAGATTCTGGCTTTTATCAAGCGCTGCCTCGATGACAACGGCTACCCGCCGACACGAGCCGAAATTGCGCTGGAACTGGGGTTCAAGTCCCCCAACGCCGCCGAAGAACACCTCAAGGCCCTCGCTCGCAAAGGCGCGATCGAGATGACCCCCGGTGCTTCACGGGGTATTCGCATCCCTGGCTTCGAAGCCAAGGCCGACGAATCGACACTGCCGATCATCGGTCGCGTCGCCGCCGGTGCGCCCATCCTGGCACAGCAGCACGTCGAGGAATCCTGCAACATCAACCCGACCTTCTTCCACCCTCGCGCCGACTACCTGTTACGGGTGCACGGCATGAGCATGAAGGACGTAGGGATCTTCGATGGCGACCTGCTGGCCGTCCACACTACCCGCGAAGCCCGTAACGGCCAGATCGTCGTCGCCCGTATTGGCGATGAAGTCACCGTCAAACGCTTCAAGCGCGAAGGCAGCAAGGTCTGGCTTCTGGCCGAGAACCCTGAGTTCGCCCCGATTGAAGTGAACCTGAAAGATCAGGACCTGGTGATCGAAGGCCTGAGCGTCGGCGTCATTCGCCGCTAAAGGAGGCATCATGCAGCTCGTGCACACCCCCCAACACACACAACTGTCGCTGTTCGAGGCCTTTATGGCCCAACCCCTTGCGCCCATCCTCAAGGAAACGGTCGAGGCGCCCTGGGGCGCCGAACCTGAGGCGTTCAGTGAACTGTCGTTGCGCGGTGCGGCTGGGAGCTGCCTGAGCCTGCTGGCGCCGATCCTTCGTGAACTGAGCGAGGAACAGGATGCACGCTGGTTGACGCTGATTGCCCCGCCCGCCAGCCTGACCCAGGCCTGGCTACGGGATGCCGGCCTTAATCGCGAGCGCATCCTGTTACTGCAACCCCGCGGTGCGCAAAGTGCTCAGCAGTTGACCTGTGAAGCCTTGCGCCTGGGCCGTAGCCACACCGTGGTGAGCTGGCTCAACCCGCTGAATGCCACTGCCAAGGCACAGCTGATCAGCGCAGCGCGTACCGGCGATGCACAGAGCTTGAATATTCGATTGGGGTAATTCGGTGTGCCGCAGGCTGTCCCTGGGGAGGGGCCTGTTGTGGCGAACGGTCTTACTGTGGTGAGCGGGCTTGCCACAACAGCGAACCCACTTGCCCCACTCAGTGAAGAACGCGCGGGCCGTCTTCTTTCTCGGGCTCGCCTTCTGCCAGGCGACCGGCCATCTGCACACCAACGCTCAACATGGCTTTTGCCACTTCCACGTGCTGGCCCTGCAGGAACACCTTGGCGTCCTCGGAAAAATCCAGGATAACCAGAGAACCTTCGTCCTCGGCCCGGCGCAGCTCGATTCGGCCGTCAGGCAACTCAACAATTTCCAGAAAGGACGTCGGCATAAAAGTCTGTTCTCCACGAAAGGCCGGGATTATATCAGTCATCCGCCCGGCCTCGCTGAGGATCTGAAGAGGTTTCTTTACGGCTTGATGAACGGTGCCATGTGAATCCGACCAACGTTCAGCACTCGTTCAAACCTTCACGAAAGCGCAATGCCATCTTTTTCAGCGCCTGACGCCAGCCTTCCAACTCTTCGCGACTCAGTGGCTCGGGCTCTTCCTCTTCCAGCGCCACGGCCAAAATCAAGGGCTGGGTCACATCGCCCTTGGGCACATGGGGAACACGGGGCGGCTGAAACATATCCGCATGGGCCTTAAGCAGACGCGCGACCCAGCTGTCAGGGCTCTGCGCCATTTCCACCAATTCGGCCAGCTCAGGGATCGCCATGCTTTCCAGCACCTCACGATTCATGATCATTTCCGCACGGGGCGAACCGGCCTGGGGCAAGCGGTAGAACCCGGCGATCTCATGACACAAGCCCAGTAACGCACCATACAGGTGGAACAACGCGGCTTCACGCCCGGCCTGGACCAGTGCAATCGCATTCATCTCCTTCCCCTCCTCGGCACGGCCAAGGGCTTCCAGGGACAAACCCGCAAAATAAATTTTCTGATTGGTACGGGTATAGAGCTCGTTGGCCATAACGGCAATCTCCACAACGAATAAGCGTGATGCTGGCTATGTAGGAGCGAGCTTGCTCGCGAAAAACTTCAGAGCACCGTTTGGCGCCAGGTTTTTCGCGTAATCGTTAACAACCTTCGCGAGCGAGGACCAGGCGCCCTCCTCGTTCCCACAGCAAGCAAAAGCCGTCTATACAGACGGCTTCTAACGTTAACAGACTAGCGGGTCAAGCGCCCTGGCGCTTGTCCTCGACCTTCCACTTGCCACCGTCGTAGAACGCTTTCCAGCCGGTAGGCTTGCCGTCCACTTCGGTCTGCACGTACTGCTCCTTGGTCTTGCGGCTGTAGCGGATCACGGCTGGGCGGCCATCAGGATCCTTCTTCGGCGCTTCACACAGGAAGTGGTACTTCGGATCGATCTCGTCCTTGTGCGGCACGATCTCCAGCACCAACGGCGCTCGGGTCTCGCGGTTTTTCGGGAACTGGCTGGCCGCCAGGAACAGGCCCGAGGCGCCGTCACGCAGGATGTAGGTGTCGTTGACCTTCTCGCACTTGAGTTCCGGCATCTTCACCGGGTCCATTTTCGGCGGCGCCGCGTCACCGCTTTTCAGCAGTTTGCGTGTGTTCTTGCAGGTCGGGTTGGTGCAACCGAAGAACTTGCCGAAACGGCCGGTCTTGAGCTGCATCTCGCTGCCGCACTTGTCGCATTCGAGGCTCGGGCCTTCGTAACCCTTGATGCGGTAGCTGCCCTCTTCGATCTCGTA
>NZ_MBDT01000010.1:0-69418 GCF_001702295.1 Pseudomonas sp. S3E12
GCCCACGCGATCACCCAGCAACAAGACCATCTCTACCAACGTCAATACGACTACGACAAAACCGGCAACCTCACCCGCCTGCTCGACACCCGCAAAGGCGAACACCACTACCACTACGACCAGCTACACCGCCTGACCCGCGCCGACCACTCCCAAGACCTGCAGGAACGCTTCGGCCACACCCCGGCCGGCACCCTGCTGATGCAAGACCGCCCCGGCCCCGATATCGTCGCCGGCAACCGCCTGATGATCCAGGGCGACCGCCACTATGACTACGATGCCTTCGGCAACCTGATCCGCGAACGGCGGGGTCGTGGGCACACGTTGATTACCGAATACCGCTACGACTGCCAGCACCGGCTGATAGGCCTCACCCAACCCAACGGCCAAACCGCCAGCTATCGTTATGACCCGTTTGGGCGACGCATCAGCAAAACCGTGGACGGCCTAACGACGGAGTTTTTCTGGCAAGGCGACAGGCTGATTGCCGAGCACCATGCAGATCGCCTCCGCAGCTATCTCTATGAACCCGACAGTTTCCGTCCGCTGGCACTGCTGGAAGGTTTCGGCCCAGAAGAAACGAAGCCGTATAACTACCAACTCGACCACCTCGGCACGCCGCAGGAACTGACAGACCCAGAGGGCGAAATCGTCTGGTCCGCCCACTACCGCGCCTACGGCCAGATCAGCCGTCTCGACAAAGGCACAATCGACAACCCGCTACGTTTCCAGGGCCAGTACTTCGATCAGGAAAGCGGACTGCACTACAACCGCCATCGCTACTACAATCCAGATATTGGGTGTTACCTGACGCCGGATCCGGTGAAGTTGGCGGGTGGGATCAACGCGTATCAGTACGTGCCTAACCCTATGGGGTGGGTGGATCCGTTAGGTCTGAGTACCTGTCCAGGCGGGGATAAATGCAAGCCGAACCCCAGTGTTGAAGATCCAGCGGGAAAAGCACAGGTTAATGAAGGCAGCCCACTCAGTCCCACAAGCTCCAACTCTCTACCTACACTGGGCTACCATAAGGAGACCTTTGCCAATAAACCTGTAAAGCCGGAAGAAACCATTCAGAAATGGGATGAATTTCTAGGACCTGGCCCTCACACAAACACCAACCCACGAACTGGGAAGCCCGACCGCGACAGAATTGTTTCCAGCGACGCAAAAAGAAGTATTCGTTACGGGGCTCATGAAATGAATAGCAAGCCAAGCAAGCATCACTATCATGAGGAGACATGGACGTTCGAGATAAAAACCAACACCATGAACGTTGACAATACAGTTGTACGCGTTCCCCTGACGAAGAAGTGAAATGAAGATACAAATAACTGATATCTTTTCTGACAAAGGCACTGTGAGAGTAAAATTCAACTCACCTTTTGGAAATGCCACAGCCTTATGGAGCGGGACCAAGTTAAAAACTGGTGAAACTCTGGATGTAGAGTTAGAACTTGATGAAATATTTTCATGGGGACAAAACATCATGTCCTCATCTGTAAAAACACCACAGATCGCTTCTGCGAATGGGGCTCATAAAATTATCGGCGAGCTTATCCAAGATGCAGACCAAAGTTGCTCAATACTAAAAATCGGCGATTCAGTAATTTTGATTGAAATTGACAAGCCAATCACCGGCAAGCCCAGCTTTGTTGAAGTGATAGCAACTGACATTCTTCTTCACCCAACAAATGTTTGAGCATAAGCTCACTTACTCTACAGCCGTAAATTATATATACAAAAAAATGCTCAACCAGCGGAAATCAATCGGAGAGAGCTATAAAAAATACACATTTTTGAATATGTAACATAAAGAAAATCAACAGTAATACTAGATACAGACGAAAACCCAATCACCTGTACGGACTACTGAAACGAAACATCAACCTAAAATTTAAATCCCCCGCAGCCTTCTATTCAAAAGCCAGGAAAAACATATAAAATTCAGACAAGCGATTACCCCACCTTCATCCAATCACACAATTCAAACTTCACAGAATGCAGCTAGTCAGGCAGATGAAGTATTTAAGGTAGATCGTGGGCATGGGGCTGCTACGCAGCCCAACGCGAGCAAGCTCGCTCACCACCAGTGTTCGCTCACCAGGGGGTTACGTTGCCCTTAGATCCCAGCCAACGCCAAGTCCATAGCAAAGTAAGTAAAGATCAAATCCGCCCCCGCACGCTTGATCGACCCCAACGTCTCACGCACGACCCGATCCTCATCAATCGCCCCCGCCTGCGCGCCGAACTTGATCATCGCGTATTCGCCGCTGACCTGGTACGCCGCCACAGGCAGGCGCGAGGCTTCGCGGATGTCGCGGATGATGTCGAGGTAGGCACCGGCCGGCTTGACCATCAGTGCGTCCGCGCCTTCCTGTTCGTCCAGCAGCGATTCGCGCACGGCTTCGCGGCGGTTCATCGGGTTCATCTGGTAGCTTTTGCGATCGCCCTTGAGCGCGCTGCCGCCGGCTTCGCGGAAGGGGCCGTAGAGGGCCGAGGCGAATTTGGTGGAGTAGGCCATGATCGGGATGTGAGTGAAACCGGCTTCATCCAGCGCACGGCGGATGGCCTGGACCTGGCCGTCCATGGCGGCCGAGGGGGCGATCACGTCGGCCCCGGCGCGGGCAGCGGCAACGGCTTGCTTGCCGAGGTTGACCAGGGTCGCATCGTTGTCGACATGGGCACCGTGCATCACGCCGCAATGGCCGTGGTCGGTGTATTCGCAGAAGCACGTGTCGGACATTACGACCATGTCCGGCACCGCGTCCTTGATGATCGAGGACATCCGCGAGACCAGGCCGCGTTCCTTCCAGGTGTCGCTGCCGTTGGCGTCCAGATGATGGGACACGCCGAAAGTCATCACCGACTTGATACCGGCACGGGCATAGCGCTCGATCTCGGCAGCCAGCTTCTTTTCCGGGATGCGTTGCACGCCGGGCATGCTGGTGATCGGCACGAAGTCGTCGATTTCTTCTTCGACGAAAATCGGCAGCACCAGGTCGTTGAGGGTGAACTCGGTTTCCTGGAACAAGCCACGCAGCTCCGGGGAGCGGCGCAGGCGGCGTGGACGGGCTTGGGGGAACTGGCTGGTCATGGCTGTCCTGAAAAAGTGGCGGGAAATCTTTGGGGCGAAAGCTTATGCCCCAAGGCCCCGGCAGCACAAATGCCCAGGGGCCAACAGTGTATTGCGGGGGCCGTAATAATGTATTGATCTAGAGCTGTAGACGCCCTTCGATGCACACCGCAACGGCGCCGCCGACCCAGATTTCATCACCCTGGCGCTCGACGCGAATACGCCCCGCACGCCCCATGGCCGTGCCCTGGCTGACCACGTAGCACTCAGGTGCGAGTCCTTCGCTGAGCAGCCATTGCGCGACGCCGGCATTCAGGCTGCCGGTGGCCGGGTCTTCCTGGGCCCCGTCGCCTGCGACAAAGGCACGCACCTCAAACTGCGCGTCCACGTCGTCAGCCGGGTTGCAAGGAGCAATCACGCCGACGGCCAGCCCCAGCAGCTGCGAATAGTCCGGCTGCAAGGCCAGGACCTGATCACGGTCAGCCAGCATCACCGCGAGCCACCCCGCGCCATTGTCAACCCACTGGCTGCGCACAATGGCCCCCGGCGCCAGGCCCAATCCCAGGCGAACACGCTCCAGCAACGCGGAGTCCACAGCGCCGGCGCGCATCAACGGCGGTGCAATAAACGCCAGTTCATCGCCTTGACGACGAATACGCACCAGGCCGATTTCACACTCCTGGATAATCTCTTCGCCTTGGGGCACCCCACCCGCCTTGAGCCACACATGGCAACTGCCCAGGGTCGGGTGCCCGGCGAATGGCAGCTCCTGCAAGGTCGTGAAGATCCTCACCCGGTAGTCCGCCCGAGCATCGCGCGGTGTCAGCAAAAACGTGGTTTCACTGAGGTTTGTCCATTTGGCGAAGTCAGCCATCTGTTGGTCGCTGAGGCTGTCGGCGCCCAGCACGACCGCCAGCGGATTGCCCTTGAGCGACACGCTGCTGAATACATCCAGTTGTTTGAAATCGAAAGTCGGCATGTGTCAGCTCGGAATATTCAGGCCACGGATGACCGCCGGCCGGGCGACAAAGCCGTCCAGCGCGCGCAGTACGTTAGGGAAGTCGGCAATGCCGACCAGATCGCCCGACTCATAGAAACCGATCAGGTTGCGAATCCAGGGGAAGGTGGCGATGTCGGCGACGCTGTAGTCGTCGCCCATGATCCAGGTGCGGCCGAGCAGGCGTTTTTCCAGCACCTCCAGCAGGCGACGGGATTCGGCGGCGTAACGGTCGCGGGGGCGCTTGTCTTCGTAGTCCTTGCCGGCGAACTTATTGAAGAAACCCAGTTGGCCAAACATCGGACCGATGCCCCCCATCTGGAACATCAGCCATTGAATCGTTTCATAACGTGTCGCCGGATCTTCGGAAAGCAACTGGCTGGTTTTTTCCGCCAGGTAGATCAGGATTGCGCCTGACTCGAACAGCGCCAACGGCTGGCCCGCCGGGCCGTCGGGGTCGATGATCGCGGGGATTTTGTTGTTGGGATTCAGGGACAGGAACTCGGAGGAAAACTGGTCCTGGGTCTCGAAACTGACCTTGTGCGCCTCATAAGGCAGGCCCAGCTCTTCGAGCATGATCGAGACTTTTACCCCGTTGGGCGTGGGCAACGAGTACAGTTGCAGGCGCTCCGGATGCCGGGCGGGCCATTTGCTGTTGATCGGGAACGCGGCGATCGGGTTCATCGGGAAACTCCCTGGCGGAAAGCCCTCATGATAATCATCTGTCCCACGTCCTGCATGGGTCATCAATGCGCAACATCAGCGGGCTATTATCCCCCGTGGGCGAACCAATACGCCCGCGTGCACTCTTAAGTGCGCTCAAACGGTGAATGGAGGCACCTCGCTATACCGACACGGAACACCCGCAGGACGCCCCAGGCGTCATTGGGGCCAGGCTTGTCCGCCTTAACGTGACGCACGAAGACTCGAACCCATAATGACGATCAAGCCTCTGCGCCTTGTGCAACGACTGAAACACTACGCCTACATCCTGTTGCCCCTTTTGCTGGTGAGCGGCGCCATGGTTGCCGCCCTCGACGCCCGGGAAAGCCGTGCCCAACCGGTGGATGGCGTGCAAACCCTGGTGTTCCTGCGCCACGCTGAGAAACCGGCCGGCGGCCTGGGCCAACTCAATTGCCAGGGGTTGAACCGAGCAATGAACCTGGCCACCCTGCTGCCGGAAAAATTCGGCAAGGCCAACTTCGTGTTTGCCGCCAACCCGACGCGCAATGTCGAGGAAGGTGAGCTGGACAACTCCTACAGCTATATTCGCCCGTTGATGACCATCAGCCCCAGCGCCATCAAGCTGGGCCTACCGGTGAACATCAAGTTCTCGGCCAACGACACCAGCGACCTGGCCGACGAACTGGTGGAAGACAAATACCACAATGCCACCATCTACACCGCGTGGTCCCACGGCTACCTGCCGGAGTTGATCAACAAGGTGGCCAGTGAGGCCTCCGGCGAAAAACACACGATTACCGACGACTGGTCCGGCAGCGACTACGACACGCTGTATGTACTGACGCTGACCTGGCACAACGGCAAAGCCTCGCTGCTCAGCCGCAACTACAAGCAAGGCCTGAACGACGGTGAAGAAACCTGCCCGCAGCCAACACAGGTGAGTGCCGATAGCTGAGGGCGTATGATGCACCGCTATTGACTCATCTGCGGACCCTCCCCCATGCCCAACCTCGCCTCCACCCAGCCCGTCCGGGGCTGGTCGTTCTGGTGGAAACCTGCCCTGTTCCTACTGGTAGCCTGTGTCGGCCTCTACTACGTGAAGTGGTCGCCCTACTACTTCAAAGCGTTTGTTGCCGCTGACAACCACAGCATCGGCGCCTCGATCCTCAACGATCAACAAAGTTCGCCATTGGCGGCAGCGCTGGCCTACGCCCAGGTGTATTTCCTGGCGATCTGGAAGGCTGCCGTACTGGCGGTGATCCTCGGCTCATTGCTGCAAGTGCTGATCCCCCGCGACTGGTTGCTGCGCCTGTTTGGTCGTGCCGGCCTCGGCTCGACCTTGCGCGGCGGGCTGTTTGCCTTGCCGGGGATGATGTGCAGTTGCTGCGCGGCGCCCGTCGCGGCAGGTATGCGCCGCCAGCAGGTGTCGGTGGGCGCGGCACTGGCCTTCTGGATTGCCAACCCGGTGCTGAACCCGGCCACGCTGGTGTTCATGGGCTTTGTGCTGGGCTGGGGCTTTACCGCCTTGCGGCTGGTGGCGGGCATTGTGCTGGTGGTCGGCGTGTCACTGGTGGCACAGCGCATTGCACGGCCGGACCAGGTGCCGGAAGTTGCCTTGGACGCGGTGGCCGAGGCCAGCCAGGTCGAAGCACAACCCTTCTTCAGTCGCTGGCTGCGTACCCTGTGGCAGCTGTTCTGGAGCACCATACCGATCTATATCCTGGCGGTGCTGGTGCTCGGTGCCGCACGGGTGTGGCTGTTCCCCCACGTGGACGGCGCCATGGCCAACAGCCTGGTGTGGCTGGTGCCCCTGGCGATTGTCGGCACGCTGTTTGTGATTCCTACAGCGGCAGAGATCCCCATCGTACAAACCATGATGACCCTGGGCATGGGCACCGGCCCGGCCATGGCCTTGCTGATGACCCTGCCCAGCGTGAGCCTGCCGTCGCTGTTGATGCTGCGCAAGGATTTCGATGCGCGGGTACTGGTGACGGTGGCCGGGCTGACCATGCTGGTGGGCGTGGTGTGCGGGTTGATCGGCGCGCTTATCCTCTGAGGGCGCGCTCGCGCAGATAGGCCGTGACGGCGCCCTGCTCTCCCGCAAACTCGATGCGTGCGCCTTTGCTTTCACGTTGGAAGGCGTACATCGGGTCGTAATACTCGCGCAACAGCCCTTCAATCCAGGCGCGATGCAGGTCCACGGCGCCGCTGCGCAGCTGTTCCGCCAGGGCATCCTGCATGATCGCCTGTAACCGCTGGAAACGCTCGCCGCCCAGGCGCTTGTGGATATTGGCCAGGCCCTGGGTCAGGCGTTCGGCAAACAGCGCCTGGCCCTGCTCACCAAATACCGCGATGAACTCCGCGCACAGGTCAATCACGTAATCGCGCAGGATGCGCTCGACACGGCCTTCGACGCTGTCTTCCAGCCACACCATCGGAAAGGTCTGCATGCCCTTGTGCAACGGCAACGGCAGCGCGCAGCTGCCGATCATGCGGCTTTCATCCTCGACCACGAACTGCTCGATACCGCCTGCGCGTTTTTTCAGCAGGTCCACCGCCAGGCGGTTTTCGAAGTCGATAGTGGAGGGTTGCGCCGTGGCGCGTTTGCCGAAGCTGGAACCGCGGTGGTTGGCATGGCCTTCCAGGTCCAGGGCGTTGCGCAACTGGCCCAGCACCTCGGTCTTGCCGGTGCCGGTCATGCCACCCAGCAACACGAAATCACATTGAGCTGCCGCCTGGTCAAGGGTATCCAGCAGGAAGGTCCGCATGGCCTTGTAGCCACCGCCGACCCGCGGGTACTCGATGCCGGCTTCGGTCTTCAACCATTGCTGCACGATCTGCGAACGCAGCCCGCCCCGGAAGCAATACAAGTAACCATCAGGATTGGCCTGGGCAAACCGTGCCCATTGTTCGATACGCTCAGCCTTGATCGCCCCCGACACCAACTCATGCCCCAGCACAATCGCGGCTTGCTGGCCCTGCTGCTTGTAGCAGGTGCCGACGCGTTGACGCTCGTCATCGGTCATCAGCGGCAGGTTGATCACGCCGGGGAACGCGCCCTTGGCGAACTCGACCGGCGCGCGGGTGTCCATCATCGGCCGGTCGTTGAGGAAAATGTCGCGGTAATCGGTGATGTCAGTTGCCATCAAACCACCTCTACCGCGTGGGTCTGTCGCTCAACCAATTGGCCGATCGGCTCAAGGCCCAAGCCCAATTCAGCCGCCGTCGCGCGGAACTCGGCGTCGCCTTCAGGGGTGACCGCGATCAGCAGGCCGCCGCTGGTCTGCGGGTCGCACAGCACGCGTTTGTGCAATTCCTGCAGGCGCCCGACCTTGCTCGAGTAGCTGTCGAAGTTGCGCAAGGTGCCACCCGGCATGCAACCCTGGTCCAGGTAGTCCTCGATCCCGGGCAGACGTGGGACTTTGTCGTATTCGATGCGTGCGGTCACGGCGCTACCGTCCGCCATCTCCACCAAATGGCCCAACAGACCGAAACCGGTGACATCCGTCATTGCCGTCACACCGGCCAGCTTGCCGAAACGGCTGCCGGGTTTGTTGAGGGTGCACATCCAGTCACGGGCCAGGCCGATATCCGCCTCACGCAACTTGCCCTTCTTTTCGGCGGTGGTGAGGATGCCGATGCCCAACGGTTTGGTCAGATACAGACGGCAGCCCACGGTGGCGGTGTCGTTGCGCTTCATATGGCGCTTTTGCACGATGCCGGTGACGGCCAGGCCGAAGATCGGCTCGGGCGCGTCAATGGAGTGCCCGCCCGCCAACGGAATGCCGGCTTCGTCGCACACCGAGCGGCCACCACGGATCACTTCACGGGCGATCTCCGGCGCCAGCACGTTCACCGGCCAGCCAAGAATGGCGATGGCCATCAACGGGTCGCCGCCCATGGCGTAGATGTCACTGATGGCATTGGTGGCGGCGATGCGGCCGAAATCGAAGGGATCATCGACAATCGGCATGAAAAAGTCAGTGGTGGAGACCACGCCGCGCTCATCATCGATGGCATACACCGCCGCGTCGTCGCGGGAGGCGTTGCCCACCCACAGGTTGGGGTCAAGGTTCTGCGCACCGCTGCCCGCCAGGATCACTTCCAGCACCTGGGGCGAAATCTTGCAGCCACAACCCGCGCCGTGGCTGTACTGGGTAAGGCGAATCGGCTCGTTCATGGTGGACCTCAAGCTATCAAGTGGGCGGATTCTAACAGACAGCAAAAGGCCGGCTGGGCTCTTGTGAGCACAGCCGGCCTTTGGGGTTGCAGCGTTACTGCCGGGCAGCGAGCAGACGCTTGTGACGGTTGCGCCGAGCGATGTTCAGGCACTCGATGGCGGCCGAGAAGGCCATGGCCGCGTAGACGTAGCCTTTAGGCACATGGGCACCGAAGCCTTCGGCGATCAGCGTCATGCCGATCATGATCAAGAAGCCCAGGGCCAGCATCACCACGGTCGGGTTGTCGTTGATGAACTTGGCCAACGGCTCGGCCGCCACCAGCATCACGATCACCGAGGTCACCACGGCGATGATCATGATCGGCAAGTGCTCGGTCATGCCCACGGCGGTAATGATGCTGTCGATGGAGAACACCAGGTCAAGCAACAGGATCTGCCCGATGGCTGCGGCAAAGCCGATGGCCACGACATTGCCGGTACTGGTCTTCTCTTCGGGCTCCGGGTCCATGCTGTGATGGATCTCGGTGGTGGCCTTCCAGACCAGGAACAGGCCACCGGCGATCAGGATCATGTCCTTCCACGAGAACGCCTGGCCGAGCACTTCGAACACCGGCGCAGTCAATTGCACGATAAACGCAATGGTGCTCAACAGGCCCAGGCGCAACACCAGCGCCATGCTGATACCGATGCGCCGCGCCTTGGCCCGATGTTTCTCAGGCAATTTGTTGGTGAGGATCGAGATAAAGATCAGGTTATCGATGCCCAGCACGATTTCCATCACGATCAAGGTAGCCAGGGCAATCCAGGCGGTAGGGCTGGCGGCCAGTTGTAAAAGGTAATCCATAGGTCAGTCCTGACGTTGCGCTGGGGAGATTAGGTTTCTTTGGTGTTCGATTCAGACTCGTTTTCTTCCTGATCATCCTTTTTTTGTGGATTGATCAGGCCGTTTGTCGCTTCACTCAATGCCTGCTCGGCCGCTTTCTGGGTGTCATCGATGGCTTGCTTGGCCGACTCGGTGGCTTTGCCCATGACCTGTTGCGCGCTTTTTTCGACCTGATCGCAACCGCTGATCATCACCAATGAAAGCGCAAGCAACGATGCCGCGCCCAGGGAATTGAGTTTCATCATGTCTTCCTCGTTAGAACCATTGGGTCCAAATAGTGGCCCCGCGATAGCGAGGCATTCTATGCAGGCAAACAGTTCAGGAAAATTCGTATTTTTCTCGCGTATACTTCGGTTTTTACGAAGTGACGATCATCGTGCTCAATTACCGACAGTTGCATTACTTCTGGGTAGTGGCCAAGACCGGCAGCATCGTGCGCGCCTGCGAGCAGCTGAACCTCACGCCCCAGACCATCAGCGGGCAGATCAGCCTGCTGGAGCAAACCTACGGGATTGCGCTGTTTCAGCGGGTAGGCCGCCAGCTTGAACTCACCGAAGCCGGGCGCCAAGCCCTGCCCTATGCCGAACAGATGTTCCAGACCGGCAATGAACTGGAGGCGATGCTGCGCGCGCAGCCCAATGAGCAACAGATCCTGTTTCGGGTCGGTGTGGCGGATGTGGTGCCCAAGTCCATCGTGTACCGGCTGATCGCACCGACCATGGAATTGAGCGAGCCGCTGCGCATTACCTGCCGGGAAGACAAACTCGAACGTTTACTGGCTGACCTGGCGATCCAGCGCCTGGATCTGGTGATCTCCGACAGCCCCATGCCCTCGCACCTGGACATCAAGGGCTACAGCCAGAAACTGGGGGAATGTGGCATCAGTTTTTTCGCCACCCAGGCATTGGCTGACAGGTACGCCGGTGACTTCCCACAGTGCCTGCACGGCGCGCCCCTGTTGATCCCCGGCGCGGAAACCGTAGTACGCAGCCGTTTGCAGCGCTGGTTTGCCGAGCAGCAGATCCTGCCCAGGATCATCGGCGAGTTCGATGACAGCGCCTTGATGCAGGCCTTTGGCCAATCCGGCAGCGGGATCTTTATCGCGCCCAGCGTGATCGCCGATGAGGTGGTGCGCCAGTACGGGGTAGCGTTGATTGGCCAGACCGATGCCGTCACCGAGTCGTTCTACGCGATCTCGGTGGAACGCAAAGTCAAGCACCCCGGCATCGTGGCGATTACCGAAGGTGCACGGCGAGAATTGTTCACCGCCCTGCCCTGAGCGTTCAGGCGTTGGACGCGACCGCTTGCCTGGCGGTCATCAGCCACAGCGCCAGCAGGATCGACACCAGGATAAATCCGGAAGCGGCAAAGCCCAGGCTGCCGAGGCCGAGGGTGTCGATCACATGCCCGCCGACCATGGCCCCCAGGCCAATGCCCAGGTTGGCCCCGGCGATATTCAACGACGCCGCAAACGCCGGGGCATGGGGTGCGGCCTTCATCAACCGCACATGGCTGACCAGGAACAGCGCCGCCTGGGTCACGCCCCACACCGCCATCGCCGCCGCCAGGCCGACCGTGGAATGGATCGCCGGTACCAGCGCGACCATGCCGGCGATCATGAAACCGCAGAACACCATGGAAGCGATCAGCGGGTGACGGTCCACCGCACGCCCGCCCAAGGCGTTGCCGATCAGCCCCACTGCGCCAAAGCCCATCAGGCACCAGCCCACCAGCGTGCCGTCGAAACCGGCCAGGCGCTCAAGGATATCCGCCAGGTAGGTATACGCCGTGAACATGCCGCTGAACACCAGGACCGACAACAGGATATGGCCTTGCATCAGCGGGTTGCGCAGGATCTTGAACTGCGAGCGCAACGACACCTGGTCGTTCTTCGGCTGGGTCACCGGCAGGTAGATAAACAGCAGCAAGGCCTTGGCCAGTGCGACCACGGCGAGGATCGCAAACGCGGCGCGCCAGCCGAACATATCGGAAATCAGCGTGCCCACTGGAATCCCGAACACCGTGGCGCAGACGATGCCGAAGCCGATCTTCTCGATGGCGCGCCCGGCGTATTCGGGGCCGACAATATCCACCGCGGTTTCACTGGCCAGGGCCCAGAACACCGGCAGGCCCAGGGCCGGGATCAAGCGTGCCAATGCCATCACCCAGATATTCGGCGCCAATGCGGCCACGGTATTGGCCACGCCGAACAGGAGCAGGATGCTGATAAACAGACGCTTGCGGGGGAAACGGGCGCAGTACGCGGTCAGAAACGGACCAAAGGCCGCCACGGTAAACGCAAACAAGGTCACCAGCAGGCCGGCCTGGGACACGCTGACGTTGAGGTCCCGGGCGATGGACGGCAACAGGCCGACGATAACGAATTCTGTGGTCAGCACGGTAAAACCGGCGGCCGACAGCAGCAGGATGGGAAACAGCATGAAAACTCCAGAAACGACGACATCAACGACAGCCCGAAGGGCCCGCTGACGGAGAGGAAAGGTGAGAGGGGAGAATCTTAACAGAGTATGTCCGGCTTTTGCGAAGCCCCGGTGACCCAATGCCGCAGCGGCCGGGACAGGTCCAGCGGCATGCTAGACTTCGCGACCTGCTTCCTACAGACCTTTCTGCCTGCATTGCCGCGCCCTTAAAAAAACTAGAGACAACCTTTATATGACTGCTGCCCCTTCCCTTTTCCAACGCCTGGCCCGCATCAGCCTGGTCACGCAAATCGTCATCGGCTTGATCGCCGGCATCCTGCTGGCCCTTCTCTTGCCGGAGGCGGCCAAGGCCACCGGGTTTATCGGCAAGGTATTTGTTGCCGCGCTCAAGGCCGTGGCGCCGATCCTGGTGTTTGTACTGGTGATGGCGTCGATCGCCAACCATAAACACGGCCAGGAAACCCATATCAAGCCGATCCTGTTCCTGTACCTGCTGGGCACCTTTGCCGCCGCCGTGGTGGCGGTGATTGCCAGCATGTGGTTTCCCTCATCGCTGGTGCTCGCTACCCATGACGCCACCGTGAGCGCTCCCGGCGGCATCGGCGAGGTCTTGCAAAGCCTGCTGTTGAGCGTGGTGGACAACCCCATCAGCGCACTGATGAACGCCAACTTCATCGGCATCCTGGCCTGGGCCATCGGCATGGGCATTGCCATTCGCCATGCCGGCGAAACCACCCGCACGGTGCTCGACGACCTGTCCAACGGCGTGACCCTGATCGTGCGCGTGGTGATCCGCTTCGCCCCGCTGGGTATCTTCGGCCTGGTGGCTTCGACACTCGCCACTTCGGGCTTCGGCGCCCTGCTCGGCTACGCCCACCTGCTGGTGGTGCTGATCGGCTGCATGCTGTTCGTGGCACTGGTGGTCAACCCGGCCATCGTGTTCTGGAAACTGCGCCGCAACCCGTTCCCATTGGTGCTGATGTGCCTGCGCGAAAGCGGCATCACCGCGTTTTTCACCCGCAGTTCGGCGGCGAATATCCCGGTGAACCTGGCCTTGAGCAAACGCCTGGGCCTGCATGAAGACACCTACTCGGTGTCGATTCCACTGGGCGCTACGATCAACATGGCCGGTGCTGCGATCACCATCACCGTGTTGACCCTGGCGGCCGTGCACACCTTAGGCATTGCCGTGGACCTGCCGACTGCCGTGCTGCTCAGCGTGGTCGCGGCGATCTGTGCCTGCGGCGCGTCGGGTGTGGCCGGCGGCTCGCTGCTGCTGATTCCCCTGGCATGCAGCCTGTTCGGTATCCCCAGCGAGATCGCCATGCAGGTGGTGGCCGTAGGCTTCATCATCGGTGTGCTGCAGGATTCGGCGGAGACCGCACTCAATTCGTCCACCGATGTGCTGTTTACCGCGGCCGCGTGCCTGGGCAAGGAAACGCAGCCGGTTTAAAACCGCCAACGTAAAAAAGCCCGGCGCCGTTCTTCAATGAAGAACGGCGCCGGGCTTTTTGGTAATGGCTCATTGGGCTTTCCGTGCCACGTGTTGGCTCGCAACCACGACAAACATTATGTAACACTGCCAACAGATGCCTCGGTCGATAAGGATTGTTCACCGCCATGCTCGGACAGCACCCTCTGATTCAAAAACTGTACGACTTCGTATACGCCGAACAGGCCGCCAACTGGCAAAAACTTCAAGAGGTATGGGAACGTCCCTTGAAGGACAAGTTGCTGCAGGGCTGGACACAGGGCTTCGTTCGACTCGAACGAGGCGATACAGCCAAATTACTGTGGGCCTACCTCGACGACAACGAATCGCGCTTTCGTGCAGGTGACTTGCTGCGTCTGCATCTGGGCGATGCCCAAGGCCCGCTGCTATGCCAGGCCATGAAGTTCGAAAAGGAAGAGGACGATCGCTGGCTTCTCAGTTCGGATCAGGCAATGCTCATCTGGGAGAGCTATCAGCAAGGTGTTTGCTACGCGGACCCTGATGGCATGGACCTGACGCCGAAATACCTTCAAACCTTGCAGGATATTGAGAGCGACGTACACGGTAACAACGCGATTCTTCCTTTGCTCGGCGATGCTCCCAATATCGGCTTCCATGACGCGGACCTCGAGTACGCCGAGCAGATCGCGCTCAAAGAGGGCTGCAACCAGAAACAAGCCGAGGCCGTGGGTTTTGCCTTCGGGGCTGAACAGGTCGCCTGCATTCAAGGTCCACCCGGTACCGGCAAGACCAGAGCCCTGGCCCTGATCGCTCAGTTGCTGGTCGAGCGCGGCGAACGGGTGTTCGTCACTTCGCATACACACATGGCCATCAACAACGCCTTGAGTAAGATTGCTGCGCGCGATGTGCCGACCGTCAAGGTCGGTGGCCGCCGGGAAGACCTCGACAAACACGTGGATTGGGCAGCCGAACCGGCCAGATGGGAAGGGATGCCAGAGGCAGGTCAAGGTTATGTGATTGGCGCCACGCCTTTTGCAACGTGTTCCTCGTTGTCCAATTACAATTTCGACACGGTGATCTTCGACGAGGCCAGTCAGATCACCGTACCTCTCGCCCTGATGGCGATGCGCAAGGGCAAACGCTTTATTTTCATCGGCGACCAGAAACAACTTCCCCCCGTACTGCTTTCTCGCTCGGTTCTGTCAAAAGAATCCATGTCTGTGTTCGCCCGCCTGACGGCTCAGGATGCCGATCACACGGTAATGCTTGAAGAAACCTACCGGATGAATCGCTGGCTGACCCAGTGGCCCAGCCAAATGTATTACGGCGGGCGATTACGCGCCGCCGGGCGAAACAGGGACCGTCTCCTGTCGCCTATTCATCAGGTAGATGTCAGCGAAGCGCTTGACCCGCAAACCTGCGCGGTGTTCATCCCGACGCAGGACGCAAAAGCGCGGAACCGCAACCCGGCAGACGCCAGATGCGTCGTCCAGTTGTGCCGGCAAGCGCACGACATGGGGCTGCCACTCCATGAAATCGGGATCGTGACGCCCTACCGTGCTCAGGGTCGAGCCATTCGCAAGGCGCTGGCCAAACAGTTCGGCAGCGAGGCCGCCAGTACAATCGTCGCGGATACCGTCGAGCGTATGCAGGGTCAGGAGCGGGAGTTGGTGATCCTGTCCCTGTGCAGTGGCGACGAAGCGTTTATCAGTGCAATCGGGACATTTTTCTTTCAGCCTGAGCGCCTGAACGTTTCCATCACGCGCGCGATGACCAAGCTGATCATCATCGGGCCGGAGCTGCAGCACGGGATCATCTGTTCCAGCGAAGCCGCACAGGCCTGGGCTGAGCAATACCGCCAGTTGATCAGCCAATGCCATAAGGTAAATGTCCCGCTATGACGCTTTTCATACCTGAATGGCAGCGCAGCAGCGGCTCCCAGCAACAGTGCAAGCGGGTACTCAAGAAGCTTGAGGATGACTACGTCGTCCGCAAATGCCTGACTCAAGACAGCTGGGCACCGGATTTTTTCCTGCAGCGCGGTGAGCTTGAGTGGCTGGCGCTGATGGTGTGCGAGTTGCCGTACGATACGCTGGACCCGGACCAGCTGTTTTTGACCGCAGAGCAGACAGCATTCAGCCAGATGCTGGAGAAACTGGAAACATTCGAAACCCAGGCCGGTATCCCGGCCATGCGCAAGATGGTGGTGATGTGGGGCTGCGACTCCGAGCAAAGTAAAATCCTCTGGTCACGGCATTGCGAAGGTCGGGGAATCTGGCTGATGTCGAAGAAGACGTTCCTTGAGTCCGGTGCAGAACAACTGCCCAAGCTGCTCAAGGCACTGTCATCGGAAACCCGGCAGACCCTTATGGGCCGTTACTTTTCCGAGGCCGAAATAGCCGGGCTCCGCTCAACACGCCGTCAGTTTTCGCGCGACAACAGTGCCCGCACGCTGCGCTACTTTCTGGACCCTCAGCAAGAGTGGGCCAGCAAGCTCGACCTGGACCTTCCGGATGAGCAAACGGAAATGGCGGGGGATTTTTCCGTGCGGCTGATCAATGGTGTAGCGGGCAGCGGCAAAACGCTTATTGCTGCCAGTCGCGCCTATATCCTGGCCAGGAAATTCCCTGACCAGCAGGTTCTCATGCTGATTCACAACGTTCCTGTCGTGAAAGATCTGAAACACCGCCTGCAGCGCGTCTATGGAGAAATCCCCAAGAACCTCACCATCATGACGGCGCTGGGCTGGATCTCAAGGCAATGGAGGGCGCTGTTTAAAGAAACACTGAAGATGCCTAAGTTCACTACCGAAGCCATAGGCCTTATTCAGCATTTTCGCGACACGGAATACCGGGAACTGAAACCGGACAATAACCAGTTGCTTGATGAGTTCAACTTTATAAACGACAACGTCGTCATCGACGAGCCTGATTATCTCAAGGCAGAACGGGCAGGCCAGGGCTTTGCGCTGCGCAAAGAGGAGCGACAACAGGTCTGGGCGCTGTACGAACGGGTGACCAAAGCCCTGTTCAATCAGCATGGGCTGCGTTTATGGAGCTCTCTGCCCCGTGATCTGTGCCTGGCCAATCGCCCAGACACGCTGGAAGCCTATCAGCACATTCTGGTGGACGAGGCGCAGTTCTTCGCACCGTCGTGGTTCCAACTGATCAAACTCACCCTGGAAAAAACCGAGGGGACGCTGTTTTTATGCGCTGATCCGAATCAGGGCTTTCTGAAGAGCCGCCTTAGCTGGAAACGAGTCGGCCTGGATGTGGCGGGCAAGACCAAAAAGCTGCGCAAATCGTATCGCACCACCCAGGCCATACTAAGCGCTGCCAGCCAGATGCTGGCCGACATTACACAGACCGATCCGGACGAGTATCTGCAACCAGACTTCGACGGTATGGAAGCAGGTACGCCGCCGCTGTTTGTTCTGTCGCCCTCTCCACAGGATGCCGTTGTCCAGGCCTGCAATGAAATTGGAGCGCATCGGAACAGCTATGAATTACCGTTGTCGGCAATGTTGCTGCTGTATGGCAAGGGCATAGACAAAGCGTTGTTAATGAAAACCCTGAAAAAGAGTTTCGGCACCGAGCGAATCTGGGACATGAATGATCCAGACGTCGTACCCGGTCATGATGAAACGCTGCGAATCGCGACGGTTGAAAGTGCAACCGGACTGGAAGCCAACGTAGTGTTTCTGGTTGGGCTGGAAAAATTGCTCAGGATTATCGAGCAGAAGGCTGGCATCACGGCGGACGAGCTGGAACAGAATGCTCGCAAGCTGTATATGGCGATGACTCGCGCAGGCCAACGGCTTGTGCTGATCTCGTCTACCCCGCTGCCGGAGAAAATTGCGGGGGTGTTTGTCCACACCGGGATGGAATAAAAAACGCCCAGGGCCATTCGGCAAAGAACAGCTCCGGGCGTTTTTCCGATGCCTGGGCTTAGAAAGCGCCCATGTAGTCACGCTTGCCCACTTCCACACCGTTGTGACGCAGCAAGGCGTATGCGGTGGTGACGTGGAAGAAGAACTGCGGCAGGCCGTAGGTCAACAGGTAGGACTGGCCGCTGAAGCGCTTCTCTTTCGGTGTGCCTGGGCGGGTGATGATCTCAATGCCTTCCTTGCCGTCGACTTGCTCGGGCTTGATGGTGTCGACAAACGCCAGCACCTTGGCGATCAGCGCTTGCAGATCGGCGAAGGTGACTTCGGTATCTTCGTATTTCGGTACTTCGATCTCAGCCAGGCGTGCGGAAACGCCCTTGGCGAAGTCGACGGCGATCTGCACCTGGCGCACCAGTTGGAACATGTCCGGGAACAGGCGTGCTTGCAGCAAGGCGTTGGGTTCGATGTTCCTGGCGGTGGCGTGGGCTTCGGCTTTGTTCAGCACATCGCTCAGGGCGGTGAGCATTTGCTTGAAGACGGGGATGGAGGCGGCGTACAGGGAAATAGTCATGGCAGTCTCATGGGTAATGGCAGGGTTGGAACCAGCGGCGATTATAGACACGCCAGGCGCTTGTCTTTTATTTTTTCCGGCTTAGGCTAGTGCGTTCACTGCATAGGGAAAGCGCGATGACCGCCGAGCACGACACCGACACCCCTGAGCCGCGCCTGAACAGCACGGAAATTCGCGTCCTGGGTTGCCTGATCGAAAAACAGGCGACCAACCCGGAAACCTATCCCCTGACCCTCAACGCCCTGGTCCTGGCCTGCAACCAGAAGACCAGCCGCGAGCCGGTGATGAACCTGAGCCAGGGCCAGGTTGGCCAGAGTCTGCGTGCGCTGGAAGGCCAAGGCTTCACGCGCCTGGTGATGGGCAGCCGCGCCGACCGGTGGGAGCATCGCGTGGATAAGGCGCTGGAACTGGTACCGGCCCAGGTGATCCTGACCGGGCTGCTGTTCTTGCGTGGGCCGCAGACGGTCAACGAACTGCTGACCCGCAGCGGGCGCATGCATGACTTCGAGGATGCCGAGCAGGTGGTGCACCAGCTGGAGCGCCTGATTGCCCGCGGGCTGGCGCTGCTGGTGCCGCGCCAGGCAGGGCAGCGGGAAGATCGCTATACCCATGCGCTGGGGGATCCGGCGGACATCGAGGTGATTATCGCGGCGCGGGGAAGCCCGGTGGAGCGCTCTGCCGGCGCAGTCTCGCTGGATCGTATCGAAGAGCTTGAAGCACGAATTGCAGCTCTGGAAGAGCGATTGGCGCAGCTGGAACAGGCATGACTCGGTAAAAATGTGGGAGGGGGCTTGCTCCCGATAGCGGTGTATCAGGCAATGAAAGTGTTGACTGACCCAGCGCTATCGGGAGCAAGCCCCCTCCCACATTTAGAGCAGCAGCGGCCTTCAGTTGCGGGCGAAGGCTACTGCTGCCTGGAACTGTTCATCCGTAGGCCGCACGCCGGTGTACAGAACGAATTGCTCCAACGCCTGGATCGCAATCACCTCCAACCCGGTGATCACCCGCTTGCCTTTGGCCCGCCCGCGCACGATCAGGGGTGTTTCGGCGGGGATCGCTACTACATCGAAGACAGTGTCCGCTGCATCCACGGCATCCGCGTCGAACGCCAGGGCATCCGCCTCGGCCCCGCCGGTCATGCCGATGGGGGTGACGTTGATCAGCATCTGCGGGCGCAAATCGCCCAGTTCAGCCTGCCACTCATACCCCAGGTTCTGCGCCAGCGCCCGGCCCGCCGCTTCGTTACGTGCCACGATCACACCATGGGCGTAACCGCCATCCCGCAAGGCGCTCGCCACGGCCTTGGCCATACCGCCGCTGCCACGCAGGGCGAAGGTCGAATCCTGCGGCACGGCGTGTGTCTTGAGCAATTGTTCGACGGCGATGTAGTCGGTGTTGTAGGCCTTGAGATGGCCATTGGTATTGACGATGGTATTCAGGGAGTCGATGGCTTGAACCGAATCGTCCAGTTCGTCCACTAAGGCAATGGCGGCCTCCTTGAAGGGCATGGACACCCCGCAACCCCGGATGCCCAACGCACGGATACCACCTATCGCGCCGGGCAAATCCTGGCTGCTGAAGGCTTTATAGTAGAAATTCAGCCCCAGCTGTTCGTACAGGTGGTTATGAAAACGCAAGCCAAAATTCCCAGGGCGGGCCGACAGCGACATGCACAGTTGGGTGTCCTTGTTGGGGTGCATCTGCATGGATAACTCCTTTGAGTAAGCAAATCGGTACAGACCTTACACAACCTTTACCTAGCGGCCGTGCTGTTTTTCAGAAATACGTTGTCTTAAAAGTATCCCCGCGACATTACTTGAGTCTATTGATTGCAGACCACAAGCGCAGGGGCTAACCGAGGAATGACCATGATTCGTACAATCCCCAAGATCGCCTTGCTGGTAGGTGCACTCGCTATGGCAGGCCAAGCCTCCGCCCATGGTGGTGGATGGGGTGGCCCAGCCGTCTTGGGTGCCCTGGTCGGCGCCGCCGTAGTGGGCTCCGTGGTGGCCAGCCAGCCCCGTGAGGTCTATGTGCAGCAGCCGGTCTACGTGCAACCGCAGCCGGTGTATGCCGCGCCGCCGCCCGTCTACTACGCACCACCGCCGCCGGTGTACGTGCAGCAGGAGGTCTATTACCGCCCTGCGCCGGTCTACTACGGCCCACCGCGTGGCTACTATGGCCCGCCCCACGGTTATTACCGCCGCGGCTGGTAAGTCTCAACCGTCAGCTATGCAACAGGCCTCGCCCACCCGCGGGGCCTTTTCTTGTGGGTAACGTCCGGATTTATCCTGCCAAGGTCGCTCTGAGGACAATGGCCGGGCTGCAATCCCACATGCTTAAGGTCGAAAGTCTACTTGCCCGAACGGGGCTCACGCTGTCATGTTTGTGTCACGCCACACTCCCACTATCAATCCTGTCCACTCCATAACAACAAGGACGACTGACCATGCCCACACAAAATCCGCACCGCACCGCTGGCCTGTGTACGTCCAGCAAGGTCTACAGCGCCCTCACGGAGCTCAAGCACCTGGAAGGCCACCGCAGCGCCAAGTTCCTCGCGCTGCTGGCGGAAAACCTGGTGCACAAAGGCCTGCTTAATGAGCAGGAAGTGGTGAGCATGCTCGATCAAGTGGTCGACTGAAGCCTTTTGTTGATGTCGACTATCGAGCCAGATGATTTTTCCTGAGCACCTGTGCCCCGTAAGGTGACCTCCATAGCGATTGGAGGTCCTTATGCCCACTGTTCAAATCATGTCCGTCATCGGCAGCGCCGTACCCGCCCCGCTTCGGGAACTGGGTTTGCTGGCCTGCTGGTATGTGGTGCGCGACGGCGAAGCCATCAGCGGCCCGCTCACGTCCCTGTCTGCCGCCGAAAAACAACTGCAGCAAGCCTCGAACTTCCGCCTGCACGCCTGAGACTCAAGGCAACGGCAACTTGACCCGCGGCTTGCTCTCGACAAACAACGCCCAGCTGGACATGAACAGCGCCGCCACCAGCGGCCCGATCACGAACCCGTTGAGGCCGAATACCGACAGGCCGCCCAGGGTCGAGATCAGGATCAGGTAGTCCGGCATCTTGGTGTCCTTGCCCACCAGGATCGGGCGCAGCACATTGTCCACCAGGCCGATCACAAACACGCCGAACAGGCCCAGCACCACACCCTGCCAGATCGAACCGCTCAACAGGAAGTAGGCGGCCACCGGCCCCCACACAATGCCCGCACCCACGGCCGGCAGCAGTGATAGAAACGCCATCAGCACCGCCCAGAGCAACGCACTGGGAATGTCCAGGAACCAGAAGATCAAACCACCCAGCGCCCCCTGGGTCACGGCCACCAGCACATTGCCCTTGACCGTGGCGCGCACCACCCGATTGAACTTGAGCTGCAACCGACGCTTCTGCGGCTCGGCCAGCGGCACCGCCGTGCGGACCTTGCGCACCAGTTCCGGGCCGTCGCGCAGCAGGAAAAACAGCAGGTACAGCATGATGAAAAAACTCACCAGGAAATCAAACGTGCCCTGGCCGAAGCTGAACGCCTGGGTCGCAAAGAACTGGCTGCCCTGCATCGCACTCTTGACGATCTTCTCGCGCAGCCCTTCCAGGTTGCCCATGCCGAAGCGGTCCAGCAGGTGCTGGAAGTACGGCGGCAGGAAGTTCTTGAACTGCTCGATATAGCCGGCCACATCCAGCTTGCCGCTCTCGACGTTTTTGTAGAGCGTGGCGCCCTCTTGCACCAGCAATGCACTGGTAATGATCACCGGCAGGATCGCGATCACCAGGCACACCATCAAGGTGGCCAGGGACGTCAGGTTGCGGTTCCAGCCGAAGCGCTGCTGCAGGCGACGCTGCATCGGCGCAAAGATGATGCCGAGGATCACCGCCCAGAACACTGCACCGTAGAACGGCAGCAATATCCAGATAAAGGCGACGGTCACCAGGGCCAGCAGTAGCAGCAGGGTCTTGAATTGCAGGTTGGTTTGATTCATGTCCGATCCATGTCAGAAAAGCAGGCCGCGCGTGTACGTCCAGCTGCTTAGTCCACCGCAAATCCTGGGAGTGCCATCTTTGTTGCGGTAAGCGTAGACCCAGATCAATAAAGCCCGGTACACGTTGGGCTACGCTCGCGGCCTTTTGCGATCCGATCCCCATGCCTCTCGTCCTTGCCCCCGAACTGCTCGCACCCGCCGGCACCCTGAAAAACATGCGCTACGCCTTCGCCTACGGCGCCGATGCGGTCTACGCCGGCCAGCCGCGCTACAGCCTGCGGGTGCGCAACAACGAGTTCGACCACGCCAACCTGGCGCTCGGCATTCAGGAAGCCCACGCGCTGGGCAAGCGGTTCTACGTGGTGGTAAACATCGCGCCACACAATGCCAAGCTCAAGACCTTCCTCAAGGACCTCGCCCCGGTGATCGCCATGGGCCCGGATGCGCTGATCATGTCCGACCCGGGCCTGATCATGCTGGTGCGCCGGCACTTCCCGATGATGCCGATCCATCTGTCGGTGCAGGCCAATACGGTGAACTGGGCCAGCGTCGAGTTCTGGCAGCAGCAAGGGATTTGCCGGGTGATCCTGTCGCGGGAGCTGTCCCTGGAAGAAATCGGAGAGATTCGCCAGCAGGTGCCGGCCATGGAGCTGGAAGTGTTCGTCCACGGTGCCTTGTGCATGGCCTATTCCGGGCGCTGCCTGCTCTCGGGCTACATGAATAAACGTGACGCCAACCAGGGCACCTGCACCAATGCCTGCCGCTGGAAATACCAGGCCACCCCGGCGGTGGAAAACGCCACGGGCGATATTGTCCAGGTGTATCAACCGGAACCCACACTGGGGATCGGCGCGCCCACCGACCAGGTGTTCCTGCTGCAGGAAGCCAACCGCCCCGACGAACAGATGCCCGCCTTCGAGGATGAACACGGCACCTACATCATGAACGCCAAGGACCTGCGCGCCGTACAGCATGTGGAGCGCCTGACCCACATGGGCGTGCATTCGCTGAAGATCGAAGGCCGTACCAAATCGCATTTCTACTGCGCCCGCACGACCCAGGTGTACCGCCAGGCAATCGATGATGCGGTGGCCGGCCGAGCGTTTAACCGCAACTTGATGACCGACCTGGAATCCTTGGCCCAACGCGGCTACACCGAAGGTTTCCTGCGCCGCCACGTGCACGACGAATACCAGAATTACCAGAACGGCAGCTCAGTGTCCGAGCGCCAGCAGTTTGTCGGCGAATTGACCGGCGAGCGCCGCGGCGAGTTGGCCGAGGTCAAGGTGAAGAACCGCTTTGCCGTGGGTCATCACCTGGAACTGATGACCCCCGCCGGCAACTTCCACTTTGACCTGGCCAGCCTGCACAACGCCAAGGGTGAAGCCATCGATGCGGCGCCGGGGGATGGGCACACGGTGTATGTGCCCCTGCCGACCGAAATGGACCTGCGCTTCGGTTTGCTGATGCGCGACGTCTAACGGGTCGCAGCACAGAACCGGTGGATCGCCTCGCAGGCCTGGCGCAACGAGGCGTCGTCCAACGCGTAGGCGATGCGCAGGTACGGCGCCAGCCCGAACGCACTGCCGGGCACTACGGCCACATGGGCTTCGTCGAGCAAGGCATCGGCCACGTCTTCGTCGGTGTGCAGCCGCTTGCCGGCGCGCGTGGTGCGGCCCAGCAGACCGGCGCAGGACGCAAAGGCATAGAACGCACCGTCCGGGTTCATACATTCCAGCCCCGGGCTGGCGTTCAGCAAGGCCACTACCAGGTCACGGCGCTGCTCGAATACCGCCCGTGACTGCTGGATAAAGTCCTGCGGGCCGGTCAATGCAGCAATCGCGGCCTGCTGGGAAATCGCACTGGCCCCCGACGTCTGCTGGCCCTGGAGTTTTTCCATGGCGGCCAGCAACCAGCGCGGGCCGGTGGCGAAGCCGATGCGCCAGCCGGTCATGGCGTAAGCCTTGGACACGCCATTCATGGTCAGCACCCGTGGCGCCAGGCGCGGCTCGACGTGCGCCAGGGTGTGGAAGGTTTGCCCGCCGAACAGCAAGTGCTCGTAGATATCGTCCGCCAGCACCAGCACATGGGGATGTTTCAACAGCACCTGCGCCAGGGCCTGCAACTCCAGCCGGCTGTACACGGCGCCGGTCGGGTTGGACGGTGAGTTGAGGATCAGCCAGCGCGTGCGGGGGGTGATCGCCTGCTCCAGCGCCGCCGCGGTCAGCTTGAACCCCTGCTGGGCGGCGCACGGCAAAATCCTTGCGGTACCGCCGCACAGTTCGACCATTTCCGGGTAGCTGACCCAATACGGCGCGGGCACGATCACCTCGTCGCCTGCATTCAAGGTGGCGGCCAGGGCGTTGTAGATCACATGCTTGCCGCCGTTGCTGACCAGGGTGTCCTGCCAGGTGACGTCCAAGCCGTTTTCGCGACGGAACTTCTGCGCCACCGCTTCACGCAATGCACGCACTCCGGCGACCTGGGTGTAACGCGTATGGCCGTTACGGATCGCATCGATACCTGCCTGGCGGATGTGTTCCGGGGTGTCGAAATCCGGCTCCCCGGCACACAACGAGATGAGGCTTGCGCCCTCGGCGCGGCGTGCGGCCACGCGGTCGATGATGCGGTACGTGGCAGACGGTCGGGCCTGGGCCAGACGCGTATTCAGGCGTTCAATGGTCATGCGTCCTTCCTCTGCAAGGTGTGATAACCCAGGGACTCACGCGCCTGCTGGAGTGTCCTGCCGGCCTCGATCTGCGCGCGGATCCGGGCTTCCACCGCCTCGATCTGCCGGGCCGTACGCGCGACCTCCTCTGCACGGGCACGCGGCACCACCAGTACGCCATTGGCGTCGGCCACCACGATGTCCCTTGCACACACGCGCGCGCCGCTGATCGCCACCGGCTCGTTCACCGCCAGCACTTCCACACGGTCCTTGCCGGTACGCATATAGCGGCCCTTGGTGAACAACGGATAGCCATCGCCGAGGGCTTTGCTGACATCCCGGCACACCCCGTCGATCACCGTAGCGGCAATGCCCCGGCTGCCTGCGTACTGGGTCATGATGTCGCCCCACACCGTGCAATCGCTGCGCCCGGCGTTGGCGATAACCACCACATCCCCCGGCAGCACGTCTTCGATAAAGTCACCGACCGAGCCCGGCGGCATGCTCGCCGGGACGTATTGCACGGTAAACGCCGGGCCCACCACGGTGCCCCGGTAGTTATCCAGGGGCGCGATGCCCAGGCATTGGCCGGCAATCCCGAGTTTATCCATGGCATCCGACACACCCGGTGTGTCGAGCCCGGCAAACAGGGCGACAAGGTGTTGATCGTTCATCGGGCAGGCTCCACGCGGATGGCTTCGAAGTGGCTGTCGTGCATCACATCGGCCACCGAACGGCCGCTGCGCACGGCCTCCACCATGCCGGCTTCACGGGCGGCGATGCGCTCACCCAGGTCCAACACCTGCTCGATAACGGAAGTGGGGATGAACACCGTGCCGCAGCGGTCGGCAATCACGAAGTCGTCCTCCGACACGTTCACACCGCCCACGCTGACAGTGACGCCGGAATCGACCTGCACCACCCGATTGCGCGCGCTGATCATGGTGACCCCACGGCCATAGACCGGGTAGCCGATGGACGCACTGCCGTCGATATCGCGACTGCAACCGTCGATCACCGAGCCACGAATGCGCCTGGCCACGGCGGCATTGGCGATGATGTCGCCCCAGCAGGAGATACCCTCCAGCCCACCGGCGATCACCAGCACACGGTCGTCGGTGGTGATCGCGTCGATCACCGGGGAAATCAGGTGCACGGCGGGCGCGGCGTCAGTCTTGGGCGCCAGCTTGACCGTGCTGGCCCGGCCCACCACCTTGGGGCAGTCCCACAACGGGCGGATGCCCACCACCGCCCCCGGCAGTTGCAGGAAATCCAGTGCGTCGGAGACCGTATTGGTGTCGAGTTCAGCCAGGCGCTGAAGCGGGTCGGGAAGTGGCATGAGGTGAGCCCCTGTGGTGAGTGGGGCTCAAGTCTCACTGAGGGGCGTTGATAGGTATATTCGTATTAACGGTGGATAACCATACGCTTAACCTATGAGAATCAGATCCTGAACTGGCCGACCAATTGGCCCAAGCGTTGACCCAGGTCCGCCAGACTGCGCGACGTCTGGGCGCCCAGCTGAGTTTCATCGGCCACGCTGTCCACCGCCACGGCGATCTGATGCACACTGCGGTTGATCTCTTCGGCAACGGCAGTCTGTTCTTCGGCAGCGCTGGCAATCTGCGCGTTCATCGAGTTGATGGTGCCGATCAACTGGGCCATGGTGTCCAGGGACGCCCCGGCTTCGTTGGCCTTGGCCGAGGTGCCGTCGCCGGCATCGCTGGAGCGGCGCATGGCATCCACGGCCGCCTCGGTGCCTTTTTGCAGGCGGTCGATCATGCCCTGGATTTCCTGGGTGCTGGTTTGCGTGCGGCTGGCCAGGGCGCGCACCTCGTCGGCGACCACGGCAAAACCGCGCCCGGCCTCCCCTGCCCGCGCGGCCTCGATCGCCGCGTTGAGGGCCAGCAGGTTGGTTTGTTCGGCAATCGAGCGGATCACGCCGAGCACGCTGACAATCGACGACACGTCCTGCTGCAGGCTGTCGAGGGACACACCGCTGCTGCGGATGTCATTCACCAGCGCATGGATCTGCGCGATGCTGCCGTCCACCACGCGCTTGGCGGCCTGGCCTTCGGCATCAGTCTGTTGCGCGGCCACGGAGGCGCCCTGGGCACTGCGCGCCACTTCTTGCGCCGCGGAGGACATCTGGTTGATGGCGGTGGCCACCTGGTCGGTCTCGTGACGCTGGCGTTCCATGGCCTGCTCAGAACGCTGGGCCTGGTCGGACACCTGGCTGACCAGGCCGGTGAGTTGGGTGGTCATCTCGGTGATCTGGCGCACCAGGCCATGGATCTTGTCGACAAAGCGGTTGAACGCACCAGCCAGGTCGCCCAGTTCGTCCTGGCTGGTGATGGCCAGGCGGCGAGTCAAATCGCCTTCCCCGGCAGCGATGTCGTCGAGGTTGGCTTTCATCAAATGCAGCGGGCGCAAAATGGTGTTGGCCAGCAGCATGCCGACGGCGGCGATCACCAGCAACACTACCACGGCCACGCCGAGGATGCTCAGCAGCACGCCTTCCATGCGTGTTTTCACTTTGGCTTCGACCACCGCCACCTGGGCTTCGATGCCATCCAGGTTCACCGAGGTGCCGATAACCATGTCCCACTTGGGCAGGTATTCGGTGTAGCCCATCTTGGGCACCAGTTCGGTCTGGCCGGGCTGGGTCGAGCTGTATTGCAGGTAGTGGGTGCCGTCCTTGCCGACCTTGACCAGGTCGCGGTTGACGTAGACACCGTTGGGATCACGGTTGTCCTTGAAGCTCTTGCCCACGCCGTCGGGGCTGTTGCCCTTGAACAGGCGGATGGTCTCGGAGTCGTAGCCGAAGAAGTAACCGTCCTTGCCATAGCGGGTGTTGGACAGCAGCTTGACCACCTCGGCCCGCGCCGCCGTATCGCCCGGGGCGGCGGCGTCATAGAGCGGCTTGATGGTGGTCATGGCCACTTCCACATAACTTTGCAGGGTGGCCTTGGCGTCGTTGAGCAGACGCTGGCGGGTTTCATCCACCTCGTTGCGCGCCTGGCCCTGGAGGATCCACACGGTGGTCAGGCTGATGACCACGGCGAACAGCAACACCGGCACAACGGCGAGGGACAGGACTTTGGCCTTCAGGCTCAGACGCATGGCTTTTCTCTCTTATTGGGCGACTTGAGAGGTTATCGGCCAGCGCCGGTGAATCTGTAGATCAGAGCGTCATCGCCGCCAACCAGCCAAACGCCAGCAATGGGAGGTTGTAGTGCAGGAACGTCGGCACCACGGTGTCCCAGATATGGTGATGCTGGCCGTCGATATTCAGGCCGGAGGTCGGGCCGAGGGTGGAGTCCGAGGCGGGCGAACCGGCATCACCCAGCGCCCCGGCGGTGCCGACGATGCACACGATGGCCAGCGGGCTGAAGCCCAGTTGTACACACAGCGGCACGAAAATCGCCGCCAGGATCGGCACCGTGGAAAACGACGAGCCGATGCCCATGGTCACCAGCAGCCCCACCAGCAACATCAACAACACCCCCACCCCACGGCTATGGCCGATGAACGCCGCCGAGGTTTCCACCAGCGAGCGCACGTCGCCGGTAGCCTTGAGCACTTCGGCAAAGCCTGACGAGGCGATCATGATGAAGCCAATCATCGCCATCATCTTCATGCCTTCGGTAAACAGGTCGTCGGTGTCGCGCCAGCGCACGATGCCCGAGACCGAGAAGATCAGGAACCCGGCCAGGGCACCGATGATCATCGAGTCCAGCCACAACTGTATGATGAACGCCGAGGCAATCGCCAGGCCCGCCACCAGCAGGGTCAGCGGGTTGTACTGCACCGCCACTTGCTCGACCCGCTCGATTTTCTCCAGGTCATACACGCGCTTCTTGCGGTAGCTGATAAACACCGCCACCAGCAGCCCGACCACCATGCCCAGCGCCGGCAGGCTCATGGCGTGGGTGACGTTGACCTGGCTGATGTCCACGCCGCTCTTGGCCACGTTGGCCAGCAGGATCTGGTTGAGGAAGATATTGCCGAAGCCCACCGGCAGGAACATGTACGGCGTGATCAAGCCGAAGGTCATCACGCAGGCGATCAGGCGGCGGTCCAACTGCAATTTGGTCAGCACATACAGCAGGGGCGGCACCAGCAACGGGATAAACGCGATATGGATCGGCAGGATGTTCTGCGACGCAATCGCGACCACCCACAGCAGGCCGATCAGCAGCCATTTGACGTGGTTGCCGCCGCTGGCTTCCTGACGGTCGACCAGCAGCAAGGCCTTGTCCGCCAGGGCGTGGGCCAGGCCGGACTTGGCAATCGCCACGGCGAAAGCGCCGAGCAAAGCGTAGGACAAGGCCACGGTCGCCCCCCCTCCCAAGCCACCGTTGAACGCCTTGAGCGTGGCCTCGATGCCCAGGCCACCGGTCAGGCCGCCCACCAGGGCGCCGACAATAATGGCGATGACCACATGCACGCGGGACAGGCTGAGCACCAGCATGGTGCCGACCGCGGCGATGACTGCGTTAATCATGGTTACCTCAAGCAGAAACATAAAAACAGGCATGCCCGCGCCCGGGCGGCCATCGGATGGCAGCCGGCGTGCAGGCTTGAAGGAGGTCTTATTAGAGGGCGCGCACTGTGCAGCAGGTCGCGCCCCATGTCAAAAAGCGGCGCCGCTTTCAGGTTTAAATTGATCGTATGAATAAAGAAAATGCCAGATCGGCCGATAACCGGGCTCTATGTGTTTTCAGGTAAGGATGTGCCGATGTCCCTCAGACAGCTCTCCATTCAATGGAAAATCACCCTGCTCGCCGGCCTGTGCCTGCTGGGGATCGTGACCCTGCTGGTGGGTTTGTCGTTGTACCGCATGGTGCAGAGTTCCGAGCAGGTCAAGGCTTCCAGCATGCAGATGCTCGATGAAGCGGCCCAGGCTCGCATCGAGGCCCAAGGTGAGGTGCAGGCCGCGGGCATCCGCCGGCAATTCATGGACGCCTACCAATATGGGCATGGGTTTTCCCGCCAGGTCCTGTTCCTGCGTGAACAAGCCGAAAAACGCTTCCTCGACGCCTTCGACACCCGCGAAGACCTGACCCGCCAGGTCAAGGCCGCCCTGCAGGCCAACCCGGAACTGCTGGGGCTGTCCCTGGTATTCGAAGCCAATGCGCTGGATGGCAAGGATGAGTTGTTCGCCGGCCAGGCCGAACTGGGCAGCAACGACAAGGGCCGCTTCGCCCTGTACTGGTCGCAGCCGACGCCGGGCACGCTGACGTCGATGGCACTGCCGGAAAGCGACATGTCCGACACCCGCGTCGGCCCCAGCGGCGAACCGGCCAACGCCTGGTTCACCTGCCCGCGCAGCACCCTCAAGCCGTGTGTGATCGAACCGTACTTTTATGTGATCGACGGGCAAAACGTGCTGATGACCAGCATCGTGTTTCCGTTGACGGTCAATGGCAAGGTGATCGCTTCGCTGTCGGTGGACATCAACCTCAACAGCCTGCAGGCCGTGAGCCAGCAGGCCAGCCAGAAGCTGTATGACGGCCAGACCCAGGTCAGCATCCTCAGCCCCACCGGTTTGCTTGCCGGCTACAGCGCGGACGCCAGCCAGTTGAGCAAACGCCTGGATCAGGTCGATACGCAAAGCGGCGCGCAATTGATCAGCGCCCTGGCCGGCGGGACACAGACCCGCAGCCTGCGCACCGACCATCAACTCAAGGTGCTGGCGCCGTTCGCGCCGATTCCCGACGGCAAGCCATGGGGCGTGTTGCTGGATGTACCGGAAAAAGTCCTGGTGGGGCCGGCTGAAGCACTGAAGACCCAGATGGACGCCGATAATACCCGCGGCACCCTGCTGGAATTGGGCTTGGGCCTGCTGGCCGCCGTGATCGGCCTGATCCTGGTCTGGCTGATGGCCCGCAGCGTGACCCGACCGATCCTCGGCGTGGCCCATATGCTTGAAGACATCGCCAGCGGCGAAGGCGACCTGACCCGCCGCCTGGCGTATGACAAACAGGACGAACTGGGCCAGCTCGCCGGCTGGTTCAACCGTTTCCTCGATAAGCTGCAACCCATCATTGCCGAAGTCAAACGCTCGGTGCAGGACGCCCGTGGCACCGCCGACCAGTCCGCCGCGATTGCGACGCAAACCAGCGCCGGCATGGAGCAGCAGTACCGCCAGGTCGACCAGGTGGCCACCGCCTCCCACGAAATGAGCGCCACCGCCCAGGACGTGGCCCGCAGCGCCGCCCAGGCGGCCCATGCCGCGAGGGATGCCGACCAGGCTACCCGCGACGGCCTGACAGTGATCGACCGCACTACCACCAACATCGGCCAACTGGCGGCCGATATGAGCACCGCCATGGCCCAGGTCGAAGGCTTGTCCGCCAACAGTGAGAAGATCGGCTCCGTGCTCGAAGTGATTCGCGGCATCGCCGAGCAAACCAACCTGCTGGCGCTCAACGCGGCAATCGAAGCCGCCCGCGCCGGTGAGGCCGGCCGAGGGTTTGCCGTGGTCGCCGACGAGGTCCGCAACCTGGCACGGCGTACCCAGGAGTCGGTGGAGGAAACCCGCCTGGTGATCGAACAATTGCAGAGCGGCACCGAAGAGGTCGTCGGCTCCATGGGCAACAGCTATCGCCAGGCCCAGGGCAGCGTCGAACAGGTCGGCGAGGCCGTTACCGCCCTGCGCCAGATCGGCGATGCGGTCACGGTGATCAGCGACATGAACCTGCAAATCGCCAGCGCCGCCGAAGAGCAAAGCGCGGTGGCCGAAGAGATCAACCACAATGTGGCGACCATTCGCGATGTGACCGAGTCGTTGTCGGAACAGGCCAATGAGTCGGCGCGGGTGAGCCAGGCATTGAACAGCCTGGCGAATCAGCAGCAGGGGTTGATGGACCAGTTCCGCGTCTGAGGGTCGAAGACAAGTCCAATGTGGGAGGGGCTTACTGTGGTGAGGGGGCTTGTCCCCCGACGGGTTCACTGGAGATCCATTGGGGCTGCTGCGCAGCCCAGCGCGGGCGGTGCGACGATTCGACAAGCCCGCTCGCCACAGCAAGCACCCTCGCACATTTTGATCTACGGCGTGTCAGCCATGGCGTTTGGGTAATTCGATCAGCGCCTTGAGCCCGCCCAGCTCGCTCTCCTGCAACTGCAACACCCCACCCCACACCTCGACAATATCGCGCACGATCCCCAGCCCCAGGCCATGGCCGTCGATCTGTTCGTCCAGGCGTGCACCGCGGCTGAAGACCTGGTCACGCTGGGCCTCGGGAATGCCGGGACCGTCATCTTCCACCGCCAGCAGGTAAGCGTGCGGCGTCTCGCTGACGCTCACGCGCACCTCGGCATCCGCCCATTTGCAGGCGTTGTCCAGCAGGTTGCCGAGCAGCTCCAGCAAATCCTCGCGGTCCCAGGGCAATTGCAGCCCCGGCGCGACGTGGTAGCTGAGGTCCAGGTGTTCGCCATGGATCATGTTCAAGGTGGCAAGCAGGCCGGGCAGTTCTTGTTCACAGTCGAACAAGGCACCCGGCAGGGTTTCGCCGGCCAGCCGGGCGCGATTGAGTTCACGGTTGAGGCGTTGTTGCACCTGCTCCAATTGCTCGCGCAGCAGTTTGCTCAGTTCGGGGTGATCCTTGAGCGCCTCGCTCGAGGCGGCGCTCAACAGCACCGCCAGCGGGGTTTTCAGCGCATGCCCAAGGTTGCCGAGGGCATTGCGCGAACGTTTGAGACTGTCTTCGGTGTGGGCCAGCAGGTGGTTGATCTGGGCGACCAGTGGCTCCAGTTCCAGCGGCACCTGGGTGTCGAGTTGCGAGCGTTGGCCTTGTTGCAGTTGGGCGATCTGGTTACGCGCGTTTTCCAGCGGGCGCAAGGCACGACGTACGGTAACTCGCTGCAAAAACAACACCAGCAGCAGTGCCGCCAGCCCCAACACCAGGCCGATCCGACGCATCAGGCGAAAACTTTCCCGCACCGGGGTGTAGTCCTGGGCCACGCTGATGGAAATCGATTGGCCAAAGCGCTTGTAGTCCGAACGCAGGACCAGCAATTGCTGGCCTTCGGGGCCCAATTGCAGGTTGCCCTTGAGCCCGGCCTCGGGCAGTCGGGGCAATTCCTGGTCCCACAGCGAACGGGAGCGCCAGTGAGTGTCGGCAAAATCGATGCGGAAGTAATGCCCGGAAAACGGTCGCTGGTAGGCCGGCGACAGGCGCTGCTCATCCAGTTGCACACCGTTGGGCCCGCGTACCAGGGCGACCAGCAGGTTCTCGGCATCGTTGCGCAACCCGGCTTCCAGGTAGCGTTGCAAACCGGCCTCGAACAACCACAGGCTGGTTTGCGCCAGCACCACGCCGACGATCACCATCACGCTGATCAGACCCAGGCTCAGGCGGCGCTGAATCGACTTCATGCAGGGCTGGCGCCAAACCGGTAACCCTGGCCGCGCCGGGTTTCGATCACGCTACGCCCGAGTTTGCGGCGCAGGTGGTTGACGTGCACTTCCAGCACGTTGGAGTCGCGCTCGGTCTCGCCGTCGTACAGGTGCTCGGCCAGGTGGCTTTTCGAGAGGATCTGTTCGGGGTGCAGCATGAAGTAGCGCAACAGGCGAAATTCTGCGGCGGTCAGTTGGATCTCGTCGCCATCGCGCAGCACGCACTGGCGGCCTTCGTCCAGGTGCAGGCCGGCAGCCTGCAAGGTGGGTTGGTTGGCCTGCCCGTGGGAGCGGCGCAGCAGTGCCTGGATGCGCAGGTGCAGCTCTTCGGGGTGAAAGGGTTTGCTCAGGTAATCGTCGGCACCGGCTTTGAGCCCTTCGATACGCTCGGCCCAGGAATCACGGGCGGTGAGGATCAACACCGGGGTGGCCAACGCGGCGGCGCGCCATTGCGCCAGCACCTCAAGGCCGGGCAAACCGGGCAGGCCGAGGTCGAGGATGATCAGGTCGTAGGGTTCGCTGCGGCCCTGATACGCGGCGTCACGGCCGTCGGCCAGCCAGTCGACGGCATAACCCTGGCGCTGCAGGCCGGCCAGCAGTTCATCGGCCAGGGGTACGTTGTCTTCCACCAGGAGCAGGCGCATCAGTCTTCCTCATCTTTGATCAGTACACCGTTGGTGGCGTCGAGTTTGATCTCGCGCACCACGCCGTCGGTGGTCACCAGTTCCACTTCGTAGGCATATTGGCCGTGCTTTTTCTCAAGCTCGGCTTCCAGCAGGCGCGAGCCGGGATACCGCGCCATGGCCTGCTGCAACAGGTGCTCCAGAGGCAGGATCACCCCCTGCTGGCGCAGCGCCAAGGCTTCGTCCTGGTTGAGGTCGCGGGCCTGCAAGCCTGAGCAGAACACCACCAGCACCAACGCCACTCGACTGCCGGCGCGTAAATTTACCTTCATTACGTATCCTGATGATTCTTGAGAACCTGCCCGGTGAGCGCGTCCAATTCGACCTCCCATTCAATGCCGTCGGCATCTTGCAGTTCGACTTCATAGACATACTTGCCGTAAGCCTCGTCCAGGTCGGTGTCCAGCAGTGTTGAACCGGGGTGCAGGGCCTGGGCTGTGGCTTCGAGCTGGTCGAACGCGACAATTGTAACAGTGGCGGGCACGGTCAGTGGTTTGTCGGGTTCCACGGCTCCGGCGTGGGTCGCCGTGGAGGCGATGATAGCGGCGGCGACCAGAGCAGTGAGGCGTTTCATGATGAGTCTCCGTTACACGATGTTTTTCCTACACCGGCCACGGTAGCGGCTGCAACTTAACTGAAACTGAATTGCCACCATGGCAATTTCCAGCACGTGCGACAGGCTACGATGCTTATTCAGGATTCACGCGGTATCGTGAACGTTTTTCGCGAGCACGCTTGCGCCTGCACCTCGCTTCAACAGAGACCGGTATGACAGCCATCCACATCAAGTTCCCCGCCCTGACCCTCAAGGCCGGCAAACGCGCCTTTGCGCGCATTCGCGAACAGGGCCTCAAGCCTGCGGATGTCGGCATACTCCCCGGAGCGGCCGGCGGCCCCAAGGCGCTGGGGATCCAGGGCCTGGACCTGGCGCTGTTCGGCGACTGGCTGCCGCGTGCGCCACGGGAGCGGGCGCTGATCGGTGCATCGATCGGTTCCTGGCGGTTTGCCAGCGCCTGCTTGCCCGACCCGGTGCAAGGCCTGCTGGACCTCGGCCGCCTGTACAACGAACAACGCTTTGCCAAAGGCGTGACCATGGCCGAAGTCAGCCGCAGCTGCCAGCGCATGCTCGACGACCTGCTGGCCGGCCGCGATGCGCGGGTGCTGGACAACCCCGACTACCGACTGAACATCATGGTGGTCAAGAGCCACGGCCTGCTCGCCGATGACCACCGCGGGCGCCTGGGTTTGGGCCTGTCCTCGGTGATTGCCGACAACCTGCGCGGCCGTGCACGGCTGGCGCGGCATTTCGAGCGGCTGATCATCCACGACCCACGCCAGGCACCGCCGGTGCACCCGCTGAAGGATTTCCCCTCGCGCTTCCTTGCGCTGGACATGGGCAACCTGCGCCAGGCGCTGCTGGCGTCCGGATCGATCCCCATGGTGATGCAAGGCGTGCGCGACCTGCCCGGAGCCGGCACCGGCACTTACCGCGACGGCGGCCTGCTGGACTACCACCTCGACCTGCCCTACCACGGCGACGACATCGTGCTGTACCCGCACTTCACCGACCGGGTCATCCCCGGCTGGTTCGACAAGGGCCTGCCATGGCGGCGCAGCAACCCGCACGGCTTGCAGGATGTGTTGCTGCTGGCGCCGTCCAAGGACTACCTGGCCCGCCTGCCCCACGGCAAACTGCCGGACCGCAGCGACTTCAAGCGCTTCATGGGCGACGACCCGAGCCGCAACAAGTACTGGCAAACCGCGATGAGCGAGAGCCGGCGACTGGGGGATGAGTTTCTGCAACTGGCCGATAACGGTGGCCTGGGCGAGCGCTTGCAGGCGCTTTGACCCAGCGGTATGCGCGGCATGGGATCAAGCTGTTAAACTCGCCGCCTGCCAGATACCTGACCGAGCTGAAAATACTGTGGAAATCTTCAAAGAGTTTACCTTCGAGTCCGCCCACCGCCTGCCCCACGTACCGGAAGGCCACAAGTGCGGGCGCCTGCATGGGCATTCGTTCAAGGTGGCGATCCACCTGAGTGGCGACCTGGATCCCCATACAGGCTGGATTCGTGACTTCTCGGAGATCAAGGCGATTTTCAAGCCGCTCTACGAACGCCTCGACCACAACTACCTCAATGACATCCCAGGCCTGGAAAACCCCACCAGCGAAGTGCTGGCCAAGTGGATCTGGACTGAACTCAAGCCGCTGCTGCCGGAGCTCAGTGCGATCCGCATCCACGAGACCTGCACCAGTGGCTGCATCTATCGCGGCGAGTAAGCCTGCGCTGTTAAAAAACCACCCTTGCGGTGGTTTTTTTGTACCTCCCGTAGCACCCTTCCACCCTTGCCCTTCTTCGCGACCGAGGAGATGTCCATGGAAACTACCTGGCTGGCCCAGGCCAAACGCTTGCAAGCCTTGGCCTCCACGGGGCTGCACTTTTGCACCGATGATTTCGAGCGCGAACGCCTGGAAGAAATCGCCGAGATTGCCCACAGCATGCTGGCACAGCTGGGCAATGTGCCCCTGGAGCGCATCACCGGGCTGGTGTCGGATTTCGCCCAGCGCTATTCGACGCCGATGATCGACGTGCGTGGCGCGGTGATCGAGGGTGAGCGGATTCTGCTGGTGCGCGAGGCCACCGACGGTTGCTGGGCGCTGCCCGGTGGTTATGCCGATATCGGGTTGTCGGCGGCGGAAAACATCATCAAGGAAATTCGCGAGGAAGCCGGACTGAATGTTACTGCGCGGGCACTGTATAGCGTCACCCACAAGGCCAAGGGGCTGTACCGGCCGGATGTGCGGGATTTCTACAAGTTGTATTTCCTGTGTGAACGGGTGGATCAACTGGCGCCAGTGGCCGGGTTCGAGACCACCGAGGTGGGCTTTTTCAGCCTGGACGACCTGCCGCCGCTGTCCCGTGGGCGCACCATCGAAAGTGATCTGGAGGCGGCGTTCGCCTTTCATCGCGGCGAGACCACGCAGACGCTGTTCGACTGATCCAATTTGTATCACTGCTGCACCGCTTTCGTGCCCGACTGGGCACAACGAACACTCCCGCCTGCGTTCCCCGCCTGTTTGGCTATAAATACTGTGCACGGTGCACAGCGGCGACCGTGCGCCTGTCACTGCCGGTGATTTGGCACGCCCGGTGCAACGGGCCTGCGTCACTCATTCAGGGAGCACGCACATGACGCAGCAAGAACCGGGCAACGATTACCCCTTAAGCGAAGTCCCCATGCATGCGCGCAAAGGCCTGGCGTCGACCGCCATGGTGCTGCTGGGCTTTACCTTTTTTACCGCGACCATGTTTGCCGGCGGCAAGCTCGGGGTGGCGTTCAGTTTCACCGAGATGCTCGGCGTGGTGGCCCTGGGTAACCTGCTGTTGGGTATCTACGCCGCAGGCCTGGGTTACATCGCGTTCAAGAGCGGGTTGAACTCGGTGTTGATGGGCCGTTTCTGCTTTGGCGAGGTGGGCAGCAAGCTCAGTGACTTGATCCTCGGGTTCACCCAGATCGGCTGGTACGCCTGGGGCACCGCCACGGCGGCCGTGGTGCTGGGCAAGTATTTCGAGCTGAGCCAGGGCAGCGTGCTGGCGTTGATGGTGCTGTTCGGCCTGGTGTTTTGCGCCACGGCCTACGTGGGCTATCGCGGGCTGGAGATTCTTTCCTACATTGCGGTGCCGGCCATGGGCCTGTTGCTGTTGCTGTCGATGTGGGTCGCCACGGTGAAAGTCGGCGGGCTGGACGGGCTGCTGGCGGTGGTGCCGACCGGCGAGCTGGATTTGTCCACGGCGATCACCCTGGTGTTCGGCACGTTTGTCAGCGGCGCCACCCAGGCCACCAACTGGACGCGGTTTTCCCGCTCGGCCAAGGTCGCGGTGCTGGCCAGCCTGATCGGGTTCTTTATCGGCAATGGTTTGATGGTGCTGATCGGCGCCTATGGCGCGATCGTCTACCAACAGCCCGACGTGGTCGAAGTGTTGCTGCTGCAAGGCTTCGCCATGGCGGCAATGGCCATGTTGCTGCTCAATATCTGGAGCACCCAGGACAACACCATCTACAACTTCGCCGTGGCCGGTTGCAACCTGCTGCGCACCAAGCGCCGCAAAACCGTGACCTTGGCGGGTGCGGTGATCGGCACCTTGCTGGCGTTGCTGGGCATGTACGACATGCTGGTGCCGTACCTGATCCTGCTGGGCACGGTGATTCCGCCGATTGGCGGGGTGATCATGGCGGACTTCTTCTACCGCTGGCGCGGCCACTACCCGCGCCTGGCGGATGCGCGCCTGCCAGCCTTCAACTGGGCCGGGCTGGTGGCGTACGCGGTGGGTACCGTGCTGGCGTTCAACTCGCCGTGGGTCGCGCCGTTGGTGGGCATCGCTGCCGCGTCGCTGACCTACGTCGCGCTCACCGCCGTGCTGCGCGTGCCTTTGGCTGATGCCCGGGCATGAGCCTGACCATTGCGGAGGTACTGGCGTTGCCGGGGCTGGAATCCATGCGCCTGCGCGCCGGGGCTGCCGCCCTGGATAACGTCGTGCGTTGGCCTTATGTGGCGGAAAACAGCGGGATCGCCGAGTGGGTGCTGGGCGGTGAATTGGTGTTCGTCACCGGCATCAACCACCCACGGGATGAGGCCAACCTCCTGCAACTGCTGGACGAAGCCTGCCAGCGCCAAGTGGCCGGGTTGGTGATCCTGACGGGAGCGGCGTATATCCAGGCGATTCCCCAGCGCTTGCTCGACGCCGCCGAAGCCGCCGGCATGCCGCTGATCGAACAGCCCTACTCGCTGAAAATGGTGCTGGTGACCCAGGCGATTGGTTCGGCGCTGATCCAGTCCGAGCAACTGGGACGCTCGCGGCACGACGTGCTGGAGCGCTTGCTGAGCGGGGATTATCAATCCCTGGATTTGCTGCTGCATCGGGCCGTGCAATTGAATATGCCACTGGCCGGGCATTGGCAGGTCGCCCAACTGCAATTGGAAGGCAGTGAGCTGCTGTTTGCCCAGGGGGACGCGGCACAGGTGGAGGCACAGCTGGCGCGACAACACGACGCTATCAGTCGGCGCTTGCGTCAATTATCGGCGGTACTGCCGGTACTGGGGCGCGCCGGACAATGGACCCTGCTGCTGCCGGCACCGGATGCCGTCACGGCCTTGGTCAACCGCCAGCAACTGGCCAACTGGCTGAACCCGCTCAACCTGCGCCTGGCGCCGCTGAAATTGTTTATCGGCCTGAGCGCCGCTGCACACCCACCCGCGCGCCTGGCCCAGGCGCAGGACGAAGCACGCCAGGCATTGGTGGCCGCACGACGCTTCAGCGAGCGTGCCGGGCTATGCGTGTATGACGAACTGGGCGTGCTCAAGCTGCTCAGCGGTGTGCGTGATCGCGCCCTGCTCGACCAGTTCCTCAATGAACGCCTGGGGCCGCTGCTGCGTCACGACCTGCACCACGGCCCCAGCCTGATGCCAACCCTGGAAGCCTGGTTTCACGAGAATGGTAACCTTGTGGCTGCCGCCCAGCGCCTGGCCTTGCACCGCAATACCCTGACACACCGTGTCCAGCGCATCGAAGCCCTGTGCGGTCTGACACTGGATAACGCTTATGACCGCCTGGACATCGGCATCGCCCTGATGATCTGGCGGCTGTCTGCCTGATTGTTTTTAGCCAAGAGGAACTTGCCCATGCACATCATCAACGCCCGCCTGCGCAACCGTGAAGGCCTGCATGATCTGCACCTGGAACACGGCCGGATCGCCAGCATCACCCCACAAACAACAGCGCCGGCAGTGGGGCCCAATGATCTGGACGCAGCCGGCAACCTGGTGATACCGCCCTTCGTCGAACCGCACATTCACCTCGATGCCACCCTCACCGCTGGCGAACCACGCTGGAACATGAGCGGCACCCTGTTCGAAGGCATCGAGTGCTGGGGCGAACGCAAGGCCACCATCACCGAGGAAGACACCAGGACACGCGCCAAAAAGACCATCCAGGCCCTCGCCGCCCACGGCATCCAGCATGTACGCACCCATGTCGATGTCACCGACCCCGACCTCACGGCGCTCAAGGCCATGCTGCAAGTGCGCGAAGAAAGCTCGCACCTGATCGACCTGCAAATCGTCGCCTTTCCCCAGGAAGGCATCGAGTCGTACCGCAACGGCCGCGAACTGATGGAAGAAGCCATTCGCCTGGGCGCCGATGTGATCGGTGGCATCCCCCACTTCGAATACACCCGCGACCAAGGCGTGAGTTCGGTGAAGTTCCTGATGGATCTGGCCGAACGCACCGGCTGCCTGGTGGATGTGCACTGCGACGAAACCGACGACCCGCACTCACGCTTCCTCGAAGTACTCGCCGAAGAAGCCCGCAGCCGCGACATGGGCGCCCGCGTCACCGCCAGCCACACCACGGCCATGGGTTCCTACGACAATGCCTACTGCGCCAAACTGTTCCGCCTGCTGGGGCACTCCGGGATCAGCTTCGTCTCTTGTCCCACCGAAAGCATCCACCTGCAGGGCCGCTTCGACAGCTTCCCGAAACGCCGCGGCGTCACCCGGGTCAACGAGCTGCTGGAGGCCGGCATGAACGTATGCTTTGGCCAGGACTCCATCGTCGATCCCTGGTACCCGCTGGGCAACGGCAACATCCTGCGCGTGCTGGAAGCCGGTTTGCACATCTGCCATATGCTCGGCTACCGTAACCTGCAAAGCGCCCTCGACCTGGTGACCGACAACAGCGCCAAGGCCATGGCCCTGGGTGACCGCTACGGCCTTGAAGCCGGGCGCCCGGCCAACCTGCTGATCCTCTCGGCCGACAGCGACTACGAGGTGATTCGCAGCCAAGGGCTGCCGCTGTACTCGATTCGCCACGGCAAGGTGTTGATGAAACGCCAGCCGGCGCAGGTGGAGTTTGTCTAAGCACCCAGGTCAGACGATCGAGTCGAGATCCAGCGGTTGCGCCCTCCCCAGCTCACTCTGCGCAGCGGGAGGGATGCTCGCGACCTGAGGCAACGCCTGGTTTTCACGATGGCGGAACCAGCGCTTGAGACTGGGTTGCAGGTTGGAGGAATGGCTATGGCTGCCGTAGACATCACGCGCTTCAAGACGACGCCAGCGCAGGGCTTGCAGGCGTTCGCGACTGGTGTGCAGGCGGTCGATCTCAGCGTTTAGCGGCTCATGGTATTCATAGACACGGTCGTTGGCCGGGCGTTGTCGAGTCAGTTCACGCCGCTTGTCTTGCAGTTGCTTGCGCATGGTCGCAAGGGCGTGGTCGAGCAGTTCAAACTCCCGTTGGGTCACCAGAGGACCGTTGCTATCCACGGCTTGTTGCCAGCGACGCAACGTCGCCCAGGCGGCGGGGATGTAGCTGGCGGTCATGAAATGCTGCTTGTATTGCACCAACTGTTTGATCAGGCCTTCGCGATCGGGCATGTCACCGCGCGTTTGCCATGCCCGGTTGCGGCCAGCTTCTTCAATGGACTCGCAGCCCGGCTTCCACAGCACGGACGAATGCGTACCGTCCGGGAGCACGATCGGCATGAAGTGCTGTTGATCGCCGTGGTGTTGGTAGGGGTTGCCGCCAATACGCACCAGGCCGGCGGCGAACAACAGGCCCCCGGCCGTGGGGGCGCTGAATAGCGTGACGGCACCGGGGATCCAGAGTTTGGCGGTGGTGTTCATCCAAGGGGCCGGGACGCTGGGGATCGGGTCGTTGTGGTTGACGATGCGGTGGTGGACCAACGTGGAAGCGCCGGCAGTGAACTCGGCATCGGCGGCGCGGGGGGCGCCGTAGGTGTAGAGGAGGATGTTGTAGTTACGCTCAGGAATACGACGTAACGCTTCTGCCAGTAACAACGCAATTGCGCCGCCCAAGCTATGACCGCAAATGACTATTCGTTGGCCTATGTGAAATTGACTGAGGTAACGCAGTACGAAGTCACGCACAGCCCGGTAAGCCTGATAGAAACCTTCGTGTGCCTTGCCGACCCCGTCGGCGAATGCAACCTGATGGGCGTTTGCATCCCGTAGTGCGTCGGCCGTGCTGAACGTTCCGCGCACTGAAATCAGGATCACCTCATCGTGATGGGTGATGAACGCCTGGGTGTCAGTGCCGTCTTTTTCGTCATCAAAGAAGTGCAAGCTTGCGGGATGTTCCTGTTTCTCGCCCAACTCCGGGCGATTTTGCAGGTACAACTCAGGGTCGAAGGGCAGGATTTCGAAGCGCCTGGAATAAGGGACATCTTCATAAAGAGGGAGAAATCGCCGGGTTTGCTCGGGATCAACTCGCCAGGCTTCACGGTATCCAGACAGTTGCTTGCCAAACAGATTCCCAACGCTGGGGTCCAGCGGGAAATGGACTTTATCAACGGGTTTCTTTGAGGGTTCCTGCCCAAAATCGCAGTAACTCAACGCGGCAAACAAAGCCAACTGATACAGGTTCAAAGCACAGAACTCATCTTCAGTGGAGAGCATCGGGCGCAGGGCTCGCAGCGGTCGAACTTCGAGAACGGTATGCTGGCTGGGGAACAGCACGATACCCGACAAGGTTGGCTGGGGCGGGCCAAAGCCCAGGTCGGCCATCATTTTTAATGCGTGGCGCTGGGGGCGGTGGGGTGTTTTTTCCACGGGGGGAAGATGGGCGATATGGCGAACCAGATCGCTTACTTCAACCTGGTAAAACCGATCTGAGCTCTGTCGTCCTGGATTGCTTTCAGTTCGCCGACCATCGACGCTTGAAAAACGGGTTTGTTCAGCTCGGACTTGAAGATCGGTGATCGGTAATGGATAGCTGTCTCGCTGCTGCAATGTTGAATAGTAGCCCCTCCCCGCCTCATATGGAGCATCTAAAACCAGCACGACAGGACCGCGACACTGCCCCTCCAACCGTGCAAACCCTTCTCCATTCAAATGGCCTTTGTACCGCTGCCCTGCACTGTCAACAACCTCATATCTAAGCCCTCCATAGGCTTTTCCATCACCCGATTCATCCACCAGACAAAAACTCAGCCAACCTCCATGCAATGCGCAAGCAGGCATACTTTCATCAAAAAAAGGGTGCTTCCATTCTTCCATCGTCATGCCTGGATATCCTTATTCAGTACAAGTTGGATAGATGTCGCATATACGCCCATCGGGCATTGTGATGGGCTTGAAATCGGTAGTATTCCCGTTACAGAACGCATAAAGATCATCAAAATCCGTCCCTAGACAACGCTTCCACCCACCAGGAAAACGAATCCAGTTATCGCCCATGTAAGGTCGCTCTTCGGGATTGAGTCCTACTTTTATAAGTACCTTTTGTCCTCCCAGTTCATCTCGCAGCAAACCACCTCTTGTACCAGCGTTAGGTAGCGCGCCACTGTCACTCAAATATCCACATTTAAGGACCTTTATGATTACGTGCTTCCGCCCCACAGTCCGAAACAACCACTGACACTGCCAAGACAGCTCCTTAACTCCCGACTCCGGTATTCCTGGCCGATCCCCCTCCAGATGATCCCTAATGGAAATCCCCCCTATATCCCCCCCAACGTCCGAATCCCGCTTGCCCCACTTCGCATAAAGATCAAAATCCACACTTCGCAGCACCAACGGACACCCCTGTACCGTTTCACTCAGAGGCAACTCATAACTCGCACGACTCGCCACCGGCACGTACTCAGTAAAAAAGACCTTCCGCTCCGGCCTCTTGCCTCGGCGCCTTGGCAAGGTGCAGGTCTCACCCGTTGCGGGCCCATAGTTGGCGGCCGTTTTAAGTTTAAATTCCGCAGGTAAATCCACCTCCAACGTAAAGTGATCTACCGGTTTCATCGCACACCCCGAAAGTCCCGCCATCGCCAGTGCAAGCAGCACGCCCCATACACGCTTACTCATCCTTGTTCTCCAACATGTGCCACTGCTGCTTAACTCGTTCAAAGTGATCCTGCGGTGTTTCTCCAACCATCGGCTGCCAACGAATCACACTGCTGCAGGTGGCCTCTTCCAGCCGTCGCACGACCAGGAACTCCAGTTGTTCCGGGCCGCTCCATCGCCAGGCGCGAGCCTGTTCAAGGACCTGGGTCAGCCAAACCCTGGGGTCTTGGAATTCAACCAATGCCGCCAGGTCTTCACTGTGTTCAGCCAGCAGGTAACGCAGGATATTGGCGTGCAGGATGGCGCTGGCATTCGGGTTGGGCGTGTTCAGCCACGGGGCCGGCTCGGGCACCGGATAGTCACCGGGGGCTGGGTTGTCGCCACGGTGCCAACTGCCTTCATGCCAGTAGCACACACTGATCAGTGGGCCGAGGAATGCTGGCCAGTGTTCAAGGCCCAGATGGTTCAGTGCGCGCGCCAACGTACGATTGTCGTGAAGGCGGTATAGCGTCCGGTTATTCTCCGGTCCGACCAGCAGCCGGTCGCGCCAATGCCGGGACATGTCCGTCAGGTCCGCATCCGGCAAGCTGCCCAGCCACCCCCAATTCATCTCTGGTTCTTGCAGAAGATCGAGCAGCGCGGGCTCCCCTACCTGATCCAGTAACAGGATCACGGGGCCGGCCGTGGCCATTTCCGCCAGTGGGGTTTGTGCGTAGAGGTGGCAATACGCTGGAAAACCGCGTACCGCCAACATTGGCTGGCAGGCTGCGTTATTCCCCTCAAGTATCAGGCACAGCCTGTGCCCCGCCTGTTGCTGTTGGCTCATCCATCGGCTTGGAAGGTTTTCCATCAGGCAGCCCTCCCGCCGACGGTGCAGAGGCCGTCGCGGCAGCCCTCGCATAGCGGGCAGAAGTCCGCATCCAGTTGCCTGGCCAAGTGCATGATGGCGCCCTGTGTGGCCGAGATTTTCGGGCTCTGCGCAACCAACAGGGCGTTCGCCGACCCGGTCGCGGACGGGGTTCCACCGAGGGTGATGGGCCGACTGCTGAAAATGCCGCCTGCCTGGATCACCAGGTGCTCTCCGCCGGCCTTGAAACTCAGTTGTACGCCCGCGTCGATCACCAGGCTGGCGCCGGCCTTGAGATGTACCTGTTGCCCGGCTTCAATCACCAGGGTTTGCCCGACATAGGTCCGGCTGTCGCCCTGCACGTCAAGATGGTCGCTGGCCTTGAGCACAACCTTGCGGTCACCGGTGACGTGACGATGCTCCTCGCTTTCCAGATGCACCGAACTTAACCCTCGGATGATTTCACGTCGCTCACCGGCCACTTCCAGGCGACTGTCATGCCCCACCTGCTGCTCCAGGTCCCGCTGGGCACGAAGGTAGATGAGTTCCTTGCCACGGCGGTCTTCCAGGTGCAATTCGTTGCCGCCACCTCCGCCCGGGGTGCTGCGACTGCGCAAGACGCTGCGGGTCTTGTGTTGCGGCAAGGAATAGGTCGGCATGTTCAACGCATTGGCCAGGCAACCGTTGATCAGCGGCTGGTCCGGGTCGCCCTCCAGGAACGTCACCAGCACTTCCATGCCCACCCGAGGGATCATCGTTGCGCCAAACCCGTCTCCGGCCCAGCCAGATGCCACCCGCACCCAACAACTGCTTTTGTCATCGCTCTTGTCCAGTCGGTCCCAGTGAAACCGTACTTTCACCCGGCCGTATGCATCGCAATGCACCTCCTCACCGACAGGCCCGGTCACCGTGGCGGTCTGGGTGCCGTGGATGGTCGGCTTGAGGTGCTTGAGAGGGGGGCGATACGGTGCACTCCAAGGTGTCGCGGTGAAACGGTTGCGATACCCCTGGAATGTATCCACCTCACCAGTCGCATCCTCCAGCACCTGCGGTTGATAACCCTCGTGACGGACCGAAGTGATCAACCATAAATCATTGCAGGCCGGATCCGGATGGTCGTGCAGCTCAAGAAAATGCCCACTGCGCAGCACCGCTTGGTCGCTCTTGCCCAATGCCCGATATCCGCCGATCTGAAGGCGCTCCAACCCCCTGCGCGCCAGGCGAGCCCCCCGTGCATGGCCGGTAAACCCAGCCGGATAGCGGTAGTCCTCAAGTTGCGCTGAGGCAGAACCCGCGGTGTCTTGCAGGCATAAGGACGGATGCTCGAAGTCATGATCACGACGCACCGTTCGCTGGCTGCGGGTCGCCAGGCGTACGTCGAAACGCTGGATAACCCGTGTCTCGGCCAGCGGGCCGCCGGCAGCTGAATAACGCTGCGCAGGCAGGCGCTGAAATACGGTCTGGTCGTCGCCAAACACCAGCACATGCTGGTGCTCGCTGTGACGGAAGTGGTAGTGAATGCCCTCCTCTTCACACAGCCGCTGGATGAAATGCAGGTCGGTTTCCGCGTATTGCACGCAGAACGTACGCGGCGGGTAGACCACCGGCCCCAACTCAAAGGCATAGCGGTCGGCCAGGATGCCGTGGTGTTCGAGGACTGCCGCGATGATCTGCGGAACGCTGCGCTGCTGGAAAATCCGCTGGTCGCATCGATGGGCAAGGTAGGCGAGATGCGGCGCCAACGTCAGGTGATAACGGGTGAGCCGCCGCCCGGGATCATCGCGGCCAATCGCGTAAACCTGCCCGTGCAGGCCTTCGTCGGCGTCGCCAAACGCCAGGTAGGCGGGCTGATGGAGCAGTGACTCCAGGTCCAGTGAAGGGTTTTCGCTGACCACCTGCACCTGGATGAAAAACGGCTGATCAAGCACCTCCTGACCGTTGAACGCCAGTACTTGAAAGTCAGTCTTTATGCCTGGAAGGATTAATTTGAAACGTGACGAAACAAACGCGTTAACCATCCGTTGTTACCCGCCAATATCGATAGTTATTACCGGACTGAGATACTTCCCCCGCCAAACATGAAATAAGTTGCCGAGAAAAAGCGCCTGAACACCTTGAAGCTTAGCGATTTCAGGAAAAAATCGGCCCCGAAAAAAATAAAAAAGAAGTTTCGTACGACTGAGATTGAAGTGTCTTTTACAAAATAATAAATCGAGTCAATGAGCCACTTCTTAAACACAAGAAATGCCCTACACCAACTTTTATCTGATCAATTAATTAATAGCGAAACAGCTGACATCCGCTCAGGGCGCCAACTGTTCAAAAGACTTCATGTCTGAGGCCGTGCAGTCCCGAACAGACTGACGCTCAGCAGCGTATCGACCTGGGTATGCAAACGTACCGGCGCAGTGCCACCCGGCATCACCACCGCGACTTCCCCCCCCTCAACCCAACCCGCTCGCCACGCCGCACAGGCCACGGCACTGGCGCTGGTGCCGGAGGACGCCGTGGGGCCTTCTCCCCGCTCGAACACCCGGGCAACCACCCGGTTGCCGGATTGCCTGGCGACCCATTGCAAATTGACGCCGGCCAAGCATGGCTCGCCGCTTCCTGCCGGGGGGGCGAAGGCAATCGCCTGCAACGGTTCGAACAGCGCTGGCTGTTGCATCTGCAGATTGTCCGGCAAGGCTGACAGGTGTTCGACCAGGGTCACACAATGAGGATTGCCCACACGCACAAACTGACTGTGCGCCCACTGTGGGTTGATTGCCGCCAACGCCTTCACATGGCTCAGTTCAATGCCGTTCTGGAACACCTGCTCAACCCCCTGCGCCCCCACGGCCGACGGCCCGAACCCGGGCAAACCCAATGCCAGCCAGAATCCGGAGCGGTGTCCATAGACAGCAGGCTCGACCCGAGTCACCACCGGCGACACCCCGTCAGGCTGGTCATGATGCACGCGCAAATCACAGGCCTCGGTCATCAAGCCCTGGTCAGTAAGCGCCTGGGCAAAAATCGTCAACCCATTGCCACTGCGCTCGGCCAGGGAGCCGTCGGTGTTCACGATCAACAGGTCAAACGGCGGCTCGGCCTGGAACGGGCCCACCAGCAAGCCATCGCAGCGGTGGGCCTTGGCATTGGCCGGGCGCGGCGTCGAGCCCCACTCGCATTCGGACCTTATGGCGGATGCAGCCCACGCCTCGCGAGTCCTCGCGGCCTGCGCCGCGCTGTTGGGCACCTCGATACCCTGCTGCCGCAAAAAAAACGGGCTGGCGACCCCGTAAATGTTGCCCCGTGCGTCATAGAACTGGGTCATGGCGCCACTTGCCTCGCTCTCTTCATCGGTGCGTCCGCTCGGTTGACTACAGGATTGGACCAGCGGCGTATTACACCATGCAGGGTGTGTGGGAGGCGGTCTGGAAGGTGGTATCCACCATGAGAAACCCGGGGTTCACCAGTTCCCACGGCAGTTACACACCTTCCAGAACGCCTCCCGCGACAACCCATGTGTGGTTACCCACGCCTATAGCGTTCCCGAATTTGTAAAAAAAATTCAGCGCCGCTTATCTTGAGGGGAACCCGGCTCGCCCCTCAAGGCCTGATGTGCAAGGATGTCGCGCCGGACATCGTTCGTTGAACGCTAAACCAAGGATTTTTCATGACTGCCATCCCCACCTCTGCGCCCGTGGTTCCCGGGCGCCTGGAGCAAATGTCGACCCGCATCGCTTTCTTCATCGCCGGCTTCGGTATCGCCGCCTGGGCGCCCTTGGTGCCCTATGCCAAGGCGCGCGCAGACCTGAGTGAGGGCACGCTGGGCCTGTTGCTGTTGTGCCTGGGGGTGGGTTCGATCATCGCCATGCCGGCGGCGGGCGCATTGGCGTCGCGCTTTGGCTGCCGGCGGGTGCTGACCGCCGGCACGATCATGATCTGCCTGGCCTTGCCGATGTTGGCCACGGTCAGTTCGATTCCGCTGCTGATGGCCGGTTTGTTCCTGTTCGGTGCCGGCCTGGGCACAGTGGATTCCACGGTCAACTTGCAGGCGGTGATTGTCGAACGAGCCAGCGGAAAAACCATGATGTCGGGGTTTCACGGGTTGTTCAGCCTGGGGGGGATTGTCGGCGCGGCGGGTGTTGCCGGGCTTCTGGGGCTGGGCCTGTCGCCACTGCAGGCGACCTTGGTGGTGATCGCTGTCATGGTGGTGGCGCTGCTCAAGGCCGGCCCCCACCTGTTGCCTTATGGCAGTGAAAGCTCGGGGCCAGCCTTTGCGGTTCCCCATGGCGTGGTGCTGTTTATCGGCTGCCTGTGTTTTATTGTGTTTTTGGCCGAAGGCGCGGTGCTCGATTGGAGCGCGGTGTTCCTCAGCGCCGAGCGCGACCTGGATGAAGCCTACGCCGGGCTGGGCTACGCGGCGTTCGCCTTGACCATGACGGCGGGGCGATTGACCGGTGATGCCATCGTACGGCGCCTGGGCGCTACCTGGGTAATCGTGGCCGGTGGCGCGCTGGCTGCGGCCGGTATCTTCCTCGCCACGCTATCACCCGCCTGGGAAATGGCGCTGTTGGGTTACGCCCTCGTAGGAGCCGGCTGCTCGAATATTGTTCCGGTGCTTTACACCGCCGTCGGCAAGCAAAACGTCATGCCGGAACACATTGCCGTACCGGCCATTACCACCCTGGGGTATGCCGGCATTCTGACCGGGCCTGCCGTAATCGGGTTCATTGCCCATGGCAGCAGCCTGGCAACCGCCTTCCTGTTGATCGGAGTTCTGCTGGTAGCGGTGGCGGTCAGCGGGAAAATACTGCGGGTATGAGCCAAGAACACCATGAGCCTCTTGAATCGTTCAAGAAGCTCATTCACGCCTGGGCGATTTATCTCCCCTTCTCTTCCTTGTCGTTTTGCAACCAGCGATCAATGCTGTAGTTCTTCAACCAGCCATCATCGTTGTGGCTGCCGAAAATGTTGGTTCCGTTCGCCTTGGTGCTGTCCAGCGAAGCCAGCAGCCCGGGGCGTTCGACCAGATTCTTGGCCATGTATACCTGCTGCTCGCTGTATTTCTTCTTGGGGAACCCAGTGGCCATATCCCGCACAACCTGACCATTTTTGTCTGTTTCGTCAGGGTCCTTGCTCATCTCGATAATCGTCTCTTTCTTCACATACCGGTGCTTGTCAAAAGCAACGGTGCGGTCTTCCGACTTGTCCCGCAAGTCATCAAACATACCCCTGAACGCCTGGACGACCTGTGCGTCGGTTTTCGCATGGTAGGGGTCGGCGCTCTGAGTGTTGGGGTTGGTATTGCCAATCATCAAATCGGCGGCTTTTTCCAGGCTGTCCGGGGTGATTTCACCGCCCTTGCCAACAATCGCGTCGCCCAGTCGTGGGCGATTGAGTATCTCCCTGGCAAGCATGATTGTACGTTCGGGGACCTTGCTCTCGCTGGGCTGCTCGTTGGCGATGTCCGTCAATGACCTCAGGGTCAGGCGGCCATCTTTCTTGAAATCACCCAGCATGGAAAAGACGTTGTTCAGTTGAGTCGCCAGCAAGTGGTCGTCCGAACTGACATAGGGGTTCCCCACATTCGCCATGCCCCCGTAGAGGTTTTGACCGTCGAAATGCCGCTGGGCACCGTTCGCAAACCTACCATCAAATGAAGGCTGCTCCGTGGGGAGCGATTTGCCCAGCGCGCGGGCATCTACCCCGTATCGGGCATGGCCGTTCCCCGTCGCTGTATTCACCCCAGGTGGGAAGCCTCCTGGATTATTGATCCCGTAACTCATAGTTCATCTCCAGCATAGTTAGATTCCGTGGAAGCCAGCGATTAAGTGGCTCTCGGAAAACAGTGGTTCCGGAGAGAGGCTAAATGGACTCCAGTAAAATTTGAGTGTTTGTAACCGCACGGCAGCATCAACCCAGTTTTTGCTTTCGCCACCAAGCGGTCAGGCCATTGAGCAGGCCGGCGTTTTTCAGTGCAGTCGTATTGTCATGGGAGCTCTTTTCCTCCACCGGCAGGCCGCGGAAAAAGTCACCCGCTACGGGTGCCTGGAATTTGTGCTGGCCGACAAAAGCCTTCATCCGCTGGGCTTCGGCCGCATGTACATTCGAAGGGGCAAAGGGATCGCGCGATGCGGCATCCCTCTCCATCACTGTGGTGTCCTCTGCAGGGGGGTTGCGAAAAAGCTCTTGGCAGTTGGGCTGGGATGAACGAAACGAGGTTGAAGTCATTGGTTAGCCCTCACTCAGAATCTGAAAACCGCCGGAGTTGATTGATTCCGGAGGATAAAATCTATGTGGTGAATTGGCGTAAACAGTTCCTGAAAGGATGGATGCAGGCGCCGCATCCGATTCGCGGCGCCTGGGTGTCGCTCAGCGGAACAGAAAGTAAAGCCCAGCCCAACTGATCCTATCGTCACCCGGCCTGCTGAGCAGGTCATCCATCTGCCTCAGTACATCACTGCGTTTTACAATTTCCTTGGACAACTGGATCAGGTAATCCCTTTCAGAGTCGCCCGTCAGGTTTTCGTCAGCCAGGTTTTTCAAGTCGTTGACGTGCAGTTCTCGGTCCGAGTGGGGGCCTTTCAACTTCTCGAAATACTTGAGCATCTCATCGGCCAATTCCGCGTCAGTCTTGTACTTGAAGTAGCTTTGTCCGTAGATAACCGCGTTCACATTATTCCGGTCGATCAGACCATCGAGTGCACCGGTCGAGGTGTGCCGGTCAAGCGCGCTCATCAGTTCCGGACGTCGCAGCAGTTCTTTGGCCAGGCGAATGTTCTCGTTGACGCTGGGAAACGGAGACCACCCTTTATTCGCCATCGCTCGAATGCTGTCGGTGCTGATATACCCAGGGTTCCTGGGGTCCCTGAAGGCATTGAAGTTGTCACGCAACTGCACGGCCAATTGTTCATTGTTCTTGAGGGAATAATGCGGATCAGGCCTGCCTGGCACGGTAGGGAAAGGGCGCGGCGGAGGGTTGCTCGGGCCTGGACGGTGCGGTGGTCGCCCAAACCCAAAAATATGTCTCAATCGATCCTGTAAACCTGGCTGCTCAGGAGCGGTTTTCTGATGGGCCACCGGATCTGCAACACTATTACGCGCTGTCGCTGGCGATTGACTGCCGAACACTGGCCCGGCCACGCTTTCCCGGGACTGGAAGCTGACGTTTGCAGCGTTTTGACCGCTGAAGGAGGGTGCGGCCGGTGCCGCACGGCTATTGTTTGCCGCAGGGCTGGATTTGACCTGCGAGGGATCAGGGTTTGATGAAGTGGATACGGGTGTATCGAGCATCGATACCGACATAAATTTCTCCAATACGGTGAGCGCAATCTTCAGCCTGGCGCTCCAACCATGAAGTCGAAGCTTGTCAGCTAGCCCATGTGTGGTTTTTTGTCGGAATTGGTTCCTGATCAAGCAGCAAGATGCGCCGAAACAGTGTAGGAAATGGGCAGAAGAATCGCAGCCCGGCCAAGGACTGCGATATTTCCAAACCGGGACGAATCAGAACCCGACGCTGGCCTGAACGAAGAACGTACGCGGCTCGCCCAGGTACAAGCCGGCATTGTTATCACTGGAACGGGTGTAGTGCTGCTGGTCGAAGATGTTTTTCACGCCGACGCCCACCTTCAGGTTCGACAACTGTTCGCCGAAGTCATAACCGCTGCGCACATTGACCGAAACATAACCTGGAATATCGCCGAACTGCCCGTCCGCCGTACCTTGGGTGACGTAAGTGCTGGTGGTACCCGGTGCGCGTTGGCCGGACTGGGCGTACACATCCAGGTTGTGGGTCCAGTGATTGATGTCGTAGCGCAGGCCCAGGGTGGCCACCTCACGGGAGTACAGCGGCAGGTCACGCCCCTTGAAGGGTACGTCGCCTTCGGAGGTGGCTTTGGTGTAGGTGAAGCCGGCATTCGCCGTGAGGCCGTCGAGGCGCGGGTCCAGGTTCGACAGGTCGTAGTGGGCCGAGGCTTCGATACCCGTGTGTTGGGTAGCGCCGAGGTTGGTCCAGCCCACATCGTTGCTGACGTATTGCAGCTCATCCGAGAAGTCGATGTAGAAGAAGGTCAGCTCGCCGCCCCACACGCTGTCGTTGTAGCGTGTCCCCACCTCGTAGGTCTTGGCTTTTTCCGGGTTCAGGCCGTTGGCGGTCTGGTCGCCGGTGCCGCCCTGCCCGAGCTGGAAGTATTGCAGGCTGCCAAACGAGGTCTCGTAGTTGGCGAACAGTTTCCAGGCATCGGACACGTGGTACATCACGCTCAGTGCCGGCAGCGGTTCGTTGTTGTGGATCTCGCGGCGCTTTTCCTGAGTGCGAGTGCCGTTCAACGCAACCACCGGGCGGTCGTGCCATTCGGTGCGGATGTCTTCGAAGCGAATACCCGGGGTGATGGTCCACTTGCCGATATCGACTTTGTTATCGATATAAAAGGCGTTGGCCTCGGTGCCACCGGTGCGGTCCTGGTAGACATGACCATCACTCTGCCCGCCCGGTGTCGGTACGTTATTGACCAGGTTGAGGCTGGTGGCCTGCTCGTGCATGCCCTCCTTGAGGTAGCGATAACCGACGCTGACTTCCTGGGTGCTGGGGCCCACGTCGAACACATGGGACACCCGTGGTTCGATGCCGAAGGTGTAGTAGGTACGCGGGTAAGAGCCGAGGGTTTTCAGGTCGCGGTTGGCGATGTTGCTGCCACGGAAACTGTCGGAATAGTAGGTCAGCACTTCGGCCTGGGTACGGTCGTCGATCTGCCGGATGTACTTGAAGGACACGTCCTTGCGGCGGCCGCTGAAATTGTCCCAGTCACGCACCGATTGGTAGGGGTTGGCGTCGAACTGCTTCTGGGTCAGGCCACCAGGCATGTCGGCGCTGGCGTCGTAATAGTGGAAGTTCAGCGAGAAGTCGTCCTGGTCGGTCGGCGCCCAGTGGGTCTTGAAGATCACGTCGTCGATATCGTTGCCGTTGTTGCTGTTGCGATAGCCGTTGCCATTGACCCCGGAGTACAGCAAGGCCGCGCCGATGCCGTTCTCGGCCGTGCCGCCGAGAAAAGCGTTGTCGATGTGCTTCCAGCCGCCGTGGGCCGAGGTTTGCAGGGTGCTGCCGACTTCGCCGGAGAATTTCTCGGGGATCGCACGGGTCACAAAGTTGATCACGCCACCGACGTTCTGTGGCCCATAACGCACGGAGCCAGCGCCGCGTACCACGTCGATACTGTCCAGGTTACCGGCGGAAATCGGCGCCATCGACAATTGTGGCTGGCCATACGGGGCGAACGCCGCCGGTACACCGTCGATCAGCACAGTGGAGCGTGGCGACAGGCGCGACGTCAGGCCGCGTACGCCAACGTTGAGGGAAATATCACTGCCGCCAGTGCCGTTGGCTTCCTGCACCTGCACGCCGGGCACGCGGCGCAGTACGTCGCCGACGTTCATTGCGCCCTGCTCGACCATGGCTTCGCGGCGGATCACCGTGCGCGCGCCGGGGTGGTTCTGCACCACTTCGGCATCGGCATCGCCGAGCCAGTCACCGACCACCTTGATATCGGTGGTGCCCAGTTCCAGAGGCGCGCCGGCCTCGCCGGTACCGTTGCCCAGCGGGCGCAAGGTCACGGAGCCCGCATCGATCTGGTAGTCCAAGCCGCTACCTTGCAAGAGCTGGCGCAGGGCCTGTTCTGGAGAAAGGTTGCCGTCTACCGCCGGCGCCTGCTTGCCGGCGACCAACTCGGGGCTGAAGAACACTTGCAGGGAAGTCTGCTGGCCCAACTGGCTCAGCGCCGCGCCCAAGGGTTGGGCCTGGATATGAATACCCTCGGCAGCGTAAGCCAGAGGCAGGGAGGCGCTGACAGCGAGCACCAGCGCCAGAGGCACCCAGTGGGAGATTTTATTGTGATGGGCGGCAAGTTTTTTCACGTCGAACCTAGTCCTGTGATCGCAAGAGTGCACGGCTGTTAATACAAACCAGTTGCAGTTGCAGGAGAAGACGAAGAACTCGGAAAAAACCTGAATCTCAGCGTGAAATAATTTCCTGGCTGCCGTCCGGCAAGGTGCGTAGGGCCACGGGCAGGATATGGGGCAAGGCCTTGAGCAAGGCATCGGTGTCATTGGCCTTGAACACGCTGGTCAGTCGCAGGTTGCCAACGGCAGGTGTGCTGACGCGCAACGGGCGCTCGCGATAACGCGACACCTCACGGGCGACTTCGCCCAGGGAGGCGTTGTTGAACACCAGTTTGCCGCTGCGCCAGGCCGTCAGTTCCTCGGTATTCACTGCGTAGGACGCTGCCACCAGGCCTTGGTCATTGATATGGGTCCCCAGCCCCGCCGTCAGCGTCACCCCCTCGTTCGGTGAGCGCCCTTGCACCTTCACCGTACCGACCTCGACCACCACACGGGTCTGGTCGTCATCGCGACGCACATCAAAGCGCGTGCCGGTGACCGTCACCTGCCCTGCACCGGCGGCGACCACAAAGGGACGGCGGGTGTCATGCTCGACACTGAACATGGCCTCGCCCTGCTTGAGTTCAACACTGCGGCGGCCTTTTTCGTAGTGCACCGAGACAACACTGCGGCTGTTCAAATCCATAGTCGAGCCGTCGGGCAATGCCACCTGGCGATGCTCACCCAGGCGCGTGCTGAAATCGGCCCGGTAGGGCTTCGGATGATCAAGGCCGCTGAACAAGCCGAGTCCCAAGGCCACGGCGACCACACTGGCCGCGACGGCGTAACGCAACACGCCACGACGGTTTGGACGCTCGGCCGTCGCCTCGCCCAACGCCTGCAAGCGGGCCTTGGGCACCAGGTCGGCGGCGCTCCACAGGCCTTGCAGCACATCGAATTCATATTGGTGCTCGGGCTTTTCACTGCGCCACGCATCGAAACGCTCGCGCTCGGTGGCGTCCAACCCAGCGTCTTGCAGGCGTACAAACCATTGCGCGGCTTCGTCGCGGGCACGGTTATCCATCATGGAAGGTCCTGTTTCAGAGCGAGCGTGTGTCATGGGGCCATCGCGTCCAGGCGGTCACGCAAATGCCGCAGGGTGCGGATCATATACTTTTCCACCATGTTCTTGGACAAGCCCAGGCGCTCGGCGATCTCCTGCTGGGTGAGGCCCTCGATCTTCTGCCAGATAAAGATCCTGCGGCAGTTGAGCGGCAACTCGGCCAATGCCCGCTCGATGGAGTCCGCCAACTGGATCGCGTGCATGAAATGCTCCGGGTCACCGCCGTGGGGCTGGCTCTGATCAACGGCTTCCAACGCCATGGCTTCCCGCCGGTCTTCGCGTCGGTAGGCGTCCACGGCGATATTTCGCGCAGTTTGATGCAGATAAGCGCGCGGTTGCTCTACCTGGGAGGCGCTTGTTTCCAGCACTCTCACAAAGGTGTCATGGGCCAGGTCCTCGGCCTGCTGACGGTTTCTCAGGCGGCGTGTCCAGGTGCCGATCAACTCTTCGTAGTGCTCGAAAAAGCCTGTTCTGCGGGGCGGCTGAGGGATCATCGCGAGGGCACTGGGGAGGCGGGGCGTGAATAGTAATGCTTCCTATTAAGTGGAGCAATTGCTACCCGTCGACCGCGCCACTGCCTGGAAACTAAAGCGCCTGTTTAAGGCGACTCAATTTCTCCCGGCTGCCGCACACGCTCATCTGGCACCATTTGCGCAGTTTGTTCTTGGAGATATCCAGGAATAGCCAATCACAGTCGGTGGCCGTGCAGCACTTCAGCACGCGAAGATCACCGGACACCAGCAACTGCGTGGCCTCGATCGCCAGGCGCCCGATCAACATTGCACTCAGTTCCTGGGCAGAGGTGCAGGTTTTCCACGCCCAGGCCGGTGTCCCATCAACCATGCGCAGCACCCGCCAGGTGGTGCCTTGCTGGAAATTCAGGTTGATCTGCTGCAAGGCGTCATCGGCCGCAGCCTGGCGCAAGGACAACGGGTAAAACACGGCATACAGGCATTCGCGGAACGCAATGATGGCGTCCAGATCCGGCTGGTAGGAAATAGGCGACTCAAACACCATGGCCTTGTATTCAGCGAACTCCTGGGCGGAGATCAACGAGGCGTGCAGCGCCCATTCAAAGAAAAACTGAAAACTGGTAAGCCGCTCTTCCATGACCTTGAGCGGCGACCCAGGGCGGCGGCCGTTGGTGGTATTGATGAAGTCCAACACCTGGGCCCCGCCGATCAGACGGATGGATTTTGCAGTGCCGGTGAAATGCGTCATGCCTGCTCCTGAAAAAACGCGGTATGCCTGCGATGGCGCAGATTACCTTGTTTTCTGAAGGTGCAGGCACCGCCACCGCGGCGCAAAGACCAGCGGCTATGTGCGCCCGTCGTTGCGGGCCATCCAATCGAGAATAGTCGCGACAGACTGTTCGACCGACAGCGCCTGGGTGTCCAGGTGCACTTCCGGAAAGATCGGCACGTCGTAGTTCGAATCAATCCCGGTGAAATGTTGGATCAGCCCCAGGCGGGCTTTTTTATACAAGCCTTTAGGGTCACGTTGCTCCGCCGTTTCCAGCGGCGCGTCCACATGCACCTCGACAAAATGCTCATTGCCGACAATGGCGCGCGCGTAATGCCGGCTGGCCGCCGACGGTGAGATCAGCGCCACGATTACCACCAGCCCCGCGTCCAGCATCAAGCGCGCGACCTCCGCGACCCGCCGGATATTCTCGTCGCGGTCGCTGTCGGTAAAACCCAGGTCGCGGCACAGGCCGCCGCGCACCGAGTCGCCGTCAATGATGCAGGTCAAGCGCCCCTGCGCCTGCAAGGCCCTGTCCAGCGCATCGGCAATCGTCGACTTGCCGGCCGCCGAGATGCCCGTCATCCAGATGACCAAGGGCTTCTCCCCCATACGCGAGCGTTCCGCGCCGAGATGGCTGAACGCAAACGCATGCAGATTCCGCTCTGGACGTTCCGCAAAATGACTCATGGCCGCTCACCCTCCGTCACCGCCACAGGCGGTTTACCCAACAGGAACACCATCACGCATTGCACGAACAGCAACAGCGCAACCACCCAGTAGACGGTCGCGAACGAGCCGGTCAGGTCCTTGGAAAAACCGCCCAGGAAGTTACCGCACACGCCCCCCAGGCCGATCAGCACATTGGCAATGCCGAATGCCTGGGTCAGTCGGCTGACCGGCACGATTTGCCCGATGTAGCTGGGGACAAGCCCGAAGATGGGGTAGAACGCCAGGGCAAACAAAAACGCGGCCAGGTAGAACAGCGGGAGGCTGTTGAAACTGAACACCAGGGTGGCGGCCAGCCCCGCACTCAAAAAGCACATGGCCAGCGACGCCCTGACGCCCACCTTGTCGGCGATCCACCCCACCAGAAAGCCCGAGGCCATGCCCACCGCACCGATGGTGGTCCAGACAAACCCAGCGTCCTGCACCGACACTCCCAACTCGTCCCGCAGGAACGGAGCCAGGTAAGTCTGGAACGGCAACAGCGCCATCCCGTTCAAAAAGGCAATGGCCCAGGTCAGGTACAGCGAGCGACTCAACCAAGGTGCATGACTCTCGAACGCCGTCGAACGCGGCCCGGAAAAACCGGCGTCCTTGTCCGCCACCAGGTTGCGCAGCAGAAACCAGGCCACCATGCACAGGGCCACCGAGATCAGGCCCGCGGTGAGCCAGATCGAGCGCCAGCCACCCTGCAGGGTGAGGAACGACACCAGCAAGCCATTGATGAACACGCCGTAGCTGGTGCCGCTGGAAATCAGCCCCATGACCCGCGAGCGATTCCCCGGGCTGAAGCCCTTGGTGACAATCTCCGCCAACGGGATGTACACCGAGGCCGAGCAGCCGCCGAGCAAAATCAACAGCGCCCCGGACAGCCAGATACTGTTGCTGACACTCAGCCCCAACAGCGCCAGGGAGGTCATCAGCGTCGACACCAGGCTGATTTTCCAGCCTTCGAAAAAACGGCTGATATAACTGGTGACCGATGAAAAAAGCAGGAAGCCGATCTGCGCACCGCCGGTGATCAGGCCCACCGTGGTGTAGTCGAAACCGATGTCGCGGCGCATGTCCACCACCAGGTTGGCGAACAGGTAGACGCCAAACCCGTAGGTACTGGCCACGAACCCGGTCAACACCACCGCCAGCACGACGCTGTCCAACGGGCGCGCGCTACTGTGTACCAGTGTGCTCATCAGGTACTCCTTAAACGGCGCGTGCGGTGTGGATGACAAAATCACAATTCATCATGTCGTAGTCACGCTGGAAATCACCGTAACTCTCATGGGCGCAAAACCCGGACTTGAGCACCTCCCCCTTCAACTCGCCCGGCAACAGCGGATAGACCTGCAACCGGTACTGCTCGGCGTCATCAAAGGAGTAGATGAACTCACACACGTGCTCATCCACCTGCCCCAGGCCGACGGATGCCTGCGTGCCGCAGTAATAGTAATGACCGCTGGATTTGAACTTGCCTGCGCGAATGGCAAAGAAGTTACGTTGATCCACAATCAGCAAGCCGCCCGGATTGAGCAATGCCCTGAATCTCTCCAGCACCTCCAGCCGTTCATGGGCTGCAAACACATGGCACAACGAACTGCCCAGGCACACCACGGCATCGAAGCGCCCCAGTTCGGCGGGATCGAGGGACTGCCAATCCCGGTAGTGCGATTCGATCACCAACCCGCGTTGCCGAAAATTCTCCCGGGCCTTGGTCAACATCGTGCTGCTGCCGTCCGTGGCAACGACATCGAACCCCGCCTGCTTAAGCTGGACCGCATGAAAACCACTGCCCGTGGAGACGTCGATCACCGACTTCACGCCGTGCTGCTTCAGCAGGTTTTCAAAGAACCCATTCTCCCCCGCCTTTCTTTTGTCCCAATCGATCAATTCATCCCAGCGCTCGACGAATTTTTTCGAGTATTGCGTGGCGTAACTGGCGACTTCGCCGCGCTTGTGCACCGACATCCGATTCATCACACACCTACCAGGTTGAATGTTTGAAAGACAGGTATTTGCTCGACAGCTCGCGGGCAAATTCGGCGGACTGTTCGATGGACATGGTTTTCTTCGAGTACCCCAGCATCGCCTGCATCACGGCCATGCATTGCGGGTTATAGGTGACCGAGCCATCGCAATGAATTTCATCGATGCCATCCTGGCTCTGGCAGATGGTGTTGATACGCACCGCTTCGTCCTGGGGGCAGTCGGCGCTGAACTGCACCTTGATCTGCCCCTCCTGCAGCCACACCGGATAGCCGCCCGGCAACCCCAGCGGGCCGGGCGCGTGCACCAGCACCGGCGTGGGCGAAAACAGCCCTTCGATCACGGTGACGGCCGAGCACGCCGTGAGGAACTGCCCATCGATACCGCCCAGGCGGCGGAACTCGGATTTAACCGTGGAAAAAATCGCTTCGGCCGGCAGGTGGGCCGCAGCCGGCCGGTCGCGCACCTCATACAACAAGCGGTAGCTGGCACGCGGGGGCAAGCCGCCGCGTGGCACGTAGTGGCTGAAATAGTGCTGGGCATACAAGCGCACCTGCACATCGGCAGGCGCACACTCCAGCAGCCGCGCGATGGAAAATCGCACTGCCGGGACCAGGTTGGCCACATTGCCCACGCCAATATCCGGCGCCAGCCCGATCCTGGCCAGGATCGGGTTGACCGCATCGGGAAAGGCCGCGTTGATCGTCCTGGCCGCGATACCGGAGGCTTTCACCGCCTGCATCAAGTGATGCATCAGCGTCAGGTGCATGGGCAGCCAGGGGCCGAACTGCGCCTGGTCGAGTTGCTCGAACGAGAGCCTGGGCAACCCGGTGATCACCCGCCACGACTGCAACGACGCGCAGTTCACCACCAGGTCCGGCGCCTCTGCACGCAGCACCTGGGTGACCCGGTCGATATCGGTGAGGTCGGCGATCACCGGCTTGATCGTGATGTCTTGCCCCAACTGTGCACACGACAGGGCCACCAGGTTGCACAGCCGCACGGTCGCGTCTTCATTGCGCCCCAGCACCACGAATTCAAAGGCATTTCTCGGCCCGAGAATCTTCAGGATCTGCAGACACAGGTTGCCTGCGCCCACCAGCAGCAGTTTCTTCTTGGGGGCTGATGGGCTCATCGTGGGTAGGCTCCGTTGTCTACCGGAATGACCTTGCCGGTGACATGCCGCATGGCATCGCTGATCACCAGCAAAATGACCTCGGCAACGCCGCCGGGCAGGATCGGATCCTTGAGGATTTCCTGGCGCGCGTACTCGGCGCGGCGGTATTCAGGGATGGTGTCGTAGATGGCGGTGTCATGGATCAGCGCCGGCGACACTGCGTTAACCCGCACGAACGGCGCAAAATTCCAGGCATTGGCTTTGGTCAGGCCGATCACCGCCGCCTTGGTGGCGCCGTACAAGGCATCGCAACTGCCCACTTCGCCCGCCACCGAGGCGATATTGACGATGCTGCGCGGCGCCTCGTGTTTCATCTCCCGTTCGGCGAAGTCTTTGGAGAGATAGACCAAGGCCTTGAGGTTCACAGTCAGGATTTCGTCCACTTCGGCATCGGAATAGGCATAGATACTTTTGCCGTGGTAAATACCGGCGTTATTGATTAATGCATGAATAGTTGCGTGTCGCTCGTACAGCGCAGGGATAAACCCCTTGATCAGCGCATTATCCGAAAAGTCCGCGACATGGGTCTCCAATACATCCGCCGTGTAAGTGCGCTGTAACGCACGCAGGCCTTCGGCATCCTTGTCGGCACCGATAACGAAATAACCTGCCTGGATAGCCTTTTCCACAGTAGCCCGGCCGATCCCATTGGCCGCACCGGTGACAATCAACTTTTTCATACAACAATCCTTATTGGCAAAATTCATTCATGCGTGCGTAGAAGGGTCGGTGGTATTCGTAAAAGGCTTTTAATTTTGGCGACCGATCGAAAGCGTCCATATCGATAGCAGGTTTATCCGGCAGAGCAATGCGTTCACTGTTCTCCGCCGCCACATGCCAACTTCTCCAGGTTTTCCACTGTCGTGGACATTCGCGTTTCCATGTCATGGCGTGGGGCAGAAATTCAATCTGCAAGTAGTCACACAGTTTACGAATGACACGCTCCGGCTCGGCGGCAAGGTCATCGGCATTAATCACATAAGGCACTTTTCCGATGAGTTTGGTGACCACACAAAAAATCTCGTACAAGGCTTTATGCCCGATGGCCTCCATGGGCATATCAGGGTGTACCCGGTGATGGGAAATAATGCTGCTGGCGGGTTCGCGAATAATAAAAATATTGTGTTGTTGCGCCAGGAAGTCCCGGTCAACTTTCAAGTCATCCAGGCAGTGGTAACACATGTCTTTGTGAAAGACATTGGTACTTTCCCGGGCCTTGAGCAGTTGCTCTTTTATGCCTTGATAGGTGGTGGGCAAACTGTGGTCCCATTCATCCGAAGGAATCACTGAATCTGCGGAAAATGCCATATGGGCAAACGGCTCGTGGAAAACCTCAAAATCCCCTCGCTCGATAAACACACGCTCCAACACCGTGGAACGGGAACGCGGGTGCGCCCACAACCCGACCATCTTGTTCATGCCAGCACCCCGTATTCAGCGGCCAGGATGGCGTTGAGCGAGCGTGCGAAAGGCTTCGCGACCGGACACAGGCGCACGCAGTAGTCGGTCAGGCGCCGATGCGCACTGTTGGCTTCGTTGCAGGCGTTGATAAACGCCTCATGATTGCCAAAGTCGTAGGGCTCGATGCTGTCGATGAAATAGGCTTCGCAGAAGTACGGAATGCGGATGAGCCGGGCGAACGTCTCAGCCGGCGCCTGCTGGGGTTCACGGGCGGGCGCCACCGGTTTGCCGTGGCTTTCACGCTCGATCAGAAACTCCACCACATCCGGCGTCAGCGTGTAGCACGTGGTGGTCAGCCCGGTCTTTTCCAGGTGCCAGCAGTGCTTGTGACCACGTTCGTCAACGTCGACCTTGATACTGGACAGCAGGGTCTTGACCGGCACCTTCGAGGCCGCGACCAGGGCCTGGATCTGCTGGTAAATCATCAGCTCGGCCCAGCGCATGTCCTCCGGGCCCAGCGCCAGGCCACGCTCTGCGGCCTGCAAGGCGAACTCGGGCTGGCAGGAAAAACGCCCGATCATAAAGGTGATCACATACTTGCAACGGCCGGTGTCGACGCCATTGCGGAGGGCGCAGGCGATGCCCCGCTCTATCGCCTGGATACCGGCCTGGAACTGCGAAACGGTGAAGCAGAACGTGATGTTGACGGAAACGCCTTGGGCCACCAGGTGTTCGATCGTCGTGAAACCCTCCAGGCTGCCCGGCACTTTCACCATCACATTCGCGGCCAGGCGATGCAGCTCCAGGCCCCGCGCGGTCATGCGTTCGCTGCACCGCACGTCCGACGGGTCGACCTGGGCGCATAGCCAACCATCGGCCTGGGCCGATTGCACCCACAGCGGCTTGAGCATCGAGGCGCCTTCTGCAATCACTTCGTTGTAGAGCTGCTTGCGCAATTCCCCGGGAGACAGGCTGGCCAGATTAAAACGCGACGACCAATACTCTTTCTTGTCGAGGATCGCCGCCGTCACCAGCCGGGGGTTGGTGGTCACACTGCTGAAGCCCCAGGGCTGGGAGAAATCCTGCGGCATCAACTGTTCGATATGGGCGGCGGCTGCCGGGTACTTGTCCAACAAATGCTGTTTATACGGTGCGTACACCACGGGCGACGAATCCCACCACACTTCCGAACAGGGATCATTACGTTTAAGTCGCTCTATATAACCCAGTGTGCCCACAACACTTGCTCCTTGAGTAACGTGATCAATGAGGGTCGGTAACTCACGCATATCGGCAAAAGGTAACGCACCGGCTTCGGCCAATATTCGATGTCGAGACAACGGACCAAAACCCAGGACTTTTATAGTGGCTGCCACGGCGGCTTGAATCCCTGTGACACTGTCTTCAATCACCAGCGCATCACAGGGTTCGACGTTGTAAGTTTCACACGCCGTTAAAAACACCAGCGGATCAGGCTTCCAACGCCCCAATTCATAACAACTGAATATTCGCCCTTCGAAATAAGGCAACAACCCCACAAGGCTTAAACACTGTTCGATCTTATTGCGCGGCGCACTCGAGGCTACGCAATAGGGGATGTCCAGCACTTCCAATACGTCAAGTATCCCATCAGTCGCTTTCACATTAAGCGTCAATGCTTCCAGCGCTCGAACTCGGAAGTCCTCTTCAAACCGAGGGGGCAAACAAATACCCAATAACTTTTCTACTTCGCACAGGCAATCGGCAATCTTTCTTCCACGAAAGTGCTCAATGAAATACACACTGTCCAGTGTCTTGCCGTCCTGTGCGTGAGCATTAAGCATGCCGATCAATACAGACAAGGTGATCTCTTCGCTTTGGACAAGTACACCGTCGCAATCGAAAATAACTAACTTAGGCAACGGCGTAGCTCCCTGCTCTGGTAGTTCCCCTATAGCTGCCGATAAACACATAGGCATCTCTTATAGGTGACTCCGCATGACTTCCGAACTACCAGCGGAACGGGTTGAGGTGTGCTTATAAGACACGGGGCAAAAAACCCTGTCAAACGCTTTTTAGCGGTTTTTTAGTATCTTATGGTTATTTTTTATTCTTCTGTTATTCCATTTTTCACCATGGTTGTAGTCGCTAATTTCACACGGCTGAACTTCCGTTGCGCGCCGCCAGTCAGCTACTTGAACTCACGAATTCAAGGTCGGGTGGGCAATGCATATCTCGTTGGAGCAACAAGTGGCGCTGATAACGGGCGCCAGTTCCGGTATCGGCGCCGGTGCGGCCAGGGCCCTGGCGCAAGCCGGCGCTGCGGTGGTGCTCAATTACAACAGCCAGGCCGCCCCCGCCGAGGCCTTGGCAGAGCAGATCAACGCCGAGGGCGGCCGGGCGATTGCCATCGGCGCCGACGTGTCGAAAGAAGCAGATGTGGAACGCCTGTTCGCAAAGACCCTCGAGGCGTTCGGCCATCTGGACATCCTGGTGGCCAACTCCGGTATGCAGAAGGACGCCGCCGTGGTCGACATGACCCTCGACGACTGGAACGCCGTGATCGGCGTCAACCTCACCGGCCAGTTCCTCTGTGCCCGTGCGGCCGTGCGTCTCTTCAAGCGCCAGGGCATCCGTGAAGGCGTATCCCGCGCCGCCGGCAAAATCATCCACATGAGCTCGGTGCACCAGTTGATCCCCTGGGCCGGGCATGTGAATTACGCGGCGTCCAAGGGCGGCGTTGACATGCTGATGCGCACCCTCGCCCAGGAAGTGAGTGAACAGCGCATTCGCATCAATGGCATTGCGCCGGGGGCGATTCGTACGGCGATCAACCGTGCCGCCACCGAAGGTGCGGCGGAACAGGCGCTGCTCAAGTTGATCCCCTATGGCCGGGTCGGCGATGTGGAGGACGTGGCCAACGCCGTGGTATGGCTGGCCAGTGACGCCTCGGATTACGTGGTCGGCAGCACCCTGTTCATTGATGGCGGCATGAGCCTTTACCCGGAGTTTCGTGACAATGGTTGATTTGAAAAACGAACCACAAAGCGCCATCGATGCCCACGGCATCATCGGCGACATGCGCAGCGCGGCGCTGGTGAACGATAAAGGCAGCATCGATTTCTTCTGTTGGCCGGAGTTCGACAGCCCGTCGATCTTCTGCTCACTGCTCGACACCCCCGATGCCGGCACGTTTCAACTCACCCCGGACCTGCCCAACGCCCGCCGCGAACAGATCTACCTGCCCGACACCAATGTGCTGCAAACCCGCTGGCTCAGCGATGACGCCGTGGTGGAAATCACCGACCTGCTGGTCATCAGCGAAGAAATCGACGACTTGCCCCTGCTGATTCGCCGCGTACGCGTGGTCAGCGGCACGGCCACCCTCCATCTGCGCTGCGCCGTGCGCCATGACTATGCGCGCGCCGCCACCGAGGCGAGCCTGGATAACGCCAGCGCCTGTTTCAACGCCGATGGCCAGCCGGGCATGCGCCTGTGCGGCAGCCATCCGTTGCAGATCGAAGATAACGCCGCCGTGGCCCGCTTCACCCTGGATCAGGAAGAAGGCGCCGAGTTTGTACTCGGCGGCCAGGACGATGAGCGTGTGGGCAGTGTCTGCACCGACCTGGCCCTGGCCCATACCTTGAAGTTCTGGCGCGGCTGGATCGCGCAGTCGAACTACCGCGGGCGCTGGCGCGAAATGGTCAACCGCTCGGCCCTGGCCCTCAAGCTGCTGACCTCGCGCAAACACGGCGCAATCATCGCCGCGGCCACCTTCGGTTTGCCGGAAACGCCTGCGGGCGAACGCAACTGGGACTACCGCTACACCTGGATCCGCGACGCCTCGTTTACCGTCTACGCGTTTATGCGCCTGGGTTTTGTCGACGAGGCCAACGCCTATATGCGCTGGCTCAAGGGCCGGGTCAGCGACTGCTGTGGCCAGCCGACCAAGATCCATATCCTCTATGGCATCGACGGCCGCCAGGAGCTGCCCGAAACCGCGCTGGAACACCTCAGCGGCCACGGCGGCGCCAAGCCGGTGCGCATCGGCAATGGCGCGGTCGACCAGGTCCAGCTGGATATCTATGGCGAGTTGATGGACGCGGTGTACCTGGTCAACAAGTACGGCGAAGCCATCTCCCACGAGGGCTGGAAACACACGGTGGAAGTCGCTGACCAGGTGTGTGAAATCTGGAACCAGAAAGACGTGGGCATCTGGGAAATGCGCGGCGAGCAGCATCACTTCCTGCATTCGCGGCTGATGTGCTGGGTGGCCCTGGACCGTGCGATCCGCCTGGCCTCCAAGCGCTCGTTGCCGGCGCCGTTTGCACGTTGGGACCAGACCCGCCAGGCGATCTATGCCGATATCTGGAGCAACTTCTGGAACGAAGAACGCGGGCATTTCGTGCAGCACATCGGCAGCACCGCCCTGGACGGTTCGATGCTGCTGATGCCGCTGGTGCGTTTTGTCGCCGCCACCGACCCGCGCTGGCTGAGCACGTTGCAGGCGATCCAGAAAAGCCTGGTGCGCGACGGCATGGTCTACCGCTACCGCAACGACGACAACGCGATCGACGGCCTGCAAGGCACCGAAGGCGCATTTGCCGCCTGCTCGTTCTGGTACGTCGAATGCCTGGCCCGCGCCGGGCAATTGGAGAAGGCCCACCTGGAATTCGAACAACTGCTGCGCTACGCCAACCCGCTGGGCCTGTATGCCGAAGAGTTCGACAGCCAGGCCCGCCACCTGGGCAATACGCCCCAGGCGTTGAGCCATCTGGCGTTGATCAGCGCGGCGACGTTCCTGGACCGCAAGCTCAGTGGCGAGAAGACGACCTGGCAGCCCTGAGGCGCCCTGCCTTTACAGGCAGGGCATCCCGTCATGTCTTTCGACTAGAGTTTCAACACCTGACAGGAGCCCACCATGACCATCACCGCCCCACTCCTCTACGTGCGCACCTCCATGCTCGATGTGGCGTATGAAACCCACGGTCCCATTGACGGCGAGCCTGTGATCCTGCTGCATGGTTTCCCTTACGACCCGCGCGGTTATGACGAGATTGCGCCGGTGCTGGCCGAACGCGGCTACCGGGTGCTGGTGCCGTACCTGCGCGGTTATGGCCCTACGAGGTTTATCAACGCGCAGGTGATGCGCTCCGGCCAACAGGCAGCGCTGGGCAAGGATCTGCTGGATTTCATGGATGCGCTGTCGATCCCGCACGCCACCCTGGCCGGGTATGACTGGGGCGGGCGCGCGGCGTGTATCGTCGCGGCGCTGTGGCCCGAACGGGTACGCGGGCTGGTGACCGGCGATGGCTATAACATCCAGGACATTGCCAGGTCGCTCCAACCACGGGCGCCGGCGACGGAGCATCGGTTGTGGTATCAGTTCTACTTCCATACCCAGCGCGGTGTGGACGGGCTGACGGCCAATCGCCGCGAACTGTGTGAGTTGCTGTGGTCGCTGTGGTCGCCGTCCTGGGCCGAAGGGCCGGGGCTGTATGGGCAGACGGCGCCGTCATTCGATAACCCGGATTTTGTCGAGGTGGTGATTCACTCCTATCGCCACCGTTTCATGTATGCGCCTGGCGATCCGGCGCTGGAAGCCATCGAACAGGCCCTGGCGCGGCAACCGGCGATTGCGGTGCCGAGTATTTCGCTGTGCGGCGCCGATGACGGCGTGGGCCCGCCGTCGCAAGAGGATGACGACGTGGAGCATTTCAGCGCTTTTTACCGGCGGGAGGTGTTGCCCGGTGTGGGCCACAATATTCCCCAGGAAGCACCGCGGGCCACCCTCGACGCCCTGTTTGAATTGCTCGCCTAGGCCACCGGCGAGAACCGCTCGCGGTAGGCCTGGGGCGTCACCGACAAGGCCCGCATAAAGCTGCGGCGCAAGGTTTCTTCGCAGCCGAAACCACACTGCACGGCGATGCGCTTGATCGACGTGGTGCTGTCGGCCAGTTGCCGGCGCGCACTTTCGACACGGATCAGCTCCACCGCGCGCGCGGGCGTCTGGCCGGTTTCGGCGCGGTAATGGCGCACGAAGCTGCGCTCGCTCATGCCGGCCTGGGCGGCCAGGGTCGGGATACTCAGGTCGAGGGTCAGATGCTCGGCTATCCAGGCATGCAGCTCGGTGAAACGGCTGCCGCCCTTTTGCAGGGACAGGGTCACGCTGAATTGCGACTGGCCGCCGGGGCGCTTCAGGAACACCACCAGGTGCCGTGCCACTTCCAGGGCCACGGCGCGGCCCAGGTCTTCTTCGACCAGGGCCAGGCACAGGTCGATGCCGGCGGTCACACCGGCGGAGGTCCACACCGCGCCCTGCTGGATAAAGATCGGGTTGGGCTCCACGGTCAGCGCCGGAAACTTGCGCGCCAGTTCTTCGCAACGGGTCCAGTGGGTGGCGACGCGGCAACCATCGAGCAAGCCACTGGCCGCCAGCAAAAACGCACCGGTGCACACCGACGCCATGCGCCGAGTGTGCCGGGCTTTTTCGCGCACCCAATCCACCAGCGCAGGCTTTTCAGCGGCGCCGTACACGCCCCAGCCACCCGCGATCACCAGGGTGTCGCAGGGCTGGTCGACCGCAGGCAACGGCTCGGCCACCAGCGCCAGGCCGGCGGAGGTCATCACCGGGCCGGCCTGGTCGGCGATCACCGTGACCGCATAAGGCAACGGCACGCCACGCTGGCGCGCCAGGTCATTGGCCGACGCAAACACCTGCAGCGGCCCGGTGACGTCGAGCACCTGGGCATTCTCGAAAGCGAGTACGTGGACAATTCTGGGCATGGTTGGCGTGATTCGTGGGTTCAATGGCGTATTCGCCAAAGCCTAGGCCGCTAGAGTGAGGTCGTCTACCCCTTTCTCGGAGCTTCATTCATGACCTTGCAGATCGGCTTTCTGTTGTTCCCCGGCATTCAGCAACTGGACCTGACCGGCCCCTACGACGTATTGGGTTCGCTGCCGGACGTGAAACTGCACCTGATATGGAAGGACCTGGCGCCGGTCACCTCCAGCACGGGCCTGGTGTTCACGCCGACCATGACCTATGCCGACTGCCCGACGCTGGATGTGATCTGCGTGCCCGGCGGTTCCGGCGTGGGCCCATTGATGGAAGACCCGCAGACCCTGGACTTCCTCAAGGCCCAGGCGCAGACCGCACGCTACGTGACCTCGGTGTGCACCGGCTCGCTGGTGCTCGGCGCGGCGGGGTTGCTGCGCGGGCGCAAGGCGACGACGCACTGGGCCTACCACGACATGCTCGCCCCGCTCGGCGCCATCCCGGTACAGGAGCGCGTGGTGCGTGACGGCAACCTGTTC
>NZ_MBDT01000011.1:0-35000 GCF_001702295.1 Pseudomonas sp. S3E12
GGCATTACCGCCGGTATCGACTTTGCCCTGGTGCTGGCGGCGGAGTTGTACAGCGAAGCGGCGGCGCAACTGGTGCAGTTGCAGATCGAATACGCGCCGGCACCGCCGTTCGATTCGGGTCGCCCGGACACAGCGCCTGCGCATGTACTGGAGGAAGCCAAAAAGCGCACCGCCGAATCGCGCAGGGTGCGCGGTGAAATCGTCGCGCGCGCAGCAGCACGGCTGGGCTGAGCCTGTACCAGTGGTGAGCCAGCTTGCTCGCGCTGGGGCGCGAAGCGGCCCCAAGCTTTGGAGGGGCTGCTGCGCAGCCCCGGCGCGAGCAAGCTCGCTCACCACAACAAGCTCGCTCACCATAATAAGAAGCTCGTTCACCCCAACAAGCTCGTTTGGCCACAGACCGCTTGCTCGCCGCACAATCCCTTCACCTCATGGGGTCAGGTTGGGCGCGACATCACCGCCAGGCGCACCGCCAGCACGCTCAGCACCGTCGCCAGGCCCCATTTCTGTAGCCAGGCGCCTTTTGGGCGCCTGGCGAAGAAGCGGCTCAGCACCCCGCCGAAAATACCCAGCAGCAGGTGAAACACCCCAGCGATCAAAGTCAGCACGCCCCCCAACAGCATCAACTGCACGGCGATGGAGCCGGCCTGCGGCCGTACGAACTGCGGCAAAAACACCACAAAAAACAGCAACGCCTTGGGGTTGAGCAGGCTGTTCAGCATCGCCTGCAGAAACACCCGGCAAAGGGGCACGCGGTGTAGGGAGGCAGGGTCCAGCCCAGTTTTTTTCTGCAGCGTCTTGAACACCAGCCACAGCAGATAGACCACACCCGCATAGCGGATCACGTCAAAGGATGGCGGCCAACTGGCGACCAACGCCGTCACCCCGGTGGCGGTCAATGCGGTCAGCAACACGTCAGCCACACCGATGCCCAGGGCCGAGGCCACTCCCCCACGCCAGCCGTGGGTGACGCCATGACTGATCACAAAGGCCATGTTCGGCCCCGGGGATAACAGCAACAACAGCACAGCACCTGAAAAAACCGCCAGGGTCCCAAGGTCGATCATGCTCAAGCCCTCCACCGGGAAAAACCTGCACATTAGTGCGTGGGCCTGGGGCGAACAAAAAATTGTGCTGGATACATTGTTCATCGGCAATTGCGAATGGCCACGACCAGCGTCTAGAATGCGAAACATTATCAATTAAGACGGCTGCGCCAGGATGCCCATGTCGAGCGATCACCCACTGGACCATGCCGCCATCGGCCAGCTTTATCACACCCATCACTCCTGGCTGCGCGGCTGGTTGAGCCGACGCACCGGTTGCCGTGAACGTGCCGCCGACCTGGCGCAGGAAACCTTTGTGCGCCTGCTCAACGCACGCAAACAGCAGGCCGTGCTGCAGCCGCGCGCGTACCTGAGCAGCATCGCCCGCAGCTTGATGATCGACCAGTACCGACGCCGGGAATTGGAGCGCGCCTACCTCGAAAGCCTTGCGCATTTCCCCCAGGCCGACGTGCCGTCGGAAGAAACCCGCCTGCTGATTCTCGACAGCCTGGAACGTATCGACCGCCTGCTCGACCAGCTCAAGCCGCGGGTGCGTGAAGCGTTCCTGCTGGCGCAACTGGACGGCCTGACCTGCGCGCAGATCGCCCTGCGCCTCGGGGTGTCCAAGGCCACGGTGGAGCGTGACCTGTCCAAGGCGCTGCATGCCTGCTATCGGTTGCGCTATGCAGACCTCTGACCCGCGCCTGCTCGACCAGGCCATCCAGTGGATGATCAAGCTGCGCTTCAACGTCGCCGACGACGCCAGCACCGCTGCGTTCGAGCGCTGGCTGCACACCAGCGCCGAACACCAGCAGGTCTGGCAGCGGGTGGCGGCGATGAATGATGAGCTCAGCCACCTGCCCGCGCAGGTCGGCCGCCACGCCCTGCACGGTGCACGTCGACGTATCAGCCGTCGCGAAGGGTTGAAGCTGCTCGGCCTGGTGGCTGGTGCGGCCGGCCTGACCTGGTTTGGCCGCGACTACACCCCGCTGCCCGCCTTGATGGCCGACTACCGCACTGCCACCGGCGAACGGCGTTGGGTGGCGTTGAACGACGGCAGCCGTATCCAACTGAACAGCGCCAGCGCATTCGACGCGGTATTGACTCAGGAACGGCGCCTGGTGCAGTTGCGCCAGGGTGAAATACTGGTCAATCCCGGTGCCGACAACCGGCCCTTCTGGGTACAGACCCGTGACGGTTACCTGCGCGCCCTCGGCACGCGCTTCCTGGTGCGCGAAGAGCCCCAAGGCACCATGCTCGCTGTGCAGCAGGGCACGGTGGCGGTGTTTGCCGAAAACCACGTCGCCGGCGCGCGCCAAGTGATCAAGCCCGGCGAACAGGTGCTGTTCGACCGCAGTGGCATTCGTTCTCTCGCCGCCAATGGCCTGGACCCTTGGGCCTGGAGCGAAGGCGTGATCAGCGCCCGGGACATGCGCCTGGATGCTTTCCTCGCCGAGCTGGGCCGCTACCGCAACGGCCTGCTGCGCTGCAGCGAAGCGGTGGCCGGGTTGCGGGTGTCGGGCACTTATCAGTTGGACGACACCGATGAGGTGCTGGGCCTGGTAGCCCACTCACTCAAGCTCGATGTCACTTACCGCAGCCGCTACTGGGTGACCGTCACCGCCCGCGTTTAACATTCGAAAATAAATGAGGTGAATTCTCATTGCCGCTCGACCTGTAAGGAAAGGCCGATCAACAGGCCGGTTCTGTTCACTTCCTTCAGGAGCATCCCGCGGTCATGCAAGCGTTCCCCTTCCCACGTTCACCCCTCAAGCACGCGGTGCACGCCGCCTTGCTCGGCGCCTGCCTGAGCTGCGCAACCGCGCCGCCGTTCGCATGGGCCGAAACGCCGGCCAGCGACACCCAGGCCCGCGACTGGAACATCGCCGCCGGTTCCCTGGCCACGGCCCTGGACCAGTTCGCCCGCCAGGCCGGCATCAGCCTGTCGTATGACGCCACCAGCGTCGCCGGCAAGACCAGCCAGGGCCTGAGTGGTCGCCTGGACCGCGAGCAGGCGCTCGGCCAGTTGCTGCGTGGCCAGGGCCTGCAAGCCCAGCGCCAGGGCAACAGTACCTGGCTGCTGTTGCCGCAAGTGGCCGACGGCGGCGCGCTGAACCTGGGCGCCACCACGGTCACCGGTGAGCGGTTGGGCGCCACCACCGATGGCACCGGTGCCTACACCACGGGTGCGGTGACGATCGGCAAGGGCGAACACAGCCTGCGGGAAACGCCGCAATCAGTGAGTGTGATGACCCGCCAATTGATGGATGACCAGAACCTCACCACCATCGATGACGTGATGGAACGCACGCCCGGGATCACCACTTACGAATCACCCATGGGCGGCAAATATTTTTATTCCCGTGGTTTCAAGATGCTCGGCCAGTACCAGTACGATGGCGTGCCCCTGGACATGGGCAAGGACTACGTGCAGGCCGACAGCTTCAGCGCGAACATGGCGATCTACGACCGCGTCGAAGTGCTCAAGGGCGCGGCGGGCATGCTCAAGGGCGCCGGCACCGCCAGCGGCGCGGTGAACTTCGTGCGCAAGCGGCCCCAGGCCAAGCCCACCACCAGCCTGTCGCTGTCCGCCGGCACCTGGGACAACTACCGCGCCGACGTCGACACCGGCGGCCCGCTGAATGACAGCGGTACGGTGCGCGGCCGCGCGGCGATCAGCCAACAGAATCGCGGTTCCTACATGGATATTTCCAAGCGCCAGGACCAGGCGTTCTATGGCGCCCTGGATGTCGATCTCAGCGCCGACACCACCCTGGGCTTCGGCGCCAGCTATGAAGACGTCGACGCCACACCGTGCTGGGGCGGCCTGCCGCGCTATGCCGACGGCAAAAGCGCCCACCTCAGCCGCTCCACCTGCCTGGGCCAATCCTGGAACGACTGGCAAAGCCGGCGCACCACCTTCTTCGCCGACCTCACCCATCACTTCAACGATGACTGGAAACTCAAGGTTGCGGCCGTGCACAGCCGCAACCTGCAAGACACCAAATACGCCGCCAGCGAAGGCACCATTGCCTACGGCAACCCGACGCCTACGGCCAACTCCTATGCGGCGCTGATGGACTACGACCACAAGGACTTCGGCCTCGACGCCTATGTGGACGGCAAGTTCGAAGCCTTCGGGCTGGAACACGAACTGATCCTCGGTGCCAATGGCAGCCGTGGTACCCAGGACGATGTGTACGCGATCCAGAACCTGCCCAGACGCCAAAGCATCTACCAACCCGACCACCATTTCCCGGAGCCGGCCAACAGCACCTTCTGGCCGAACATGTATCGCGGCGGCACGGTGAAGGAAACCGCCACCCAGTACGGCGCCTACACCACCTTGCGCCTGCGCCTGGCCGAGCCGTTGATGTTTATCGTAGGCAGCCGCGTGAGCTGGTACGAGAACCGTCGCCAGTCCAACAACCTGGCCTGGGGCGAGTGGGCCTTGCAGGATGCCCGCACCCGGGAAACCGGTGAAGTGACGCCGTTTGCCGCACTGATCTACGACCTTAATGAGCACCTGTCGGTGTACGCCAGCTACGCGGATATCTTCCAGCCGCAAAGTTCCTATGCCACGCTCGATGGCGCCGCGCTCAAGCCGAAGATCGGTGACAACTACGAGCTGGGTATCAAGGGCGAATGGTTCGACGGGCGCCTCAACAGCTCCCTGGCGCTGTTCCGCGCCGTCGAGAAAAACGCGGCCGAATCCGATTACATCGCCCAGTGCCCGACCTCCGCCGACGGCTATTGCTACACCGACAGCGGCAAGGTGCGTGCCCAGGGCGTGGAGGCGGAAATCAGCGGTGAAGTGCTCGAGCGCCTGCAGGTATCCGGCGGCTACACCTACACCCAGACCAAGTCCCTGAAGAACATCGATACCGCCCTGGAGGGCGGTACGTCCAACACCTACGTACCTCGACACATGCTGCGCATGTGGGGCGACTACCAGCTCGACGGCGCCCTGTCGAAATGGAGCGTGGGCACCGGCGTCAACGCTCAGAGCAGCAATTACCGCGTGCAGACCATCAAGCTCGAACAGGCCGGTTACGCAACCTGGAGTGCCCGTGTGGCGTACCGTATCGACGACACTTGGACCGTCGCACTCAACGGCAACAATCTGTTCGATAAAAGTTACTACAACACGGTGGGTACAGCCTCCTGGGGTAACTTTTATGGCGAGCCGCGAAATTTTACGGTGAGTTTGAAAGGCAACTTCTGATCTGGCGAAAGTCCCGCAGGCAGGGCACTTCGTGCGCCCTGCCACCCCCTCTTTGTCCCCCCTTCCTACCGCCTTTGAAAAAAGGTTTTTCCTTTATGCAGGAAAAATCCTGCATTTGTTTCTACACTCAAAAACACACCCAATCACCGCGTACCCGGACAAGGAATGTCAATAAAATGCCGAACAAAACACTGATAAACCTGTCTGCCCTGCCACCTCCGCACCATCGTCAATTAATTGACAAATTGATTAAGGGAACACTCCTGTAGTCACTACCCCCGCAAATTCCCTTCAAATGGATAGCCGCATTTGAATTGATAGTTGCGTATTACCCAGAGTAGCCATAGTTGGAAGTGCCCTCTAAAGCAGTTCGCTGCTTTATTGAACAAACATCCAAACAATAGCTCTGGCGTGCAATGAGGGATGTTTTATGCGAGAGAAGTCGTCCGTCGACAGCCTGTTTTTAACGCGCGCCGGTTTTGTTGAGTTCTTTGTTGTTTTCGTCAAGTTCATACATGGCCTGAGTGCCATTTTGCCCCCGCTGATCCTGGTGATGTTCATCGACCCAATGAACCCCGAACTGCGCGGGCACTTCCTCGGCCTGCTGGTATTTTTCGCGGTCCTGACGATCATTCTGTTCCAGGCCCTGGGCATCTATTCCGAAGAACTGTTCAGCAACCGGCTGCGCCTGAAAACCAAGGTCAAGGCCTGGTCGGCGGCGTTTTGCATCCTGTTGTTCATGTACCAGATCCTGCAGTTTTTCCCGCAATTGACCCCGCGTAACCTGGTGGCCTGGTACGTCGCCAGCCTCGGGTTGTTCTGCCTTGAGCGCCTGCTGATGCTGCGCCTGTACCGCAGCCTGATGCGCAAGGGCAAATACCTGCAACGTACGGTGATCCTGGGCTTTACCGACACCGCCATGCACGTCGCCGATCACCTGCAACGCAACGGTGATATCCGCTCCGGCCTGATCGGCTTTATCGACGATCGCACCGAGCGGATCCCCAAGGAATTGAGCAACCTGCCCCTGCTGGGCAACACCCGTGACCTGGAGAAACTCATCCGCGCCGAGCAGGTCAACCAAGTGATGATCTGCCTGCCCTGGGCCGCGGAGCAGCGCATCCACGGGCTGGTCAATCGCCTGCGGCAGATGTCGGTGAACGTGATGCTGGTGCCCGACATGGCCGCCCTGCGCTACGGCCATAGCCGCATCACCGATGTGGGCGGGATCCTGATGTTCAACACCTCGCAATTGCCGTTGCGTGGCTGGTCACCGGTGATCAAGCGCCTGGAGGATGTGCTGCTGGCCAGCCTGGCGCTGGTGACACTGTCCCCTGTGATGGTCGCGACGGCGATTGCGATCAAGCTCGACTCCAAAGGGCCGATCCTGTTTCGCCAGAACCGCTTTGGCTACAACGACAACGAAATCCGCGTGTTCAAGTTCCGCTCGATGTACACCGACCAGAGCGACTTCACCGCCGAACGCCAGACCACCCGCCAGGACCCGCGCATCACCCGGGTGGGGCGCATTATCCGCAAGACCAGCATCGACGAGCTGCCGCAGTTGTTCAACGTGCTGCTGGGCAACATGTCCATGGTCGGCCCGCGCCCCCATGCCACGGCGACCAAAGCCGCCGGCATTCCCTTCGAAGTGGCGGTGAGCGAGTACAGCTCGCGCCACCGCGTGAAACCGGGGATTACCGGCTGGGCGCAGATCAACGGTTACCGGGGTGAGACCGACACCCTGTTCAAGATCCAGAAACGTGTCGAGTACGACCTGGAGTACATCTCCAAGTGGTCGGTGTGGTTTGACCTGTACATCGTTTTCATGACGGTCCCGGCCGTCCTTTCCACCAAGGAAGTCTATTGATGAAGACCCTCAACGGATTAATTCCCTGCATCGTTTCCGGTGGTTCGGGCACTCGACTGTGGCCGGTGTCGCGGCAGAACATGCCCAAGCCGTTCATGCGCATGCGCGATGGCCAGAGCCTGCTGCAAAAAACCTTCCTGCGCGCGGCCAAACTGCCCGGCGTGGAAAGCGTGCTCACGGTGACCAACCGCGACCTGTTGTTTCGCACCCTCGACGACTACCGCGGAGTGAACAACGCCCGCCTGCCCCTCGACCTGCTGCTGGAACCTTTCGGGCGCAACACGGCGGCGGCCATCGCCGTGGCGGCCCTGCATGTGCAGGAGCATTTCGGCGGCGACGCACAGTTACTGGTAATGCCCGCCGACCACCTGATCCTCAATGAAGTGGCGTTCGCCGAGGCCGTGACCCAGGCCCGCGACCTGGCCGAAGCCGGCTACCTGGTGACCTTCGGCATCCAGCCCGACCACCCGGAAACCGGCTTTGGTTATATCGAACAAGGCGAGCCGCTGAGCCACGGCTACCGAGTCAAACGCTTCGTCGAGAAACCCGACCTGGCCACCGCCCAGGCTTATCTGGACGGCGGCAAGCACCTGTGGAACGCCGGCATGTTCTGCTTCAAGGCCAGCACCCTGGTGGACGAACTGGCCACCCATGCCCCCGCCGTGCTGGAGGCCGCCCGCGCCGCGCTGGAACAAAGCCAGAGCCTGCAAAACAAAACCTCGCGCCAACGTGAACTGGATGCGGATGCGTTCGGCAGCGCACCGGATATTTCCATCGACGTGGCCTTGATGGAAAAGTCCCAGCAAGTCGCCGTAGTGCCCTGTGACATTGGCTGGAGCGACATCGGTTCCTGGGAAGCGCTGCGCCAGCTCACCCCCAGCGATGCCCATGGCAACCAGGTCAATGGCGAGGCGATCCTGCATGACGTGCACAACTGCTACATCGACTCGCCCAAGCGCGTGTTGGGCGCCGTGGGGGTGCGCGACCTGATCATCGTGGATACCCCCGACGCACTGCTGATCGCCGACGCCCACCGCAGCCAGGATGTGCGCCATATCGTCGCCGAACTCAAGCGCCAGAACCATCCGGCGTACAGCCTGCACCGCACGGTGACCCGGCCGTGGGGCACCTACACCGTGCTGGAAGAAAGCAGCCGCTTCAAGATCAAACGCATCGTGGTCAAGCCCCTGGCCTCACTGTCGTTGCAGATGCACCACCACCGCAGCGAACACTGGGTGGTGGTCAGCGGCGCGGCACAGATCACCAATGGCGACCGCGAGTTCCTGATCAACGCCAACGAGTCCACCTACATTCCCGCCGGGCACAAACACCGGCTGACCAACCCCGGCATCATCGACCTGGTGATGATCGAAGTGCAGAGCGGCGAGTACCTGGGCGAAGACGACATCGTGCGCTTCGACGACATCTACGGCCGCGCGCCTGCCGAGGCGAAAAAATGACATGCGCACTTCATTGATCATCCCCACCCGTAACGCCTCCAGCCACCTGGCACGCCTGCTGCCTGCGCTGAAGATGCAAACCCTGCAACCTGACGAGATGCTGGTGGTGGACAGCGCCTCCAGCGATGACACCGTGGCGCGCTTTCGCGCGTTCGGCGCGCGGGTCGAGGTGATCGACGCCCGTGACTTCAACCATGGCGGCACCCGCCGCTGGGCCAGCGAACAGGTGGGTGGCGACGCGCTGATCGTAATGACCCAGGACGCCATCCCGGCGACGCCCGAGACCTTTGCCAACCTGCTCGATGAATTGCAGCAGGACCCGCTCAACGGCGTCGCCTACGGACGGCAATTGCCCCAGCCCGATGCCGGCGTGCTGGGCGCGCAATCGCGGCACTTCAACTACCCGGAACACAGCCGCAGCAAAAGCCTGGCCGATGCACCGGAGCTTGGGATCAAGACCTGCTTCAGCTCCGACTCGTTTTCGGTGTACCGGCGCAGTGTGTTGCAGGCCGTGGGTGGCTTCCCTGCCGACGTGATCGGCAGCGAAGACGCCTTTGTGGCCGCACGCATGCTGCTCGACGGCTACAAGGTGCGCTATGCCGCCACCGCGCTGGTGCATCACTCTCACGATTACAAACTCATGGACGAGTTTCACCGCTACTTCGACATTGGCGTGTTCTACGGCCGCGAGCCGTGGATCAAGCAGGCCTTTGGCGACGCGGGTGGCGAGGGCAAACGCTATGTGCTGGCCGAACTCGCGGCGCTGCGCAAAGCCGGCGCCTTGCACCGCGCGCCCGAGGTGCTGGTGCGCAGTGCGTTCAAACTGCTCGGTTACCGCCTGGGCCATCTTGAACGCCGCCTGCCGCTCGCCCTCAAGCGGCGCATCAGCATGTTTCCCGGTTATTGGAGGTGAGCATCATGACCCACAGGAAATCCCCCTTGATGAAGCGAAGCGTGCTCGCCCTGGCCATGCTGGCCCTGGCCGCCTGCAACACCCCGGCGCGTATCGAACCACCGGACAGCAAGACCGTCGAGGACGGCAAGCGCGCCCTCGACCAACTGGCCCAGCTGCCACCGGCAGTGGAACGCATCCGTATCGGCGACCAGTTGCGCATCGTCCGCGATGCTGGCGAGATGCCGACGCTGTCGGCGTTCAACGTCAGCACCATCTACGAGCTGACGCTGTACACGGTGCAGACCGACGGCAAGATCAACTACCCGTTCCTGGGGCCGATCCAGGTTGCCGGGCGCCAGCCATCGGAGCTGGCCACCCAACTGACCCACGAGCTCGCGGCGACCTACCGCGAACCCCGGGTGACGGTGAACATCAACCAGGCGCCGGGCAACTCGGTGATCGTCGGCGGTGCGGTGAATAACCCCACGGCGGTGCAGATCGCCACGGCCAATACCCTGGAGCAGGCGATTGTCGGCGCCGGCGGGGTCAGCCCGGCGGGCAACGCGAGCATGGTTGCGCTGCTGCGCGAAGATGCCCAGGGCGCCTATCGTGCTTACTTCCTGGACTTCAGCCAGCTCCTCAAGACCGGCGCCAACGGACGCAAGCCGGTGCGCCTGCAACGCGGCGACGTGGTGTTCGTGCCCAAGTCCAACGTCGGCGAGCGCATCCAGGGCGTGGATACCTACATGAACCAACTGATTCCGTTCACCAAGTCCATTGGGGTCGGCTACAACTACACCCGAACCAGCGGCGGCAATAACTAAAGGAGCGACATCCATGATCGAGATCCGTTCTTTTCGTGATCTGCTACGCCTGTTCTTCATCTTCCGCCACGAGTTCAGACTGGCCGCCATTGCGGCGCTGGTGATCATTCTGCTGGGGGCTTTCCTGCTGCCGGCCAAGTACGAATCCACGGCGCGCCTGCTGGTCAAGCCGGGGCGTGATTCGACCTTGCCCATCGAGATCAGCAACCGCCAGGCGCTGGTGATGCCCAGCACCCAGCGCGACCCGATTGTCGACGAAGAGCGCCTGCTCACCGGGCGCCCGATTGTGCGGGCGGTGGCCGAGCACTACCTGGAAGTGATCAGTAACGCACCGCCACCGGAAGGCTTCTGGAAGCGCACCAAGTACTACGTCAAGAGTGGCATAGGCGCGGTGTTCGATGGCATCCGCGTGGTACTGGAAACTGTCGGCGTGGTGGAAAAAACCACGCCGGTGGAACGCCTGGCGGCGGGCCTGGAAAAGAACTTCGAGGTGAGCCACGCGGCCGGCTCCACGGTCATGGACATCAACTTTACCTGGGGCGACCCGGAGATAGCCCAGGCGGTGGTCAAGGATTGGGTCGAGACCTATGTCAACGAACGCACCCAGGCCCTGGGGCGCAAGAGCCTGTACGTCTTCTATGAAGGCCAGGTAGCCACCAGCGCCACCGAGATCCAGAGCTACAAGCAACAGATCCTCACGCACCTGAACCAGATCGGCGCGGCGAGCATCACCGATCGCCTGGAAGACTTGTCCGAGCGCATCAACGTACTGCGGGGCGAAACGTTCAACACCACGCGCCTGATCGCCTCCTCCGACAGCGCCATCCAGAGCACCCGCACCCAGCTCAAGAGCCAGCCCAAGGAAGTCACCACGGTGCGCCAGATCGCACTGAACCCCCAGCAGCAGGACTTGCGTCGCCTGCTGAACCAGAAGCTGCTGGAAAAGGCCGACATGATGCGCACCTACACGGACAACGCGCCGCCGGTCAAAGCCCTGGATGCATCGATCCGCGCAATGCAGGCCCATGTCGCGAGTGAAAGTAACACCGTGCAAAGCTCGGAAAACCGCGCGCCCAATACCCTGGAAATCCACTTGCAGCGAGTACTGCTGGATGAGTCGAGCAACAACCTCGCGCTGCGTACCCAACTGACTCAACAACAGAAACAACTGGCCAACCTCGAAGCCCAGCGCAAGCAAGCCCTGGAGATCGAACCGGAACTGACACGCCTCGCCCGGGAGCTGGGCGCCGCCGAACGCAACTACGCGTTGTATGTGGACAACCTGGAAAAATCACGCATTGACCGTGAACTGGATAACAGCCAGATCAGCAACATCGCGGTGATCGAAGAGGCCACCCTGAACCCCGGCCGTATCTTCCCCAAGACCCTGGTGATGCTGGTGCTGGCGGTCCCATTCGCCCTCGTCGTCGGCCTGCTGGTGATCTACCTGTGCTACCTGCTCGACCAGCGCATCCACGATGGCGGCCTGGCGGAACGCAAGTTCGGCCTGCCGCTGTGGACCACCTTGCCCGAGCTGGACACCAGCACCGCCCAAAGCACCAACGCGTTCAATGCGAGTATCTACCGGCTGTACGGATTGCTGCAGTTGGAGCGCATCGCCGAGCAGGGCCTGACCCTGGGGCTGACCTCGGCACGTCACGGCGAAGGGGTGACCTTTGTGGTGGAACAACTGCGTCAGTTGCTGCAGGAAAACGGTATCAACGTGCGTGTGGGCGGCGCCGAACCGGCGGCGCCAGGTGAAGTGGTGCTGCTGGACGCCTCGGCGCTGCTGGATAACCGCGATGCGTTTATCAACCTACGTCGGGCCGACCTGATTGCGCTGGTGGTGGAAGCGCAGAAGAGCACGGTGCCGGTGGTGGAGCACGCGCTGTCGATCCTCAACACCGCGTTCGGCAAGGTCGACGGCATCATCATCAACCGGCGCAAATTCGAAGTGCCGGCCAAGGTGCTGAAAACCATCGCCAAGTACCGAGGGGCATTCTGATGCGCGTCGCCCTGCTCGCTCCGTTGCCACCGGAGAAAAATGGCATCGCCGACTACGCGAACCATTTCCGCACGGCACTGGAACAACTGGAGGTGACGGTGCTGACGCCGTTGGCCGGGGTGGCGGGCAACAGCGAGGCGATCAAACAGGCCATCGGTGGTTTCGACTGGCACAGCGTGGACCTGGTCCACGCCGAGCTGGGCGGCGGACGGCTGGGGGAGTTCCTGGCCCTGCGCGAATTGCGCAAGGCCTACCCGGCACTGCCCTTGACCGCCACGGTGCATGATCCGGAACGCATCGTCTGGCGGCGTGAGCGCTTGCCATTCCCGTTGAACCTGCTGGAGCGTTTGCCCAGCCCGATGCCACAGGCGGCAGTGGTGCTGGCCGATCCGCTGACCTTGCGTGAAGAGCGCCAGGTCGCCGCCGGCTTGACCCGCTTGATCACCCTCACCCGCCTGGGCGCCGAGTGCCTGGGCCAACGCATGCAACTGCCGGCGGGGAAAGTCGCGGTGATCAACCATGCCAACCTGGCAATTCCATCGGCGCCGTTGCCGCCACTGGATATGCTGCGCCTGCTGTACTTCGGGTTTATCTACCGGGGTAAAGGCATCGAAGACCTGTTAGAGGCCCTGGCCGGCGTATTCAAGCAGGCCCCCGAATTGCGTGAGCGTGTGCGCCTGACCCTGGCCGGTGGCACCGCCGCCGAAATGGCGTTTGGCGCGGGTGGTAATTACCTGGAGCAGTTGAACCGCCAGATCGCCGAACTCGGCCTGGCGGACGCCATCGACTGGCGGCTGAACCTGCCGGCCGACGAGATTGCCCAGACCATCCAGGCCCACCATGTGATGGTGCTGCCCTATCGCGAATCGAAAAAACTCGGCCTGCTCGGGCGCCAACGCGGGACCAGTGGCGCGCTGTCCTGGGCTGCCGCCTGCGGGCGTGGGGCGATTACCTCCGACGCTCGCGCGTTTGCCGAGGAAGTCGCCAGCGGCAACGGTGCCATCTACCCCGAGGGTGATGTGGATGCCCTCAGCGCGCAACTGCTGCGCCTGGCACGCACGCCGCTGCTGGCCCGGGACTGGGCCGAACGCGCCGGCGAAATCGGCCGCGAGCGCTTATGGCCGTTGACCGCGCAAAAGTTCAAGGCACTGTTTGAGCAAGCCATCGAGGGCAGCCACCATGGCGCGTAAACGCACCTACGTCGCCACCCTGGTCGTAGTCGCCGCCCTGGGCCTGACCGCGTTTTTGTGGGGGCGCCAGGCCGATGCCGAGAGCCATGTGCTCAAGGGCAACAAAACTGTGGTGTGGAAGGATTTCCTCGGGGTGAACGCGCAGTTCCTGTGGTTCGCCCCTGAGCGCTATCAGAAGCAGATCGACCGTCTCAAGGCGCTGGGCCTGGAGTGGGTACGCCTGGATTTGCATTGGGACCAGCTGGAGCCAGTCGCAGGGCAGTACCAGGTTGCGACGCTGGATCAGCTGGTGGGCAAACTGCAGGACAACCAGCTCAAGTCAGTGTTCTACTTGGTCGGGTCGGCGCCGTTCGCCACCACTGCGCCGGTAGGGGCGCCGTATCAGGACCAGTACCCGCCGAAAGACCCGAACGTGTTCGCCAACCGCATGGCGCTGTTGGCCCAGCGCTATCCCAGTGTCGACGCCTGGCAGGTGTGGAACGAACCGAACCTGCTGGGCTTCTGGCGCCCGGCAGCCGACCCGGCCGGCTACGCCGCACTGCTGACCACCACCGCCGCCGCGTTGCGCGCAATGAACCCGAGCAAACCGGTGGTGGCCGCCGGCATGGCATTCTTCAGCGAAATGCCCAACGGCCAGAGCATGTTCGATGCCCTCGGCGCCCTGGGCGTGGCCAGCCTCAATACCGTCGTCTCGTACCACCCCTATACCCAATTGCCCGAAGGCAACGACCCGGCCAACCTGGACTTTATCGCCAGGACCACCGCGCTCAACCAGGCCCTGCGCAACGGCGGCGTGCAGACCCTGTGGAGCACCGAGTGGGGCTGGTCGACCTACACCGGTCCCAAAGACGCCCAGGACATCATCACCCCACAGGCCCAGGCCGATTACGTAGTGCGCCGCCTGGCGCTGATGAGTGCGCTGGATTACGACCGGATCTTCCTGTTCACCCTCAGCGACCTGGACCAGCGCGCCAGTGTGCGGGACCAGTCTTACGGCTTGCTCGACATCGACGCCAACCCCAAGCCGGTCTACACCGCGCTGAAAAATTTCCTCGACGTCAGCGGTCCGACGCTCACCCCCGGCGATCCGCCCAGCGCCGATCAGTTGCCCGACGGCCTGTTCAGCATCGGCTGGACCCGCGCCGACGGGCGCAAGCTATGGTTCTTCTGGGCGGCCGGGGGCGGCAACGCACACCTGCCCAACCTGGCCAGCGCCACCCTGTATGACCCGCTGCGCGGTACGCAAACCCCGGTAAGCGGCACCCACGGGCTGACTGTCATGGTCAAGCCGAACCTGCAAATTCTGTTATGGGAGTGAGGCCCGCCATGCGTATTTTATGGATCCTGCCCTACTCGCCCTGGCCCGCCACCAGCGGCGGCAAGACGCGCCAGTTCCACCTGCTGCGCAGCCTGGCGGCGCGGGGACATCGGATCACCTTGCTGCTGCATGACAAGCATCCGGTGTCCCCTGCCGACCGCCAGGTGCTGGAAGCGTTTGTCGAACAGTTGATCATCCTGCCGCGCCGCCCGTTGCGCAGCCTCAAGACCCTGGTAGCGGGGCTGTTTGCACCCTACCCGCTGCTGGCCAGCGTGAATGGGCTGGCGGGCGAGTTGCAGGACACCTTCAACTGGTTGCTGGGTGAGCAGTGGGACGTGGTGCAGATCGAGCACAGCTACAGTTTCCAGCCTTACGAGGATGCGCTGGCGCGTAAATCACAGCCCTTTGTGCTGACCGAACACAATGTGGAATCGGCCCTGGGCGCGGCCACCTACGACCGCTTGCCGCGTTGGTCGCTGCCGTTCATTCGCTACGATCAATGGCGCTATGCCCGCTGGGAACGCCGAGTGATGCGCCAGGCCACGCAGGTGGTGGCGGTCACTCAAAGCGATGCGCACACCCTGGAGAAAATCGCCGGCAAACCCGTACCGGTGGTGGTCAATGGCGTGGACTGCGATCACTTCGCCGCCGCCCATCCCGACCCGTCGACACGCCGCGTGCTGTTCCTCGGTAACTATGAATACGCGCCGAACGTGGACGCCATCGAATGGGCCCTGGATGAAATCCTGCCCAAGGTCTGGGCGCGCTGTGCGGATGCGCGCATGAGCGTGTGCGGCTTCGGCATGCCCGGCAGCTGGCGCGAGCGCTGGAAAGACCCGCGTATCGAGTGGCAAGGCTTCGTGCCCGACCTGCTCGACCTGCAATCGAGCTGTTCGGTGTTCCTGGCGCCGTTGCGCCACGGCGGCGGCTCCAAGCTCAAGGTACTCGAAGCCCTGGCCGCCGGCCTGCCGCTGGCCAGCACCGAACAAGGCGTGTCGGGGCTGGACCTGGTGGAAGGCCTGGACTACCTCGGTGGGCAAAGCGCCGACGACCTGGCCGATGCCGTGGTGCGCCTGCTGCAATGCCCTGAAGCCGCCGCGCCCATGGGTGAGGCGGGCCGCGCCTACGTACGCCGCGCCCATGACTGGAGCGTCGCCGCCAGCCAATTGGAGCAGGTGTACGCCACCCTCGTGCCGCTGAGCCAGAGGGAGCCCGCATGCGTATAGGCCTGGATTACCGCACCGTCGGCACCTCGCCGCAATCGGGCATCAGCCGCCAGGTGTATGCGCTGGAAAGCGCCCTGCACACCTTGCCGGGCATCGAGCTTGAGCGGTTTACCGTAGCGCCACTGGGCGATGAAACGCGCCTGCAGGCCCACTGCCCGGCGTGGGGCTGTGCCAAGACCGCCATGCACCAGCCGCAGAATCGTCTACGCTTTGAAGCCGGTTTTCTGCCGCGCGCCTTGCGCGAGGAGCGTATCGACCTGTACATCAGCACCTTCAACATGGGCCTGCCGTTACCGCCCAAGCCGAAGGGTTTGCGCACGGTGGTGCTGCTGCATGACCTGTTCCAGATCACCCTGGACAACTACCACGCCAACCGCTTGAAGGCGCTGATCTACAAGACCAGCGATCGCCTGTCGATTGCCTACGCGGTGCACAGCGCCGACCGCGTGTGGACGCCGTCGCAATACAGCGCCGATGAAACCGCGCGGCTGTTTCCCAAGGCGGTGGGCAAGATTCGTGTGCTGCCCAATCAGGTCGATGGCTTTGCCGGGCTGGTGGCGGACCTGAGCCGGCATCAATTGCCCGAGCGCTACTGGCTGCTGGTGGGCACCCGTGAGTTGCGCAAGAACGTGCCGTTTTTGGTGGACGCCTGGCAGCAGGCGCGGCGCCAATCCCCTTCGGTGCCGGAGTTGGTGCTGGTGGGCAGTTTGGAACACTTGCCCGAAGCCCAGCGCACATTGCCGGGGATTCGCGCCCTGAGTGGCGTGTCGGACGCCGAGTTGCAGGGGCTGTACCGCCAGGCGTCACGCCTGTGGCAGCCATCCTATGCCGAAGGCTTTGGCCTGCCGGTGATCGAGGCCCTGAGCGTCGGCACCCCGGTGGCGGTGGCCAGCGGCACTTCGCTGGATGAAATCACCCCGCCGTCGGCCCCGAGGTTTTCGCCCACCGATGGCCCGGCGCTGGTGCAATTGATGCTCAGCCTGGGCGCGCGACCGGATGAAGACTGCGCCGAGCAACGGCGCCTGTGGGCGCAACGTTTCAACCATCATGCTTATCGCCAGCGCCTGGCCGAACTGATCGAGGAACTTCAGTGAGAGTGAACCTGGCAAGCCTCGTCGCGATCCTCTTCGGCCTGCTGTTTGGCGCCCTCGCCCTGCTGCTGTCGCCGGCCAAGGCGTTCCTGGCCGTAGTCGGCCTGGCGGGGGCAGTGACCATCCTGCGCTTTCCGTTGTGGGGGCTGTTGCTGTTCGCCATGATCGCCACGTTCATGCCGTACTCGACTATCAACCTGGGGATCCGCAGCACCGTCAGCGAAGCGATCCTGGCCCTGACCTGGGGCGCGGTGCTGTGGCACAACTTCCTGGCCCGCCTGCCCGATACGCCCAGCCTGACCCGCCGTCCCACCGACCAGATGCTGCTGTGGCTGATGCTGTTCAGCGTGTTCCCGTTTATCGTCGGCCAGGTCACCGTCCACGCCGACAGCAGCGGCGTGGCCAACTGGCTGCGCTGGTTGCTGAGCCTGTCGGCGGTGTTCCTCTGCGCCAGATTGCTGGTGGACCGCAAGCAGCGTGAATCCTTGGTGATCGCCCTGTTGCTGGGCAGCCTGGCGATGCTGGTGCTGTCGATTGCGGTGTTCGTGCGCACGCGCTCCGGGGCCGGCATTGCGCCGATTCTGGCGTTGTTCAACTACGGCAATTTCGACATGTTGAAATTCGGTCTGGAGGCCATGTCTTCGCGCATGGGTTCGCCGTGGATGCACCCGAATGCCATCGGCGGGATCATGGCATTGTTGCTGCCCCTGGCCTTCTGCTTCGGCGTGACCGAACAGGGCTGGAAACGTGCGCTGGGCCTGGGCGTCGCCTGCCTGGGCGCGGCCGCGTTGCTGTTGGCCAGCAGCCGCGGCGCGATGGTCAGCCTGGCGTTGGTGCTGGTGTGGATGGCTACGCGCCGCGTGCCCTACACCGGGCGCCTGCTGATGATCGGCGCGGCGCTGACCGTGGCACTGGTAATGGCCTACCCACCGTTGCAGGAACGCCTGGCGACGATTTTCTCCTCGGACAACGCCAGTACCGAAGTGCGGTTCGACGAGTACCGCATGTTCCCGCAGGCGGTGGTGTCCTATCCGTTCGGGATCGGCTTCAAGGTTGACCCGCCGGTACCGGGCACCCACCTGTTGGGGATCTCCAACCTGTGGCTGAACTTCATCTACAAGACCGGCATCGTCGGCATGCTGTTCTTTGTGGCGGTGACCGTGCGCTGGTGGCGTGAGGCGCGTCCGCAAAAAGGCCCGATTCGCCTGACCAAGGACAATGCCCTGTGGCTGGGCACCACCGGCGGGATTCTGTCGGCACTGGTCAGCGGCCTGTTCGACCACTACTTCAGTTTTGCGGTGGTGATGGTGGCGTTGTTCTGGCTGATGGTGGGCATCAATGTGCTGGAGGCGCGGCGGTTGTTTCCGGCGCGGCTGCCGCAGGTGAAGACCGTGGCCTACCGCAAACACCTGCCTGATGGGGCACGGCCCTGATGCTCGGCTCCGCCGCCTGGCTGACCCTGGCGACCCTGGTGGGCCTGTGCCTGGGATTTGCCCGTGAATGGTTGCTGGTGGCGGCCTGGGGCGCCGGAGAGCGCAGCGATGCCTTCCTGATCGCGCTGTTTTTGCCGGAAGCGCTGCGCATGTCGTTGGCCGGCGGTGTGCTGAGCGCCGCCGCGCTGCCCTTGTACCTGCAACGCAAGCATGGCGAACGCCTGGAGTGGCTGGCGGTGCTGTTCCCGGCGTTGCTGCTGATCGCGCTGGTCATCAGCCTGCTGCTGACGCTGTTGGCACCGTGGCTGGTGCAAGTGCTCGGCCCGGGATTGGCCGACACCGCCACCGTCTTGGCCAGCAGCAACCTGCAGATCGTCGCCTGGTGTGTGCCGGGCTTGATGTTGCATGGGCTGTTCAGCATTCCCTTGCAGGCCGGTGAACGTTTTGTCCTCGCGGGGCTGGGCTCGTTACTGTTCAACCTGCCGCCGGTGACGTACCTCGCCCTCGCGGGCACCACCAGCCAACCGCACGCGCTGGCCCTGGCCTGCCTGGCCGGCAGCCTGTTGATGCCGCTGGCGCTGTTGCCGTCGGTGTGGCGCCAAGGCTGGCGGCCATGGCGCTGGCAACTGAGCGTCGCACCCTTGCGGGAGCTGGGCCAGCGCATCGGACCGCTGTTGCTGAGCAATGGCGCCAGCCAGGGGTTGGCGCTGATCGAGCGGCTGGTGGCATCGCTGCTGGGAGAAGGCGCGGTGACTTGGGTCAACCTGGCGCGCAAGCTGATGAACCTGCCGCTGATTGCGCTGATGAGTCTCAACCAGGTACTGCTGGGCATGATGAGCCGACGTCAGGGCGATGAGCGCCTGGCCCTGCTCAAGCGCGGCCTGGAAACCGCCAGCGTGCTGACCCTGCCTGCCGGTGTCGGCCTGGTGGCGGCAGCCCCGAGCCTGGTGGCATTGCTGCTGCCCAAGCAATCGGCGGATTCACCGTTGCCGCTGCTACTGGCCTGGTTTGCCGTGCCGTTGGTGTTCGGCGCCTGGAACGCCTTGCTCGCGCGCTATGCCTACGCCGCCGGCGATACGCGCCAGCCACTGCGCTGCGAGTTGCTGGGCAGCCTGGTCAACGTGTTGTTGCTGGGAGCGCTGCCCTGGGTGTTTGGCCTGGCCGGTATCCCCTTGGCCGCACTGGCCGGCGTGATCTGCACCGCACTGTTGCTGATGCAGCGCCAGGCCTTGCTCGACGCCCTGCCCTGGGCCCGGCACTGGCTGCTCAGTGCACTGCTGATGGGGCTGGCGGCGCTGATGCTGTTTGGTATTGAGGGCGTGTGGCTGCAACTGGGGCTGAGCACCCTGGCGGGCGCCGTGGTGCTGCTCGGCATGGGGCTGTGGCTCAAGCCGTGGCGCAAGGCATGAATGATCGATCGGGAGCACTCAGGTGAAAAATCGCTGGATTCAAATGGATATCGCCAAGGGCATCGGCATCCTGGTGATCGTGTACGCCCACAGTTGGTTTGTCGCCACGTCGCCGGACTTGATGTACCCGATCCTGGCGTCGTTCGTACTGCCGTTGTTCTTCTTTCTGTCGGGGGTGTTTTTCAAACCTGAACAGCCGTTTGTCGAGATGGCGGTGCGTAAGGCCGACGGCCTGCTCAAGCCGTTTTTCTTCACCATGCTGGTGTATGTGATCGTGCGCGATGTGCTGCGCGGCCAACCGCTGCTGCCGGATATCGGCGGCGTGCTGTACGCCTCGGTGGACACCATCCCGTGGCAGGCGCTGTGGTTTTTGCCGCACTTTTGGGTGGCGATCCTGTTCAGTTGGGCCGTACTGCGGCTGATCCAGCGCCTGCCGCTGGCGGTGAGTTGTGCAGTGATGCTGGTGCCGCTGCTGATCGGCATCTGGATGCTGCCGTGGTTCTGGCAACTGCCGGTGACTCTCGGCGGGCAAACCTGGGTGCTGCCCGGCCTGCCCTTCAGCCTGGATATCACCCTGATCAGCAGCGCGTGTTTCGTCTACGGCTACCTGCTGCGTGACTGGCTGCGTACCCATGCGGGGTCACTGCTGACCCTGCTGGTGTCGGTGGCGCTGTTCGCGGCGGTGTTCCTCTACCGGGGCGACACCATGGACCTGGCGCAGCGTCGCTACGACCACTGGCTGTGGACCAGCCTGCTGGCGGTGATTGGGGTGTACCTGTGCTGGGCGTTGGCGCGGGTGCTGATGGCGTCGGCCCTGATCACCCGGATCATGACCTACATCGGCCAGTCGACCCTGATCCTGCTGATCTTCCATGGGGAGATCCAGCACAAGACATTCGACTTGATGGAGCGCCTGGGGCTGCACGCGTTTGTCGCGGCCTGTATCGGCTTTGTGGTGGCGGTGGTGGTGCCGTTGTTGATCGGGGAAGTGATCAAGCGGGTGGCGTTCCTGCGGTTTTTCTACTTTCCATTTCCGCTGCGCAAGGCTGCCAGATAACGGTAGGAGCGGGCGTGCTCCTACCGAGTATCAGGTTCAGTCATCCAGTTGTTGCGCGGCGGGCTTGCCGGCGTGTTTCGCCGGCTTGGCGCCCTTGGCCGGAGCCGGTGCAACGGGCTCGGGTTCCGGGGCTGCGGCGGTTTCTTTCTCGGCCATCGGCATCTGGTCGATGGCGCTGAAAAACTCTTTCAAATCGAGGCTATCCGGTGGCACGGTCTTCTCGACTTTCTTCTCGCCATCCTTGCCCATCAGGATCACTTTGGTGCCGCTGCCGGCGCCCAGTTTGAGGGCGCGGATCAGCGCATTGGTCTCCGGCGGCGTGAGCTTCTTGTTGTCCTTGGGGTCCTTGGCGAACTTCTCCCCTTCGGCACCGATGCTGCCGAACTTCACGGTGTAGAACACCATGCTGCGCTCTTCAAAGGACTGCTTGGTGGCAGGCTCGTCCAGCTGTTTCTTGAGGGTCGCCAGTGTGTCGTTGCCGGAATCAAGCTCCACCACCACCAGTGGCCGGGCTTTGCCCAGGTCCTGCTTGAGCGGGTTGATATCATCAGCAGCCAACAGCGGCCCCGTAAAAGCCATCAAGGTAGCCAGGGTCAGCGACCGGATGAGCATGCGCACCTCCTTTGAATTCCATGCAGGGTTCTTGAGTTTCATGTCTGCGACAGTCAAATTCAAGGATGATTCCTACACCGCGTTCAGAAAGCGTAGGCCAGGACGCCCGCTCCGCAAGGACTTGGCGGCGACATGCGGCATTGTTTCCTTTGATTGCGGAAACATTACGAGACCTTCCAGCCCGGCCAATGGCGGGCAAAGACAGGCGCCACGATCGGGTCGGCATCCACCTGCGCCAGGGTCTGGGCAAAGCCTGGCGCCAGGGCAGTCAAGGCCTCACGCGCCTCATCCCAGCGTGACACCGCCGCCGCCATGATGCCCAACGCATTCGGTGCGCCGTCGGGCGCGAACAGTTGGCCGGCAAACTGTTCGGCAAACACCACCCATGCCTGGTGCAGATAGCGGCGCGTGCCCGTGACCAATTGCGCCAGCACCGCCTCATCGGCGTTGCCCAGCCAGCGTTGCGGGTAGTCGATGATGCCGATCGCCGAATAACAATTGGCCGCGATGTACACCAGGCCGCGGATGATCTGGTCACGGTCGCCGCCCAGCAGATGCGCATCGGGAAACGCCAGGCCCAGGTGGATCAGGATCGCGGCACTTTCTGTCAGCACCTGCCCATCGGGGGTAACCAGGGTGGGCACCTGTTTGAGCGGGTTGATACGGGCAAGCTCGTCGCTGCCCTCGCCGTCGGCCCAGGAGGCGGCGTCCACCCGTCGCCATGGTACCGCGCACCGTTGCAGGGCGATTTCGATCATGCAGGAGCCGGATTCGTCGATGCCATAGAGTGTGTACATGGGCCTTTCCTCCTATCGTTGCAGTTTCGCCTGCAGGTTGACCTTCACCTGCGGCCATTCCGAATCGATGATGCTGAAACGCACCGAGTTGCGCTTGCGCCCGTCGGGCATGATGCGTTCGTGACGCACGATGCCTTCCTGCACGGCGCCCAGGCGCAGAATCGCAGCACGGGACTTTTCATTGAGTTCGTCGGTGGTAAATTGCACGCGCACGCAGTCCAGCACTTCGAACGCGTAGGTCAGCAGCAGAAGCTTGGCTTCGGTGTTAATGGCGCTTTTTTGCGTGGATTGCGCCAGCCAGGTATGGCCGATCTCCAGCTTGCGATTGACCCGGTCGACCTTCCAGAACCGCGTGCTGCCGACCACCTGGCCGGTGTCGCGACGCACGAGGGTGAAAGGGATCATGCTGCCCGCCTCGCGCCCGGCCAAGGCGGTGGCGATGTAATTATCGACAGTATCCGGGCCCGGTACGTGGGTGACCTTGAGGTTCCACAACTCGCCATCGGCCGCAGCTGCAAGCAAGGCGGCCGCGTGTTCGCGTTGCAGGGGTTGGAGTTCGACCGTGGTGCCGGTCAGGGTGAGCAGGGTCATGGAGCGCTACGCCGTCTGGTGATCATCAGAGGCCAAGAGTGCAGGCTCTCACCAGGGTGAATCAAGGATTTTAGAACAGACCCATTTGCCCGCCGACCAGGGTGCTGAAATCGTCACTCACGAACGGCAGTATCGCATCCGCGACCGGTTGCAATTGCCGGGTGACGTAGTGGTCGTAATCAATCGGCGCCTGGCGTACTTCCAGCGGTTCGGGGCCGTTGACGCTGATCACATAGCGGATCCAGCCGCCGCGCTGGTACTGGCGCGGGCGCCCCAGGCGGTCGTTGTATTCATCGGCCAGGCGCGCCGCGCGTACATGGGGCGGCACGTTGCGCTCGTAGTCGTCCAGTTGACGGCGCAGACGTTTGCGGTAGATCAGCAGTTCATCGAACTCGCCGCTCAAAGTGCGGCGCACGTAGTCGCGTATGTAGTCCTGATGGGGCTGGCGGTGGAAGATGCGTTGGTAGAGTTCCTGCTGGAACCGGCGGGCCAGGGGCGACCAGTCGCTGCGTACGGTCTCCAGGCCTTTGTAGATCATCTCTTCGCTGCCGTCGGCATGTACCACCAGGCCGGCGTAGCGCTTCTTGCTGCCCTCCTCCGCGCCGCGAATGGTCGGCATCAGGAAGCGGCTGAAGTGGGTTTCGTATTGCAGCTCCAGGGCACTTTGCAGGCCGAACGCGCTGTGCAGGTGCTCACGCCACCAGGTGTTGACGTGCTTGACCAGCGCCTGGCCGATACGGCTGGCGTCGTCCTGGGAATGCGCGCTGCCGAGCCACACGAAGGTGGAGTCGGTGTCGCCGTAGATCACCTCATACCCCTGGGCTTCAACCAGTTCGCGGGTCTGGCGCATGATCTGGTGGCCGCGCATCGTGATCGAGGAAGCCAGTCGTGTATCGAAAAAGCGGCAACCGCTGGAACCGAGTACGCCGTAGAACGCATTCATGATGATTTTCAGCGCCTGGGACAGCGGCGCGTTGTGCTCACGCTTGGCCTCTTCGCGACCTTCGGAGACACGCGCAACGATGGCCGGCAGGCAGTGCCGGGTACGAGAAAAGCGTGCACCGCGAAAGCCTTCGACGGAGTCGCTGTCGTCGGGGTGCTTGAGGCCTTCGATCAGGCCTACCGGGTCGATCAGGAAGCTGCGGATGATCGACGGGTAGAGGCTTTTGTAATCGAGCACCAGCACCGATTCGTAGAGGCCGGGGCGCGAGTCCATGACAAACCCGCCGGGGCTGGCCTGGGGCGGTTTGTCGCCCAGGTTCGGCGCGACGAAGCCCTGGCGGTGCATCAGCGGCATGTACAGGTGGGTAAATGCCGCTACCGAGCCGCCGTTGCGGTCGGCCGGCAACCCGGTGACGCTGGCGCGCTCCAGCAGGAACTTGAGCAGCTCGGTCTTCTCGAAAATCCGCGTGACCAGCTCGCAGTCCTTGAGGTTGTAACGCGCCAGGGCGGGCTTGTCCTCGGCGAACATGCGGTTGATTTCGTCCATGCGTTGATACGGTGTGGAGATGTCCTTGCCCTCGCCGAGCAGGGTTTGCGCAACGTTTTCCAGGCTGAAGGATTCGAAGCTCCAGGTGGCCGAACGCAAGGCTTCGATACCGTCGATGATCAGGCGCCCCGCCGCTGCGGCGAAGTAATGGTTGCGGCTGCCGTGCTCGCGCCAGGCCATGGGCTCATCGCCGCGACCGAGCATCAACGGCACGTTGAGGCGCTGGGCATGTTCGTGGAGTACGCGCAGGTCGAACTGCACCACATTCCAGCCGATGATTGCATCGGGGTCATGGGTGGCGAGCCATTGGTTGAGGCATTCGAGCAGTTGGGCGCGGGTGTCGCAGTAGTCGAGCTTGAAGTCCACCGCGTCCGTCTTGTTCGGCGGGCCGAGCATGTACACCTGGCGTTCCCCGCAGCCTTCGAGGGCGATGGAGTAGAGGTCGCCCTGGGCGGTGGTCTCGATGTCCAGGGACACCAGCTTGAGCGGCGGCCGGTAGTCGGGCGCGGGCTTCATCTGCGCGTCGCACAGGGCGCCACCGGCATCCGCTGTCCCCCCGAACCAGACCGGAGCGGTGATGAAACGCTCCATCATGTAGCGTTCCGGCGGGCGCACATCGGCTTCGTAGACATCGACACCGGCGGCGCGCAGGCGCTTTTCCACGTCCATCAACTGGCGGTGCTGGCGCGTGTAAAGGCCCAGGACCGGGCGGTGATGGAAATCGCAGAGTTGCAGCGGGCGCAATTCGATATCGCGTTCACCTTTGAGCAACCAATCCAGCGGCTTGCGATGGGCCTCGGGAATAAACATCACCGAGGTCTGCACGGGTAGGCGGATAAACCGTGGCCCCTGGTCTGTGGCCAGCCAGAAACTGACCTCCGTGCCCGCCGGGGTATCGCGCCAATGCCGGGTCAGGACAAAACCCTGCTGTAAATCCACCGTACCGCACCTCTGGAATAGCTTTCAGGCGTTGATTCTACGCGGCATCTGCGCAAACGCGGCAGGTAAACGCGCACGCAGACTGCAATCTGACAAATTTGTTGCACGCCGTTAATAATAATTACTATCATCTGCGCCGGAGTCGTATTCGCGCAGTGAGGAAGCGCAACGCCTGTTGCCCCTCTTCTCACATTGACGGTTCGCCGTCAGGATCGACCATGCCCACCCGTAGCCCATTCGCTGTGCCGTTTCGCCCGACCTTGCTCGCCCTTTGCTGTTCCCTGAGCCTTGCCGCCCATGCTGCAACCCCAGTCAACCCGCAGGATGCGAACAACCGTCAGGACGGCAGCACACTGGAATTGGGTGCCACCACTATCAACGCCGACGGGCCCGCACCGGGTGCCCTTCCCCCCGTGTACAGCGGCGGCCAGGTGGCACGCGGTGGTCAATTGGGAGTGCTGGGCAACCAGGACATCATGGACGTCCCCTTCAGCATGGCCTCCTATACCGAAAAATTGATTCGTGATCAGCAGGCCGAGACCGTCGGCGATGTGCTGCTCAATGACTCGTCGGTGCGCCAGGCGTCGGGGTATGCGAACCAGGCGCAGACCTTCATGATCCGTGGCCTGCCGTTGAACGGCGATGACATTTCCTACAATGGTTTGTACGGCATCCTGCCACGTCAGATCATCTCTACCGACGCCCTGGAGCGTGTGGAAGTGTTCAAGGGGCCCAACGCGTTTATCAACGGCGTGACACCGGGCGGCTCGGGGATCGGCGGCGGCGTGAACCTGCAACCCAAGCGCGCCGATGATGTACCGCTGCGTCGCTTCAGCACGGATATCAGCAGCGATGGCCGTGTAGGCGAACACGTGGATATCGGCCAGCGGTTCGGCGAAGACAATCGTTTTGGTGCACGGGTAAACCTGTCGCAACGCGAAGGGGATACCGGTATTGACGATGAAAATCAGCGTTCCAAACTGTTTGCCCTCGGCCTGGATTACCGCGGCGATGCTTTGCGCGTATCGAGTGATTTTGTCTATCAAAAGCAGCGCATCAACGGCGGGCGCAATTCGGTATTCCTGGGTACCGCCACCCATGTACCGGATGCGCCTTCAGCAGACACGAACTATGCGCCGAGCTGGAGCAGTACCAACCTTGAAGACACCTTGGGGATGCTGCGCGCCGAGTATGACCTGAACGAAAACTGGACGGCTTATGCCGCAGCCGGTGCCAAACACAGCCGTGAAATGGGCCAATATTCATCGGTGACCCTGACCGATAACCTCGGCAATGCCACATCCAGCCGCTCGACCATCGCGCACGAAGAAGACAACTCCAGTCTCATGAGCGGCCTGAACGGCAAATTCCAGACCGGCGCCGTCAGCCATCGACTCAACTTCGGCCTCGCGGGCATTTGGACCCAGGCACGTAACGCCTATGTCTTCAACGGCTCACCGAGTGCGACCAATATCTACGCGCCTGTGACTGGCGCACCACCGACTCTCAACAACCCGCGCAATACCCCGGGTACCGATTTCAGCGACCCGACCATTACCGCCAAGACATTCGTGCGCAGCGTAGCCGTCTCCGACACCGTGGGCTTCTTCGATGACCGCCTATTGGTGACCGTCGGCGCACGTCGCCAGCAGATGGTGGTTCAGGGTTACAACTACATGAGCGGTACACGCACCGCCAACTATGACGAATCGATCACCACGCCGGTCTACGGCATTGTGTTCAAGCCATGGGAACACGTGTCGGTGTACGCCAACCGCATCGAAGGCTTGGCCCAAGGACCGGTTTCCCCGCTTGTGGCAGGCACCCGCACTGTGATTGGCGGCGGGCAGGCCTACGCGCCCGCTCGCTCCAAGCAGATCGAAGCGGGCGTCAAAGTGGACATGGGTACCTATGGCGCTACCTTAGGGGTTTATCGTATCGAGCAGCCTGGAGCAGGTTACTCGGAGGTCGTCGATGCAACCACCGCACGCTACGTTCGTGAAGGCCAGCAGATCAATAAAGGCGTCGAATTGAATGTCTTCGGCGAACCGGTCAGCGGCCTGCGTTTGCTGGGTGGTGTGACCGTGATGAAGACCGAACTCAAGGACACACAGAACGGTGCCAACGATGGCAACCGCGCCATTGGTGTACCTTCCTTCCAGCTCAACGCGGGCGTGGACTGGGATATACCCGCCCTGCAAGGCGTGACCCTCAACGGGCGCATGCTGCGCACCGGTGGCCAGTACGCGGATGCAGCCAACAACTTGAGCCTGCCGGCCTGGAACCGCTTCGATATAGGCGCGCGCTATACGTTCACGCTGGACCAGCGTGATGTAACTCTCGGGGTTACTGTGGAAAACGTCGCTAACGAAAAATACTGGGAGTCGGCTCAGGGCGGGTTCCTGAGCCAGGGCGATCCTCGCGTAGCCAAGTTGTCCGCGACGGTGGATTTCTAACCGTAAGGCCATTCCCCCGTGAACATTGGGAACGACAAAGACGGGCATCCGTTAATGATGCCCGTTATGCGGCTCACGCCCTACGTGCTTTGCTCAAATAGTTTTCGATATTGCCCATCTGATCGTCCCAGCCACGGGAGTTCATCTTGAAGGCCTTTTGCCGACGAGCCTCCGGCACCGCGTTGAAACCGGATTCAACCACCCGCAGCAAAATGCCCGGCGCCCGATCCTCAATGGTGAATTCCACCAGTGTCGGGGTTTCCTTGTCGTAGTCGACGCCCTCTTCCACTGCGAAGGGGTGCCACCAGAAAGAGAACAATGTTTGCGGCAGGATGCGTTCGATTTTGGCTTTCCAGATCACGTGTTCGTAACCTGGGTAGGTAATCGGCGCCTCTATGGTTTCCCCTGCCACAAAGGCTTTGCCCTTGAGGGCGATACCAAACCAATTACCGAATTGCTCGGCATGGGTGAGCGCTTCCCAGACCTGTTTACGTGAAGCGTTCAGCAGAACTTTTCGCTCAATGCGATCTAATACGTGCATAAGTCACCTCCTCCATTGACAGTAGGCGACACCAAATAATGCGCAACCTCAGGTTGTAAGCAATCATGATGACCCCGTCCTTGAACCGGCAATACGTTTATGACTGACCCATTGAATGGAAGTTGCTTCTGCAAAGGTGTCCGCTATCAGGTGGACCAGTTGGACATGCCTATCAGCCAATGCCACTGCGCAAGCTGCCGCAAAATACATGCGGCGCCGTTTGTCGCCACCGCTGGCGTAATGCGCGAACATTTTCGCTGGACGCAAGGAGAGGAACTGTTGGCGTCCGTTGAATCTTCGCCGGGTAAGCTCAGGCATTTCTGTTCGCGCTGCGGCTCCCATCTGATAGCAGAGCGTGGGCATCAGCCCCATGTGATCGTGCGGGTAGCGACGCTGGACGATGATCCGGGCGTCAGGCCCACCTCGCACATCTGGACGGCCCATGATGTGCCCTGGCTTGCCCATGAAGGCATAGAGCAATGGGACGAGTGGAAGGCATGATTTAAACGTGGGGGTCACCTGGCGCTTTTGCCGGCGTCGCATATTGCGGCTTCAGGTGACCGTCCTGGTCGAGTAGCCAGGCATCCATGATTTGCCGCACCACCGGACCCGCGACGCGACCACCGGCCTCACCGTTTTCGATCATCACCGAAATCACTATCTTCGGGTGTTCGGCCGGAGCGAAGCCAACGAACAACGCGTTGTCACGGTGGCGTTCCAGGGTCTTCTCGCGGTTGTAACGCTCGCCTTGCTTGATCGCAACCACTTGCGCGGTACCGCTCTTGCCGGCAATGCGATATTGCGCCCCTTGTGCGGCGGCCCGGGCGATACCTCGTGGGTCATGCATCACCAGTTGCATACCGTGGTTGACCTGCTCCCAATCACGCGGATCTTTGAGGACGACGTTGGGCATTGGATTCTGGTCTACCGGCGGCTCACCATTGATCGTCTTGGCCAGGTGCGGGCGATTCCACACCCCCTTGTTGGCGATCAACGCCGTGGCCTGGGCCAATTGCAGCGGAGTGACTTGCATGTAACCCTGGCCAATGCCGAGGATCACGGTTTCGCCCGGGAACCAGGGTTGGCGCCGTGTGGCGCGCTTCCATGCCTGGGATGGCATCAAGCCAGCGGACTCTTCGAACATGTCCAGGGAGACTTTCTGACCCAGGCCGAACTCGGCCAAGTAGTCATGCAGGCGGTCAATGCCGAGTTTGTGAGCAAGGTCGTAAAAGTAAGTGTCGTTGGAACGCATGATGGCAGCGTCCATGTCTACCCAGCCGTCACCACTGTGGTTCCAATTGCGGTATTTGTGGTCAAAGTCGGGGAGCTGGTAGTAACCGGGGTCGAATACACGGGTCTGTGGGGTGACAACACCGCTGTCGAGACCAGCGATGGCCACTTCCGGCTTGATGGTCGAACCTGGCGCATAGAGCCCTCGGAGGACGCGGTTGAAGAGCGGCCGGTCAATGGAGTCGTGCAGCGCGGCATATTCCTTGAAACTGATGCCGGTGACGAACAGGTTCGGGTCAAAACTCGGCTTGCTGACCATGGCCAGCACTTCACCGGTTTGCGGATCGAGGGCAACCACCGAGCCACGGCGATCACCCAGGGCCTCTTCCGCAGCCTCCTGGAGCTTCACATCGAGGCTCAGGACGATATTTTTGCCAGGAATCGGGTCGGTGTGCTTGAGCACACGGAGTACGCGGCCCTGGGCATTGGTCTCGACCTCTTCGTAGCCGACATGACCATGCAGTTCGGACTCGTAGAAACGCTCGATACCGGTTTTGCCGATGGACTGCGTGCCACGGTACTCCACCGAGTCGAGGGCTTTGGATTCTTTCTCATTGATCCGCCCCACATAACCGATGGAGTGGGCAAAGTGCGCACCCAGCGGGTAGTGACGGACGAATTGCGGCTCTACATCTACTCCTGGCAGGCGGAACTCATTCACCGCCAGCAATGCAATTTGCTCTTCGGTCAACTCGTAAAACAATGTCACGGGAACGAATGGGTGGCGTGCCTGCTTCAGAGCCTTGTCGAACAGTGCTCGGTCTTCGACAGGCAGGTGCAGCAAGTTGACGATGGCGTCGAGCTCGCCCTTGAGGTCAGTGGTGCGCTCGCGGGTGATGGTCAGGTTGTAGCTGGGTCGGTTATCGGCAAGCAGCACGCCATTACGGTCATAAATAAGGCCACGTGTCGGAGTGATGGGCAGCACGTGGACACGGTTGTTTTCAGAAATCGTGGAGTGGTAGTCGAACTGTACGACTTGAAGGAAATACATACGCCCTACCAGCGCACACGTAATGCCTATCACCAACAACGCACAAGCGAGCAGGCGCTTGTTGACCAGGCGGTTTTCTTTTTCGTGATCTTTAATCGGTATAGGTTCAGGCATTTCTACAGCATCTCGTTGAAGAAGGTCGACGCCGCATCCTGCGATGAAAGATCAGTCCTTGAGAAATGTGCTGCACCATACCAAAAATGCAGAAACACTTTGCATTGAATTCCCCAACGGCACTCTGAAGTGAGTTCCATCTCGATGGGTACGGTGATACGGCAACTGCCCTTGAAGAGAATCAACAGCTCATCCGCCTAGGCGTACCCACTTTTCAACCGCCCAAAACAAAACCCCATCTGCTTTCGCAAATGGGGTTTCGGAATTTAATCTTGACGATGACCTACTCTCACATGGGGAAACCCCACACTACCATCGGCGATGCATCGTTTCACTGCTGAGTTCGGGATGGGATCAGGTGGTTCCAATGCTCTATGGTCGTCAAGAAATTCGGGTACTGAGTCGTGGCCAGCGGGCCTCGCTTCAGCAAATTGGGTATGTGACAGCTGTCGGTGTTTTGTGAAATCTCGAACTTTCGGTTCATTGCGTCTTCACACACCGCAATCTGGCCTTTCGACGCAAATTGCTTGGGTGTTATATGGTCAAGCCTCACGGGCAATTAGTATTGGTTAGCTCAACGCCTCACAGCGCTTACACACCCAACCTATCAACGTCGTAGTCTTCGACGGCCCTTCAGGGGACTCAAGGTCCCAGTGAGATCTCATCTTGAGGCTAGTTTCCCGCTTAGATGCTTTCAGCGGTTATCTATTCCGAACATAGCTACCCGGCAATGCCACTGGCGTGACAACCGGAACACCAGAGGTTCGTCCACTCCGGTCCTCTCGTACTAGGAGCAGCCCCTCTCAAATCTCAAACGTCCACGGCAGATAGGGACCGAACTGTCTCACGACGTTCTAAACCCAGCTCGCGTACCACTTTAAATGGCGAACAGCCATACCCTTGGGACCGGCTTCAGCCCCAGGATGTGATGAGCCGACATCGAGGTGCCAAACACCGCCGTCGATATGAACTCTTGGGCGGTATCAGCCTGTTATCCCCGGAGTACCTTTTATCCGTTGAGCGATGGCCCTTCCATACAGAACCACCGGATCACTAAGACCTACTTTCGTACCTGCTCGACGTGTCTGTCTCGCAGTCAAGCGCGCTTTTGCCTTTATACTCTACGACCGATTTCCGACCGGTCTGAGCGCACCTTCGTACTCCTCCGTTACTCTTTAGGAGGAGACCGCCCCAGTCAAACTACCCACCATACACTGTCCTCGATCCGGATAACGGACCTGAGTTAGAACCTCAAAGTTGCCAGGGTGGTATTTCAAGGTTGGCTCCACGCAGACTGGCGTCCACGCTTCAAAGCCTCCCACCTATCCTACACAAGCAAATTCAAAGTCCAGTGCAAAGCTATAGTAAAGGTTCACGGGGTCTTTCCGTCTAGCCGCGGATACACTGCATCTTCACAGCGATTTCAATTTCACTGAGTCTCGGGTGGAGACAGCGCCGCCATCGTTACGCCATTCGTGCAGGTCGGAACTTACCCGACAAGGAATTTCGCTACCTTAGGACCGTTATAGTTACGGCCGCCGTTTACCGGGGCTTCGATCAAGAGCTTCGCGTTAGCTAACCCCATCAATTAACCTTCCGGCACCGGGCAGGCGTCACACCCTATACGTCCACTTTCGTGTTTGCAGAGTGCTGTGTTTTTAATAAACAGTCGCAGCGGCCTGGTATCTTCGACCGGCATGGGCTTACGGAGCAAGTCCTTCACCCTCACCGGCGCACCTTCTCCCGAAGTTACGGTGCCATTTTGCCTAGTTCCTTCACCCGAGTTCTCTCAAGCGCCTTGGTATTCTCTACCCAACCACCTGTGTCGGTTTGGGGTACGGTTCCTGGTTACCTGAAGCTTAGAAGCTTTTCTTGGAAGCATGGCATCAACCACTTCGTTAACTAAAAGTTAACTCGTCATCAGCTCTCGGCCTTAGAATCCCGGATTTACCTAAGATTCCAGCCTACCACCTTAAACTTGGACAACCAACGCCAAGCTGGCCTAGCCTTCTCCGTCCCTCCATCGCAATAACCAGAAGTACAGGAATATTAACCTGTTTTCCATCGACTACGCTTTTCAGCCTCGCCTTAGGGACCGACTAACCCTGCGTCGATTAACGTTGCGCAGGAAACCTTGGTCTTTCGGCGTGGGTGTTTTTCACACCCATTATCGTTACTCATGTCAGCATTCGCACTTCTGATACCTCCAGCAAGCTTCTCAACTCACCTTCACAGGCTTACAGAACGCTCCTCTACCGCATCACTTACGTGATACCCGTAGCTTCGGTGTATGGTTTGAGCCCCGTTACATCTTCCGCGCAGGCCGACTCGACTAGTGAGCTATTACGCTTTCTTTAAAGGGTGGCTGCTTCTAAGCCAACCTCCTAGCTGTCTAAGCCTTCCCACATCGTTTCCCACTTAACCATAACTTTGGGACCTTAGCTGACGGTCTGGGTTGTTTCCCTTTTCACGACGGACGTTAGCACCCGCCGTGTGTCTCCCATGCTCGGCACTTGTAGGTATTCGGAGTTTGCATCGGTTTGGTAAGTCGGGATGACCCCCTAGCCGAAACAGTGCTCTACCCCCTACAGTGATACATGAGGCGCTACCTAAATAGCTTTCGAGGAGAACCAGCTATCTCCGAGCTTGATTAGCCTTTCACTCCGATCCACAGGTCATCCGCTAACTTTTCAACGGTAGTCGGTTCGGTCCTCCAGTTAGTGTTACCCAACCTTCAACCTGCCCATGGATAGATCGCCCGGTTTCGGGTCTATTCCCAGCGACTAGACGCCCTATTAAGACTCGCTTTCGCTACGCCTCCCCTATTCGGTTAAGCTCGCCACTGAAAATAAGTCGCTGACCCATTATACAAAAGGTACGCAGTCACCCAACAAAGTGGGCTCCCACTGCTTGTACGCATACGGTTTCAGGATCTATTTCACTCCCCTCTCCGGGGTTCTTTTCGCCTTTCCCTCACGGTACTAGTTCACTATCGGTCAGTCAGTAGTATTTAGCCTTGGAGGATGGTCCCCCCATATTCAGACAAAGTTTCTCGTGCTCCGTCCTACTCGATTTCATGACTAAGAGATTTTCGCGTACAGGGCTATCACCCACTATGGCCGCACTTTCCAGAGCGTTCCGCTAATCTCAAAGCCACTTAAGGGCTAGTCCCCGTTCGCTCGCCACTACTAAGGGAATCTCGGTTGATTTCTTTTCCTCAGGGTACTTAGATGTTTCAGTTCCCCTGGTTCGCCTCTTGCACCTATGTATTCAGTACAAGATAACCATCTTATGATGGCTGGGTTCCCCCATTCAGACATCTCCGGATCAAAGTCTGTTTGCCGACTCCCCGAAGCTTTTCGCAGGCTACCACGTCTTTCATCGCCTCTGACTGCCAAGGCATCCACCGTATGCGCTTCTTCACTTGACCATATAACCCCAAGCAATCTGGTTATACTGTGAAGACGACATTCGCCGAAAATTCGATCATACTCAATTAAGAGCCACTCACAAATTTTACCTTAGCCTGATCCGTTACCAGTGAAAGTAACGTTCAGTCTATCTTTCTATCACATACCCAAATTTTTAAAGAACGATCTAATCAAAGACTAGAAATCAACATTCACCATCATACTGATGGAATGCTCATTTCTAAGCTTTCATAACGCAGAAGCAGTAGTGGTGGAGCCAAACGGGATCGAACCGTTGACCTCCTGCGTGCAAGGCAGGCGCTCTCCCAGCTGAGCTATGGCCCCGTATTTCTACAGGCGTTTCCCACACAAAATTGGTGGGTCTGGGCAGATTCGAACTGCCGACCTCACCCTTATCAGGGGTGCGCTCTAACCAACTGAGCTACAGACCCAATTTCGGGCTGCTTCTTTATCGTCTTCTTCAATGAATCAAGCAATTCGTGTGGGAACTTATGGAGCAGCTGATGTCGTCGATTAAGGAGGTGATCCAGCCGCAGGTTCCCCTACGGCTACCTTGTTACGACTTCACCCCAGTCATGAATCACACCGTGGTAACCGTCCTCCCGAAGGTTAGACTAGCTACTTCTGGTGCAACCCACTCCCATGGTGTGACGGGCGGTGTGTACAAGGCCCGGGAACGTATTCACCGCGACATTCTGATTCG
>NZ_MBDT01000012.1:0-1265 GCF_001702295.1 Pseudomonas sp. S3E12
GCATGGTGCTCGGCAATCAGCCTGTCGCCTTGCCAGAAAAACTCCGTCGTTAGGCCGTCCACGGTTTTGCTGATGCGTCGCCCAAACGGGTCATAACGATAGCTGGCGGTTTGGCCGTTGGGTTGGGTGAGGCCTATCAGCCGGTGCTGGCAGTCGTAGCGGTATTCGGTAATCAACGTGTGCCCACGACCCCGCCGTTCGCGGATCAGGTTGCCGAAGGCATCGTAGTCATAGTGGCGGTCGCCCTGGATCATCAGGCGGTTGCCGGCGACGATATCGGGGCCGGGGCGGTCTTGCATCAGCAGGGTGCCGGCCGGGGTGTGGCCGAAGCGTTCCTGCAGGTCTTGGGAGTGGTCGGCGCGGGTCAGGCGGTGTAGCTGGTCGTAGTGGTAGTGGTGTTCGCCTTTGCGGGTGTCGAGCAGGCGGGTGAGGTTGCCGGTTTTGTCGTAGTCGTATTGACGTTGGTAGAGATGGTCTTGTTGCTGGGTGATCGCGTGGGCGTGCAGGCGGTGCTGGTCGTCGTAGTGGTAGTGGCTGAGGAGTTGGCCTTGTTGGCGTTGGTGTTCCTGGCCGGCTTTGAACAGATGAGACGTCAGCAGCGTGCCATTTAACTCGACGGTGGCGAGGTGGCCGCCTTTGCTGTGGTTGAACACCAGACGGTTGTTGTCCGGCAGGCGCAGGTGTTGAAGCTGGCCGCAGGTGTCGTAGCCGTAGCGCAAGGTGCCCCAGCCCTGGTGTTCGGCGGTGAGGCGGTTTTGTGGGTCGTATTCGTAGGCCAGCGCCCAGTGGCCGTCGTCGACGCTGAGGAGGTTGCCCTGGCGGTCGTAGGCGTAATCGACGCTATTGCCATCAGGTAAGGTTTTTCGTACGAGGCGTCCGGCGTGATCTCGCTCATAACGAGTAACGAGCTGACTGCCATCGTCACCGTATTCGGTCTTTTCCTGCAGGTTGCCATTGAGGTCGTAGACGTAGGCGGTGCGCTGCCCATCAAAACCGATTTCCTGCTGGATCAGGCCATTGGGGTGGTAATCAAGCCGGTAGGTCTCGCCAACTTCGTTTTCGATCTCGGTCAGCAGTAACCGCACGTTGTCGTAGTGGTACTTGACCTGAGTGCCATCAGCGTTGATACGCCGACTGATCAGGTGCAACCCGTCGGCGTATTCGTAGCGGATGACGTGGCCCAGTTCGTCGCGTTCGGCGGTGATTTTTCCGTAGGGGTTGTAGCTGTATTCCCGACATGCACCGCCTGGTAATACGACGCGAAC
>NZ_MBDT01000013.1:0-731 GCF_001702295.1 Pseudomonas sp. S3E12
GGTGTCGGGCGATTCGGTGGTGTGGACGGACCATGAGAATCGCTCGATTGGGTTTCCACTGCCGACTGTTGCTCGACCTGCCATCACCAATAGCCTGGCCGAAGCCGCCATCTATTTGGGCGCGTCGCCGGATGAACTGGTGCTGGCCCAGGCGTCGCGCTTTTATCACTTTCGCGACGGTGTGCTGGTCTCCATCAGCGATGCGTACGACAACCGGCTGCGGATTTCCCGGGATTATTTGGGGCGCATCGAGCGGCTGGATAACGGTGTCGGGCGTTCGCTGTTCCTGCGCTATGCATTTGGCCGCATCGTCGCGGTGGACTATCAGGTCCAGCGCGCCAAAGGGCGTGAACCCTTCGAGTGGGTGACCGAGCAGACCGTTGTTTCCTACGCCTATGACGACCTGGGACGGTTGGTTTCGGCGACCAATGCCATCGGCGAAAGCGAGGTTTATCGCTACGACGATCAGCACGTCATTCTTGAGCGGGGCTTGGCCGGTGGGGCGAGTTTCTTCTGGGCGTGGGAACGGGCGGGCAAGGCCGCGCGATGTGTCCGGCATTGGGCCAGTTTTTCCCAGATGGACACGCGGTATGCCTGGGGGGATGACGGCCGTGTCACGCTGCATAACGCCGATGGCAGCCAGGAAGTGTACGTCCATGACGACCGGGCGCGGCTGGTGCAGCGGATTGATCCGGACGGTGCCCAGCATTTCAAATCCTACGATGCCAAAG
>NZ_MBDT01000014.1:0-209633 GCF_001702295.1 Pseudomonas sp. S3E12
GGGGATGCGGCGGAAATCTTGGACTACCTGGAGGTAGTTCATGTATTCATACGAAGACCGTATCCGAGCGGTCAAGCTCTACATCAAACTGGGCAAGCGAACCGGGGCAACTATTCGTCAGTTGGGCTACCCGACGAAGAACTCTTTGAAGAGCTGGCACGCAGAGTATGCGATGCCTCGACCTGCCGCGTGGCTACGAGAACTCGAAGTCGAAGTACTCACCTGCCCAAAGGGAAAAGGCTGTCGAGCACTATCTCGAATACGGTCGCAACATCGCCGCTACCATCAAGGCGTTGGGCTACCCCGCGCGGGATTCTTTGCGTGCCTGGATTTACGAAATGCACCCCGAGTTGCATAAGCGTGTTGTCAGTCGATCAGACGGGTTAGCCCGGCCGCCAGCGGTGAAGCAGGCAGCGGTCATCGCGCTGTGCACGCGAAAAGAAAGTGCGAAAGCCCTGGCTCAAAAGCTGGGCGTGTGCAGGCCGACCTTGTACAACTGGAAAAACCAGCTACTCGGCCCAGAGGTATCCCCATCCATGAAGTGTCGACTTGAACCCTCATCGTCACCGGAACGAGAGGAGTTGCAGCGGCAACTCGAATCTCTCCAGCTCGATGTTCGCCGTTTGCAGCTTGAACATGACCTGTTGATGAGGGCGAATGAACTCATAAAAAAAGAGACGGGCATCAACCGGCAAGTCCTGACCAATCGGGAGAAGACATTGCTGGCTGATGACCTTAGGCATAGGTACTCCTTGCTAGAGCTGCTTGACGCGTTGGGCTTGGCCCGAAGCTCCTATTTCTATCATCGAGCCCGAATGCAGATCGCGGAAAAGTACACCGAAGTGCGTCGTGCCATGGCGGACATATTCGAGCGCAATCATCGTTGCTATGGCTTCCGTCGGATGCGAGCTTCGTTGAGCAGGCAGCGTGTGCGCCTTTCAGAGAAGGTGGTGCAGCGCTTGATGAAGCAGGAGTGCCTAGTCGTCGCCAAGCCGAAACGGCGTCGATACGGTTCCTACCTCGGGGAGATCAGTCCGGCGCCGGAAAACCTCCTCAACCGCGACTTCACGGCCCTAGCTCCGAATGAGAAATGGCTGACCGACATCTCGGAGTTCCAGATCCCGGCAGGCAAGGTGTACCTGTCCCCCATGATCGACTGCTATCCTGGAAGAAGCCTTGTTCAAAGACCTCGCTGCATTTAAGGCGCAGGCGGTACGCACTTCCGGGGCGCATTTTACCGGGCATAGATCAAACTCGTAAGATTGGTTTACCACGCATACTTAACGGAAAAGTTACCTGCCAAGCTCGTGGAGTCGCGAGAACGGGCAGCCTGCCCTTCTAGTGCGAATGAAAGCCCTGCTTCTGATGAGAGTACAAGCCGGGGTGCAAGCTGTACTGTTGTGTCAGCCGCTCGCGGACCATCAAGTTCAAATGAGGTATCAGGCAACGCATCGAATCTCGCCCTAATACTGCGGTCATTCGAAAGCTCACGAACCACTGCGACTGTTGCACTATGACCCAGCGTCCACTCGTCAGCGATTGCAAACGTACCCGCAGCGTGCACTCCCAGCGACACCGGCAGAGACGTTATCCGGTTGCCATTTACCGCTAGCCCGGCTGTGCTTTGACCACTTGTGCCGCGCTCTGCATATTCATTGGAACGGTAGCTCGCCGCTTCCAAGGAAACGAAAGGAGCCAGATTAACCCCTCCGAACCGGGCGCGGTGACCTGCCTCAATCCGCGTGCGCCATTCATCAGAGTCAAATGAGCCAGTTAATCTCTCTGATTGGAGGCCGCCGAAGCTGGCCGTTGTACGGAGCGTTTGGTTGTTGAAATGGCTGTAGGCCTGGCTGAGTTGAAGGTAGTTTTGATTGAATGTAAGCGCTGAGTATACGAGAGCATGGTACCCATCATCTTTGCCAGAAAGTCCTTCATTTGATGCGCTGAAGTTGCCTCTTGTTGTACCTACAGCGACGCCCAATAGCGTATCGTCCGAAAGCTGGTTATCGAAGCCAATAAAGAAGCCGGAATAACTGCTATTACCCCCAGGAAAGCTATTAGAGGGATCCGAATTTCGCGAGGTTCGACCACCTGAGAATGTGCCCCAGCTACGAGACGTTGGAATGAAATCAAAGCGATCTAACTTGCCACTGATAGATTTTAAAGTATGAACCGGGCTAGGAGTTGATTCTTTTGCTTGGCTAACACTGACCGATGCGCTGTTCACGCCCAACCAGTCGCTCATCTGCCCGCCTACGACCGAGCTTGCAATGCGTCCGCGATCAAGGTTTTCCGTCTGGGTGTACCCGACACCTGGCGCAGAAAGTGTCTGGAGTGCACCCTTAACCTGAGGAGCTGTAAGCTGGTAAACACTATTCAAAAGCTTGGTACCGGTCTCGTTCAGGGGGCCAGAGGCGGACTTATCGAGAGCATCACCAATTGCCCTTTGATTGTCATTTGACGCCAAAGACGACAGTGCAACTGCATTCCTGTCAAAGCCGAGGTAAACGTGATCGGAGTCGTAACTGAGCGAAGGTGCCAGAAGTGCTAGGTCGGTCGCAGCGCCGCTGAACGTACCCGTTACTCCGGACGCAGTCACGATGGTGTAGCGACTGGCGGGAAGATAATAACCTGTCCCAGCTTTAACTTGGACCCCCCCTCCTTGAATGCTTACAGGCGCTGATGAGACGATCGAATCGTTGATGTTGGGAGTGCCTCGTATGGTGAGCGTCGACCCGTTAGCAAACGTCAACGGTCCATTAAGACTCAAGGTGCCAATGCTTTCTAATCGGCCAGGGGCCAGATTGCCGCCGTTATTGATCGTAACCTCGCCAACTGCACCGGACCCTGCCAAGGTGCCCCCGGAGTTCACAAATGCTTCTGATGTGATCGATCCGTTGACTTCTAATACGCCTCCATTGATCACTGTTGCGCCTTGGTAGGTGCTGTTGCCGTTTAAAGTGAGTTCCCCTGTCCCCGTTTTTGTTAGGCCACCTGTACCCGAAATGTCATTCATCCAAGAGTCAGCAGCATTTAACCCCCCCCGCGACGCATCCATATTGACCGTCACGTCATTCACGAAGGCTCCATAACCACCAGCCGCAGCAAAGAGATTCAATCGTGCATACCCTGAACCATCATCAAGTGCATAGCCTGAGGCGATTTCTGTGCTTGCCAGAACATCTCGACGTTGTTGGGCAGAGAGATACGGGAACCGGGTTGCAAGCAGAGCCTCTGCACCAACGGGGACAACCGGGGCAAGATCCGTAGGTCCCACCGGAGACATGCCGTATGTCAGCGCGAATGTGTAGGCCGCCTCGTTATTTTTGTAATTGGTGAACGCGTCGGGGCTCGATTGCGCGCAACTTTGTATTGTCTTGTAAGATAGACCGCCGCATTCCGAAGCAAGAAATTGCTGGATAGGAACAGCAATAGACGCCAATTCCTGCACGAAATCCTCACCTGGGTTAGTGTAACCAGGGGTATTGTTCAGGTACTTTACTGTCTCTTGGGTGGCTAAGATCCTTCCGCCAATCACATCTAGCGCATAGTGAACACCTAGAACCAGTCGGCTGTTACCTATGTCAGCACCTCTGGCAAGTATTGACTGATAGAGTTGCGGAACCTCCATTGCAAGAGTGAGCATCAACGCCGTGCCAGCAGTTGTATGGCCGCTCGGGAAGGCGGCAGAATTCTGCGACGAAACCAAGCCGTAGCGCGGATCGAGACGAATTTGATCGCTAACCTGAAATGGGCGCGGATTGCCTTGCGAATTAGAGGCGAAGGCTTGATCTACAAGGGTATAACCGGTGCGCGCCGTATCGCTGTAGACATTCCCCGTCGGGTCCGGATTGGGATCAGTCAACATGCCGAAGTAGAGTTTCAGCCTTGAACTGTCAGGCCCCACCCTCTGATTAGCATAAAAATCGAGGAATTTAAGTGAGTTATGCAACGGCGTGGGGGAAGACTGCTTATCAAAAACCGCTAGTAATTTGTCGTCGATTGTTTTTCCGAAACCTCCGTAGACATAGTTACTTGCGTCAAAGACTGCCTGATCTACACGCGCGGCGCTAGCACCGTTATTAAAAGCTATAGCGACCTGAAGACTTTGCTGGTAAGTCTGCAATGGAAGGGAGTCAATTCCGCTCAGCCGGCTTATTCCCTCAAGCTGCGCGCCGGTAAGTGGTGGCGGACCCGTCTCCGCCCGGACCTGTGTTATCGCCACTGAAGAAAACAACACGGAGCTGACAATCACTGACATCGAAGATTTTAAACTAGACACGTGTTTCTCCTGAGTTTGGTGACTCCAGAACTGCGAATCCCAAATCTAGTGTTTTTGAGAGGCCAAGCCATACCGTTCATATTTGGAAACAGAATGGCTAAGATTCGAGCTTCAAACTTATTGAACGAAGCTTCCTACTGCAGGTCCATCCCCATACGGTAGCGTTCTGAAAAGTACAGATGAGATGTGAAGGTTATGTGATATGCAAACTAAATATTTGCCCTCTATTCACATTACCAATCTCCCGGATCAGGAAAGAGGTCGGTCTAGTATAAAAATACGAAGACACGAAAAATAAACGCAAGGATCTGCATGCTTACAATGGTTTTATGCGGACGTATAGCAAACTGTTGCAGAAGAGTGCCAAGACTTGAGCTGGAGCACGGTCAAGCGTCGCGCTAATTCCTTGCGGCGCCATGGTCTGGGATACGGGTTCAGGGCCGCTAAATGAGCATACCGACTCGATCAGCCTCAACAGCAGTAAGACCTGGTCCTAGCGCTGAGCGTGAAGCGACAGGGAAAAACACATGTTAACATCTTCGTTGAACTTCAATTGTCTTGGATTAGCGTCACTTAGCATGATTGTTACGCTGCGGTTGAAATCATCGAGTACGCTTGGGACAAATTTTAGAGGGCGGCTAATGGTTAGTTTGCGCTGCTAATACGCATACATCGCCAATTGGCCGATAACAAAGCAATATTGCAACTGGATATATAAATGACTGTAACAGGGCGCTAGGTCAATGCGCGGTGATGCACCCGGGGCAACGTATTGTGACAGCGCATCGAGAGAAGATTATCTCCCAAGATACATTTTTAGCACCTATTTTAGCGGCTCTAGTATCCGTCGTATGGGCAGTGTGTAACGCTGAGTCGTTGACTATTCCCGCTGTGAATAGATGCTATCAGCCGCTGATATTAGTACTTACAGTCATTGCTGATGAAAAACCGGAAAAACTTGCAAAAAATCAAGCGCTCAATGTTGAAGAAAGTGAGCGGACCGGATGTCGCTTTGGTTGTTTTCCGACTCGTAGCTAGATACATGGAAGTATCCAATGCTGGGGCATGTTGTCGATCCACTCATAGTTATCGAAATATTTTACAAGACGACTGTTGATTGGATAGCCAACGCTGCCAAGTACGGGCTAACAAGCCTTGAATACCGGGTTCTTGATGTGCTGGCCAGTGGTGTGGCGTCAACTGCATCGGGCTGTGGCCGGTATTTGAACGTTAAGCCCTTTAGGATATCTACGATCATCGACACGCTTCATGCAGGTGGTTACGTATTATGTCGACATGATCTGGTTGACCGGCGAATAGTGGCACTGTAGCTTTCGCAACACGGCTTGGAAACTCACGCGCTTGCGCAGAAAACACTGGTCGCCTTCTGGGAGGCAAGCCTCAGCGAGGTGGATACTGAGTTCGAAAATATCGTCAAACTCCTCACTCGGTAGATTTGGATATCAGTCCAGTTAGATCAACCAGCACCCGCGAGCCAGGGAGCCGCAGCTTTGTTAGAACTAATTTTTGAGCGCGATAGATATCGTTCCCATGCTGGGCATTTCGAACGATCGCTGCAATGTTGCCTCAGGTTGTAATCGGTGACTTTATGAACACTAACCGATAGCTCATAGGTATCCTTGTATTGATCTAAGGCCTTCGGTGAAGTCCAGCCTTGGGGCAATTAGAACGCGTACCGAAAACAGCCCTTGCCAGCAGATTTGGCTTTGTATAACGCAGCGTCGGCTCTACTGATCAGGGACTGCGGCGTATATAGGCCATTCGATGCGCCGAAGGCTATGCCTACGCTAACGCCCAAGCCTTGTAGTAAAGCGTTGCTGGCACAACATTCTTGAAATAATTGAATTATTCGATTTGCCGTCGGTGAGGCTTCACTCTCCGGCCCCTGCAAAACCACCACGAACTCATCGCCGCCTAGTCTAGCGGTGAAATCGCTGGCTCTGACGGTACCACGTAATAGTTTAGCAAACATAATCAGCGCTTCATCGCCTGCGGCATGGCCGTGCCGGTCGTTAACTGCTTTGAAACCGTCGAGATCCAGATACAGCAATGAAATGGGATGATGATGCTCCCGAGGCGACCTCAACAGACCGTCGAGTGTCATTAAGAGTCCTGACCGATTAAGAAGGCCTGTTAGCGAGTCGTGATTGGCTGAATGCGAGCTAGACACCTCGGCCTCGTATGCCTTGATTAAGCTCGAATTGAGAGAGCTAAGCAGGCACCACATGCCCGTCAAATAAAATGGTGCTTGGATTATTAATATTCTCAGCATTGGTTCAGGTTGAAATAAAGTCGCGATTTTCAGCGGCACATCGGTCAACAGAATCTGAACGAACGCGTAGCGGGGGATGCCTTGGTTTCTCATGGCTATCGCTCCGTTCATGCTAACCGCCGAAGTGCAAGCTAAAATCTGAAGTACCCCATCCCCGCTAAGGATGCAGGCTGCTGTACCCAAACCTATTTCCGCCGCCCACGCCAGGCCCAGCAGTATCGAGAGGTCAGTCGCGTATTTTAGGGGCGCTTTTGCTGAGCTGTTGCAGCGACGAAAGAGCAATACCCGCAATATCCAGACCAAGGCATCCACACATAGCCAGGCGAGGAATATTCTATTTGGATGCAGGTAGAACGCTACGGCACAGATCAACATCGTGTTGCACCCGGCGACTAACAGTGCTTGTCCGGACGTGAATGGGCCTGCTAAAAGTCTCAGTCGAGTAGTGGCATCTAAGCCTTCACTATCACGAGTAAACCAAGCGATAAGAGATGTCTCTGGAACGGAGTATTTAGTGGTGATAGGCATTATAGTCACGGCTCTTACCAAGTGATGATGGCACAATAGCATCATATGGTCTAGTATCGTCAATAAAAAACGATCAGTGTGGAAACGTTTCGCCCTTTATCATTCATTCACAGGATCACAAGGGGGCGGATATGTAAAAAATACGAAGAAAAAAATAAAACGAACTGCAAACCGGGCACCAAATAATATTTATTTGACCTCACGACCGAATAATCTTAGTGTAAAGTTCAATTGAAGCCAACGCTTTGCTTTAGATTGTGACAGGTTCATGAATCCAGACGCACGGCACCTTGCGCGTCACAAAAATAGAGCCTATAGAAAGGCAGCGTGCAGTGTCCCTGAAATCCAGATCTTATAGCAGGTATGAAAAGAGCCATGAGTACCCAGTACCCTTCAGATGCTATGTGCTTGCCCGTTACAAAAGTCGTGACGTCAGTGGAGCAGGTGGAGAAAGCACACGACGACGTAACCAGTGCAATAGTGAATACTTCTGTTGCACAGGACTGGACAACTTCATAAGGCGAACTTTAATGGAGAGCACACTACACCGGGACAAGCTTTTATTATTAGCATCTATCGATCAGATGAAGAAAACATTAGTGGTATCCATCCACATACTTATTGAAAGTGGAAAAGCCGCTTTATGCAAAAATCGTAGAATGTTTCCGGATAGCTACCAGGATTATCCCGAGCTGGAAAATGCCCAAGCCCAACTGATAGTGAGCTTGGACTTGTTTAGGATTATGAAGCATAGCTGAGCTTGAGTGGTTGTCCTTAGCCAGGCTTGCACCAATAAAGGTCAGGATACGGTGGAGAATAGCTTATATAAATGAGATCGTTATAAGCTACTTTTTATTATAATAGCTTGGGTGGATACCGAATTTTTTTAAGTAGTATCTGCAAAAAATCTGGTAGTTTGTAAAGCCGCAGCCAAAAGCTATTTCTTTAACAGGGCAATTAGTCCCGGCGGCTAGCAAGTCAAATGCTTTCTGAAGCCTTATTTCCCTTAAGAAAAGTATAGGTGTAGTCTCTTTATATCGTTTGAAACCAGATTGTAGCGATCTAACGCTCATCCCTGCATGAATTGCGACTTCTCCCACGGTCAGGTGTGGGTCATTGCTGTCACGCATGAACTGTATTGCTTTTATTATAGAATAGGGAGTTGGTACCGATTCTGGGGTGTCATTGAATAGCGCTGCGCTATAGTTGTTGGGTATATTGTGGATAATATACCCGATCAAGCTTTCTTTCAGGCTACTCAGAACTTTCGATAAGTCGAGGGTTGTGTGCTCTGCCAAATTAAAAATCAGCTGAATGTAAGCGCTTATTAGGCTTGTGTGCCTAGCCTCAATGGATGAATCTGTGAATGCCACTCTTTCACCCAGTGGTTTGCCTAATATCATCGTCATGTACGAATACATATCAAATCCTGATATATAGACTGTTGTGTATGATATTTCTTGAGAGTGAGTAGCGCTCGAAACCTGTTTGTGGTCAACCAGTGCTGCTTCGCCAGGTCGGAGGCGTTGCGTTCCCGACGTCGCTTTCCACTCGATCTGTCCTTTTTGTGACGCAATTAGCAGAAAGCCATCCACCGAGCTTGACATTTCATATCCCCAACCCGATTCACTCAGTGTAAGGCTTACGAACGAACTCCCTAGCATACAGAAGCGTTTAGATATGTTGAAAGCCTTCCCTAAGGGGATCAGTGCGATGCGATCGTCATGTTGGCCAAAATGCGCCGCAGCATCGTCTATGTGGTTCATTCTTGGGTTGGCGAAAAAGTAGCGTCCCATAACTTCCACCTTCAGTTAATACATGCGAATTGCAGTTTAGACACCCCTAACCATTCAGTTGTTTCAGATTGGAGATTATCTAGACAATTTTTTCATTAACTAAAAAAGATTTCACGTTTGATGTCGAGCACCCTTCAAATCCTTTTCGGTTTCGGGTGCTCTTGTCGTGAGTGAGAACAATTAAACCGCAAGAGGCAGCTATGGTTCGACATCTGTGTATGCCTTAGTCATTAGGACTTGAACCTTCCGACGAACTGGCTCAATTTATCTGACATTACAGACAGACGCCCGGAATCCTCGTGACTGCGTCCGATGCAGTCTCCCACCACTGCAACAGGGGCACTGCGCGAAGCTTGCAGTACTGCTGTGGGAATCGATTATCCACGCTGCCTTATTTGCCAGCTAGATGGACACTGCACGGAACTCTCGACTCTGCTTAACATATTTATAATCCGTCTTAAAAAGAGTTTTATCATATAAGAAGATCGATAGGCTCACTGTGTTGATATTAGTTAAAGCTATAAGATTGGCACTTACAATATTTCTAATGTGCATGCGTTGATGTTAGTTTCGTCCCTTTTAGTAGGGGGGGCGAAAATTTTTAGGGTTGCCTTATCGGGTGTTCCCAGTACGCAGGCCACGCCATATAGATAATGTCACCCGTTACTCCTTCACTATTATACATCACATCATAGCGAATGGCGTGTTCTACTCCCTGGGACCTACGTAGACAATGCGCTGGGTGCCCGCCCGCTTGACAGTTATTACGGCTGCGACTGACAGAGATCATTTTAGCAATATCCAACTGAGTACCGTAACGATAAGGCTGAGTAACCCAGGTGCTGTTGTTGGTGGGCTCGGCAGCCATGGCATAACCTGTGGAAAAGATAATTGGTGCAGTGAACAGTAATTCTTTCATGATGATACTTTTTTGGGGGGGAGTTAGTAGTCGGTATAAATAGGCTGGAGTGGCGAGTTTAAAGTGTCTATGGATTTTATTGGCATGAACTTATTACCTATCTTTTCATGGTGATTTTTCTTTTGAAAACAATTAGTTGTAGAGTTTTCATGTTTTCATAAACCATGCTTAATGAGGGAGCGCACACTCTGTGCGCTTTGGTAAGAGTAGTAGTACCTGAGAAGCCATCGAACAAAGGGTCTGGCCCTGCGGAGATAGTGGAGGAAAGGGACGTGGCCAAGGGAAACACCTACAAGCCTCCCGCGCCCCGGACACTGAGCCGGATCAGTTGCGCGTCGATGGGACTTGAAGGTGTACGTGAAGCAGCCCGAAGGAACAAGGGCATGCAGTTCACGGCTTTGCTGCACCACATCACACCGCAGTTATTGGCACAGAGTTTCTATGCCCTGCGCCGCGATGCAGCGGTAGGCGTGGACGGCATGTCGTGGCGGGAATACGAGGAAGGTCTTCTCCAGCGTGTAACCGAGTTGCACGGACGACTTCGCAGAGGAGCTTTTCGAGCAACGCCATCGCGGCGGGTCTACATTCCCAAAGCCGATGGTAGGCAACGCCCGTTGGGTATTACTTCTTTGGAGGACAAGATCGTACAGCAGACGGTTGTTACCGTTCTGAATGCGATCTGTTAGGAAGACTTTCTTGGATTCTCGTATGGGTTTCGGCGGGACGCAGCCTGCACGATGCGCTGGATGCGTTGACGGTCGCGCTGAAGGGCCAGAAGGTGAACTGGATGTTAGATGCGGATATCACGTCGTTCTTTGATGAGATCGACCATGAATGGATGCTGATGTTTCTGGGACACCGGATTGCAGACCGGCGCCTGCTCGGGTTTATTTGCAAATGGCTTCAGGCGGGTGTTATGGAAGATGGCCGTAGGTTGGCTGCGACCAAGGGGACGCCCCAAGGCGCAATGATATCGCCATTGCTGGCGAATATCTATCTTCACTACGTGCTGGATCCGTGGGCAAGGCAATGGCGCCAGCGCCACGCCCGTGGCGATGTAATTGTCGTGCGTTACGCGGACGACAGCGTGGTGGGGTTCAGGACGAAAGTGCAGGCTCAGCAGTTTCTGGTGCAGTTGCAGGAACGGTTTGCCAGGTTCGGTCTATGGCTCAACGCCTCGAAAACACGACTGATTGAGTTTGGTCGTTTTGCGGTGATGAGTCGCAGGAAACGAGGTTTGAGAAAACCGGAGACTTTTGATTTCTTAGGTTTCACCCACTGTTGTAGTGTCAGCCGACGCGGTGACTTCCAAGTACTGTGACTGACTGTCAAAAAGCGTATGCGTGCGACGCTTCTTGCTATCCGTGAGGAGTTGAGTTGCCGGCGTCATGACCTTGTCCGGGTTCAAGGCAATGGCTCAAAGGTGTGGTGGCGGTTACTTCAATTACCACGCGGTACCGGGGAACCTGATACGTCTTGGCGGTTTTCGTTTGGCGGTGCGCCGTCTCTGGCGCCAAGCCCTTAAGCGTCGCAGCCAGCGTAATCGGCTTCAATGTTCACGTTACGGACGCCTTGCCGATCTCTATATCCCGAGACCTAGAAATGCACACCCTTACCCTGAGGATCGCTTTGCGTCACATACGCGAGGCAGGAGCGCCTCCTTTGCTGCACAGTGCCGTAGTCGGGCGAAGTAGCAAGCGTCGAAGCCGATGGCCTCAACGGCCTCTCTCCCACCAACCGTGCTGACCTCATGACATTCCCTCGAGCATCTCGTCAACCCTGCACAGCGGTCAACACAAAAGGCAATAAAAAATATGTTATAGTGTAACCATTTATACAAGTGGACATTTTTGCGAAAAGAGGAAGGAGATAAAGCAACTGTTGCTCAAAAGCTTACAAAACCCAATTGTGGCGCTTATCGAAGCAAGATTTCCTATCTGATGAGAAGACTTAGGTGCATCACGAGACCCTTTCACCGGCCGGGAGCTGTTCAACCGGCACGCCAGCCGTCAAGGTCGTGGAAAGCAGCATAGATAATTGGACGTCGGGGGCGGGCGACATTCCAAGTGTATTACTTCGGTCAGGATACGGGAGAGTTCCACGCTCTGGCGGGTAGCCAGCCGGATAAGTGATCACCTTAACTGAATTGGCCACTGGCGGAAGTACGTAGAGGAAACCAGCATACGACTCAGCCAAATCGGACGAGGCTTGGGGGGGGCACATTACGCTCAAAGCTATTGGTCTTGGACAATGGTGCCGAAATAGTTAAGGCGCACCCCCATTTTGACCATCGACTTGTGCACCAAGTGGATTTTCATTCGGCGGATTTAAGCGGCTCCTTCACCACAAAAATGGTCAATCGTGTGTGCGCAGAAGAATGTTCACGAAGGCCACACAGGCTGGTGTAGGTGATGGCATGAGAACAATGTGCCACAGAAACGGTTACAAAAGCCAAGCAAAAACTTTTACGTATGAACGATATACCATGTCAACGAGGTAATCTTATGATCCGTATTTTGACCATCGAGGATGACGCGGTAACAGCTCGCGAGATTGTCGCCGAGCTGAGCAGCCATGGACTGGATGTAGATTGGGTGAGCAACGGCCGTGAAGGTTTAGTTCGTGCCGTGAGTGGTGATTACGACCTGATCACCCTCGACCGGATGCTACCGGAACTCGATGGCCTGGCCATCGTGACCACCTTGCGCACCATTGGCGTGTCTACGCCGATTCTGATGATCAGCGCTCTTTCCGATGTGGACGAACGCGTACGCGGCCTGCGTGCTGGTGGTGATGACTACCTCACCAAGCCTTTCGCGTCCGATGAAATGGCTGCCCGTGTCGAAGTGCTGCTGCGTCGCAAGATTACGGCTCACAGATTCGAAACCACCCTTCGCGTCGCCGACCTGGAACTTGACCTGATCAGTCGCGAAGGCCGCCGCGGCGACCAATCGATAAGCTTACTGCCCGCTGAATATAAACTGCTGGAGTTTTTAATGCGCAACTCCGGACAGGTCCTGACGCGCATGATGATTTTCGAGGAGGTTTGGGGCTATCACTTCGACCCGGGCACCAATCTGATAGATGTGCACATTGGTCGCCTGCGCAAAAAAATCGACCCACCAGGTCTCACACCACTGATACGTACCGTACGAGGCTCCGGCTATGTCATTGCTGAACCCCTCTAAAGGCTGGCGCTCCTCCAGCAGCCGCTTGCTAGCACTATACAGTTCGTTATTCGTGACCCGGAGTTGCATCTTGATGGGAGTCCTGTATTACGAAGTATCGGTTTCTCTGAGCGATCTTTCGCGCAATTCCCTGTTACAACGCTAGCATATGTTCCAGCGTTTCGGCGGTGACGAGTTGGTAGAGGCGTTGACCACCAGTATGACGCTCGATATGAGGGGCGTGGGTGTGGGGATGCCTTTGGCCTGTTCGACGCGCAATTGCATCCCTTGAGCGGACCAATCCATTCAATTCCGCCTGACCTGCCGTTGGATGGCAAAATTCACACGTTGAGCAACTGCGTTTATTCCTTCGATCCTCAACTACCGAAGAAACGCTGCGACGCAGTGGCCACTCGGAATGACGACGGCCGTTGGCTGGTTCTGGTGCGTGTCAACGGCTCGTTGTTCGGCGTAACACGAATCATCTGGCAAGCACTGTTATGGGCGCTATCACTAACGATCATCCCTGGTGCTGTAGGATGGCATTTATTACGTAGACGTCCATTGCGTCGGATTCGCGAAATCCAAGCCAGTGCCGAAACCATCGTAGCGGGAGACCTTACCCACCGACTGCCACTGTCCAATCGGCGCGATGAATTGGACATGCTCGCCGCCATTGTCAATGCCATGCTCGCCCGCATCGAAAAATTGATGACCGAAGTCAAGGGGGTATGCGACAGCATCGCCCATGACTTGCGCACACCTCTGACGCGCCTGCGCGCGCATCTTTATCGCATCAGGCAGGAGGCTGAGGAAGACTCAGCCTACAGGGTCCAACTTGATAATGCTATCGCCGAAACCGATACCCTTATGGCGCGCTTTCGCGGCCTTTTGCGCATATCGGAACTGGAGGACCACCAGCGCCGTTCCGGCTTTGTAGCGATGGATCCGCTGCCATTTCTTCGCGAGCTGCACGACTTCTACCAACCCTTGGCTGATGAACGCGAACTGGATCTGGTGCTGGAGGTAGACGAATCACTGCCGTGGATCACCGGTGATCGCGCGTTGTTATTCGAGGCGTTAGCTAACCTGCTGAGTAACTCGATCAAGTTCAGCCCACCGGGTGGCGAAGTGATGGTGTGCGGATTCAATAATGCCGGCAGAACTCGCATCGAAGTGCACGATTCCGGCCCAGGCATACCTGAGTCGGAGCGAGCTGCAGTGTTCCAGCGTTTTTATCGGCTGGATGACAGTGATCAGAAAGGCGGGTTCGGATTGGGTCTATCAATCGTGGCGGCGATCATCAATTTGCATGGATTCAAGTTGGATGTTGATACCAGCACGTTAGGCGGCGCAAAATTGGTCCTAGATTGTCGTCAGCAGCTGATGCCTGAATAACGCAGCAGAAATAAATTCGGAGTAGTTGATCGGGGTCGTCGCGCGCGCGTGTAAAACCATTAGCAGGCCGTTCGGTCACGATGGGTTGTGAGTCTTGGGGCCGCATCGCAGTCCGGCTGCGGCCATTTTTCAAATATACATTGGCGAAACAGAAAGAGCATGCCGGCCTAAGGAAACTCTGAAAAGGACTTCCTGATTTGGCAAACTCTCCAGACACCAGTCGCCGAGTTTTTCGATGATGAAACAGATGACCTTCGCCGACGCCGAATACGCCGGCAAGCGCAAGCAGACCCGTAAGGAAGTGTTCCTGATCGAGATGGATCAGGTGGTGCCCTGGAAGGGGTTGATTGCCCTGATTGAGCCCTATTATCCATAAGGCGAAGGTGGCCGTCCCACCTACCCACTACTATTTCGGCGCCAAAGTTTACATCGGCGCTGATGACGAGTCGGCCTGGTGCACAGTATATTAGTCAGTGCAGCCAATGTTTCGGACGTCACGCAGGTCGCCAGACTGCTGCATGGTGAGGAAAACGAGGTCTGCGCTGATGCGGTCTATACCGGTGTCGAGAGGCGCGAAGAACATATGGGACGCCAAGTCATCTGTCAGGTTGCAGCACGGCGCAGCACCTACGAAAAACAAGGCAAACGCAGCATATTGTACAAAGTGATACGCAAGATCGAGAAAGCCAAGGCTCAGGTTCGCACCAAGGTTGAGCATCCATTTCGGGTGATCAAGTGCCAGTTTGATTATACCAAAGTGCGCTTCCGTGGCTTGGTGAAGAAGACTGCTCAAATGGTGACGCTGTTCGCCTTGTCGAACCTGAGGATGGCGCGTCGACATTTGCACTCCGGCGTAGGAGAGGTGCATCCGTAACGGGGAAAATGGGTGCTACGAGGCGCTCGCAGCAGCCAGAAGCATGAAGTAGTCGCCAGACTTGACCGATTTTGAACGGCTGTCGTTTTTTGAAAACGCCGATGGCTTAGTCGTCGAAAAATAAGCGGCTACTTCAGATCCTCCCTAGAGGACTTTCTATTAGAATTGAATGGCGTGGAAATCTTCATGGCTTCACGTAGTGTTCAAAAAGTTGCTGTAGCCTGGTATGACGGAGAATTCATTGGCGTTGCCTGTCTTGACGCTGAATGAACTCGCATTAGTAACTCCATCCGTCAAGTTTGTGGCTAGAGTATACGCCAGTTCGGTGTTCGGCTTTAGAGTGAGAATCTGTGGAGAAAAAATAAACGGTTTAGGTTCGTCTCTAGAGTAGGCTCGTTGTTGGTGGTAACCCTATTGATTGAACTGGGCTTACACTTTTTTCCGATGTCCACAACGATAAGTTGCCTTCTACTCGAGAGCCGGTTGCAGTGGTACCGGTGGTTTACAAAACGTGCGGGTCTACCTTGATGTCCTCAGCACCGTTACTCCTACGCGCAGTATCTCAGCGGTCAGTCAGGTGAACGGCATTCTTCGCAGCGTGGATTTCAAGGAAGGCCACCACATCTCTGTCGCCCAGCTCCTGATCGGCGGTGAAGTCGGTTACCTGTTGGAATTGGGCGCCGGCGTTTCTGCCTTTTGGATGTCATGGCCCGTAAATACGGACAACGTGACCTGCGCCAGACAATTGCTTGGCGAAGGCTCAACCAAGGTTGAACCCATGTTGCCGGCACCCACTGCTGTGATTTTCATATCGACCTCTTGTGTGTTGGTGTGCGTTTCGATGGGCCCAGTTTATAAGTTGTGATCTTGGGATAAATAAGGCCATATATTATAGATCGTTCTACTAAGTGAGACATTTATGGATAGAGCATTTGAGATGCAGGTGTTCTGCACGGTGGTCGACAAAGGTACTTTTGTAGGCGCGGCCGACGCCCTCGAAATATCCAAGACGTCCATTTCGCGGTATGTGAGCGCCCTTGAGGAACGCCTGGGTGCGCGCCTGCTGCATCGCACCACGCGCAAGCTCTCGCTGACCGAAGAGGGTCGGCAGTTCTACCATCAGGCACGGGAGGTTCTGGCTCTGATGGATCAGGCAGAGGAGGCCGTATCGTCTGTAGCGCCGGAACCCAGCGGTGTATTGCGGTTGAATGCGCCGGTCAGTTTCGGCGTTCTGCAACTTGCGCCGCTGTGGGGGGCATTCATGAGCGCCCACCCAAACGTCGAGTTGGATATCAGCCTGAATGACCGTTTGGTGGACATGGTGGACGAGGGCTTTGACGCTGCGATACGCATTTCGTGCATGGAGAATTCATCCTTGGTGGGGCGGCGGCTGGCGGGCACGCGTATGTGCCTGTGTGCTTCCCCCGATTATCTGGCGAGACATCCCCCGCTGCGCACACCGACTGACCTGGCTGAGCATGGCGTGATTGCCTATACAAACTTTGCGACGGGCAATGAATGGCCGTTCGACGGGCCCGATGGTCGCGTCAGCGTGCGCACTCGTTCGAGCGTGCGCTGCAACAATGGCGATACGTGCCGCAGTATTGCCATTGCGGGTGGCGGCATTACCCTGCAGCCAAGCTTTATGGTCGGTGAGGATTTACGCAGCGGAGCCCTAGTGGAAATCCTGCCTGAATACCGCTCCATCGAGTTGGGCATCTACGTGGATTATCCCCCGCGCAAACACCTGGCGAACAAGGTTCGGGCGCTGATCAGCTTTCTTACTGAACGTTTCGCCCATCCCGAGTGGGAGCGCTAAAGGGTTTAAGCTGCACGCATCAGGAGCGCTGCAAAAACTGTGCAGGTCAGCGGCGAGTTTCTGCGGATTCTTGAATACCAGAAAGGGGTCGCCCTGTTCGACCTTGCCGTACGCAAACAGTACCGAGTGGTGGACCACTGAGTTCATTCACTTCTGACTGTCCAACCAGTCACCGTATTCCTCGGTAAATATCGCGGTCGGCACGTCGATCTTGGTTTGGAGGACATCTCGCCAGTCGTTGGTGACGTGATCAAAAAGCACCAACCCGGTAAACTCAATGTCGTCGTTTATGGCTGCGCCTAGACCAGGCTAATTGTATTGTGGAAGTAGGGTGAGTGTTGAGTCAAGTGCCATTGTGCGCTCGAGCACGTGAGTTTCTGAAGTCAATTAATTGGTTGGTGTCATGTTCTCGCAAAAGTCGATCTTGCGTTCCGGTGAGGAGGTGAACGCACGGGCATCGAGTCGCTGTTATTCTGTCCAATCGGCGTGACAGTAGACCGAAGGTGCCTGGTCTATGATGCTCAAGGTGCGAACATCCTGAGTTCCGAACAGATCAATGTTGGCCCATATCACCGAGGCGCCCATCGACCATCCACAATAGTGCGCGTCGGGCACACCCACATGCTCGGCAAACTCTTTTACGTCCACGGTATAACGGGAAATGCGGTTGCCCGACACGGTTTTTTCGGAAAGCCCTGGTTGCGAACATCCAGCACGTAGACGTGATAGTGATTGCTGAGGACCTGCATGAGGTGGAAATACATCGGCCTGTTGGCCAACCAGCCCGGAATGAAAAACAATGGCTCCCCAGCACCTGTTTCCCAGTACACCAAATTTAAAAGGTCACTGATGCTGAAGCTGCTGATTTTAAGGTCGGGAAAGTCCGAGGCGCAAATGGCTGGCCAATGATTTCGTTGGGAAAGTAAAAGTCTTCGCCGACCATGGCCGGGAGCGATCGATCAGGGGGTACTTCATGTTCCAATCCTGTGTCGATTCAAATAACGTTCGAGCGGCGTTTCAAGCGCCACCTGTCAGTTGGACACACCGGATATAATCAACTCGCTGCCAAGCGACGATAGAGCCTGGACAGCACGAGGATAAATATCAAGTGGCTTCATTGGGGGATGGCCTTGATTTGGCTCGGCACCTGGTGCTTTGGTATTCTCGCCATCCATTGGCTTGAGGAACTCAACCCCCACCATGAGTTGATATTTCTACATAAGGCCGCGGCCAGCACCTTGCTCTTTCTGATTGTGCTGCAGATCTCTTGGCGTTCGATTAAGCGCCCACTCGCCTGCCGGCCAGCATTAGCCAGCTGATTAAGCGCGGTGCGGTGTTGGAGCACCTGCTTTTGTATACGCAGGCCTTGATAGCGCTGCCTGTGTCTGGCTGGTATTGGAGTTCAGTGGCGGACAAAGCCATTTTGGTCGCTGGTCTGTTTGTTTTGCCTCCGTGAGTCGCCCCCAATCCTGACTTCTATGATGTGGCCAAACTGACCCATAGATGTCTCGCGTGGTTCTGCGATGCGCTGGTTGATGGGAATGTGCTGGTAGCGCTCAAGCATCACTTTGTCGACAAAAATGAGATCCTCAAGGGCATGCTGCCCGTATCGAAGCGTTAAATCGCCAGTGATTGAGGGCGGAAAAGGTTAGTCGCGCCAGGTATCAGGCGCTGCTCCTGTCGCTCATGTACTGCTCCAGCTTCTTGCGTAGCCATCGCTCGGATGGGTCCGTGTCCATCACGCTCAGCCAGACCATTGAAAGCTCCAGTTCCGGTGTAATGAAGGGCAGAGGCTCTCCGTGGAGCATTCCTGACTGGCTCAGCGCACCGCTCAAATAGTCGGGCAGATTACACAGCAGATCGGTGCCGACCATGATCGCCGGCAGTGTTGTGTATTGGGGAACGGAAAGCACGGCGCGGCGTTTTTGGCCCACTGCTGCGAGCCACTCATCGGCAAAGCTGGAGATATTGGCTACGTGCGACACCACAACGTGCGGACGAGCGCAATATTCCTCCAGCGTCAGCGGTGTGTCCGGCGCGTCCGCGCGCACGAACATGGGCTTCATGGTCCGCAACAGTTTTCGCTTGGCGTTGGCCGGCAACTCTTTTGTCAGGCAGACGCCGACAGTTATGTCACCGGCTATCAGCAGTTCAGAAATATTCCAGTAGTTAGCCTGCTTGATGACGATCACCACATTGGGCGCTTCCACACGAAGTGCTGCCAGAAAGCTGGGCAGCAGGCCGTACTCAACGTCATCGGACAGCCCAATTCGGAACGTTATATTGCTGCTGGCGGGGTCGAAGTCCCGGGTCAGGCTCAACGCCGTCGACATCGAGTCAAGGGCTGGAGAAAGGTGAACAATAATTTCATTGGCGCGTGCGGTGGGCTCCATACGATGACCGACGCGGATGAATAACGGATCATTGAAAAGTGCCCGCAGGCGATTCAATGCGGAGCTAATCGCGGGCTGCCCGAGAAATAGCTTTTCGGCCGCCCGCGTCACGTTCCGCTCAAGCATGAGAGTTTCAAACACCACCATCAGGTTCATATCGGCCTTGCGCAGTTCATTTCGATTCATTGGTAATGCATCCTTCTTCCGTCATCCTGCCTTTCTGGATGAAAAGCCAGTAGCCAGTCTATGGACGCTGACCGCGCGTAGTCCAGCGGTTCGATGTGAGGAACCGCAGTATCTTGAAGCTCACCAGGGCTGTGCGACGACGTCAGGAGATAGATGGAGGTTGCGCAGCTCAATTCGTTTTACTGGCACCTTAGATAGTCGGCCGTATTTCTGTACCTACGTATTCACAGAGGTACAGGTCTTGGCTTCGGACGCTGCCTGTGAGGCAAGCAGGGTAAAGAAGACCCGGTGTGACAGGTGATGTTTTGGTGAGTAGCAAGTATCGCAATGGTGAATAGTGCGAGCTTTTAATCGGACACTTAAATATACGGCGTTCATACAAAAAATAAAAGTATTTTCATGTGGCTGAAAGTGTTCGATAGCGGTTATCGAAAATCTTATAAATGTACTGATAGCGACTCCGGTAAAGTGTACACCAGTTCCTCCTTTCTCGTGTCTCGTCTCGTTTTATCTGTTTCCTCCAAGTCATGGCGTTGTGACTTTCTCCCTACGTTGTTTTTCCCATCGCACTCGGATGCTGTTATTTTTAATTTGGTCATTTAAGCAGTGATTGTGAACTTGTTTGACCTTGTGTGAACGTTCGTATCTGTTGCCAAGCTGAGTAGCTGCAGCGCCGCAGCGACGGCGTTGAATATCAGGCTTCCGAGAGTTTCAAAAAGCATTGCTCGGCTGGAGTACTATCCGAATGCCGCGTTACTGAACAGGGCTGCGCAACAGATTCAACTTCTTCAGGTGGGGCAAGATTTCTTCCAGCGTTGTACCCTCATGATTTTCAATGTTGACGTGGCGCTAAGCGCTGTCGCTGACAGCAATGTACTTTCAGAGGGACATATAACGCAGCAACGGCATATCCCTCGTCGTAAGGATGCTGATCGGATACCAGCCAGGGATGGATCAACCAACCTTGGAACTCTACCTTCGCCTTCACGGCTTCAAAGCTCTCGCTGGAAACCTTATCTACAACATCTGTATAAGGGCGGTATGTCGGACCGTTAGCCTCACTGCGAGTCAACTCGAGAGATAGCTTGATCATTTGATTCTCCGTGAATTGGGGAGGCTCATTGGAGCCCGTGAACACGCTTGAGCTGCACGCTCTTGGTGCTTGGAGCGGTGTATCGCGCAGTAGGCCACTCGTTTAATCGGCGTCTCAGGGCGTTTAACATCTAATTTCTGATCATCGGTACTTTATCGGAGCCTAGGAGAATTTCTTAAATGTAGCTGCTTGATCTATAGAACCTAAGATGGTCGTCCTGGTTTTTTCCTTAATTTTGTAGACTTTTGTCACTATGGTAAGGATGCAGGCTGCTGTACCCAAACCTATTTCCGCGGCCCACATCAGGCCCAGCAGTATCGAGTGGTCAGTCGCGTATTTTAGGGGCACTTTTGCTGAGCTGTTGCAGCGACGAAAGAGCAATACCCGCAATATCCAGACCAAGGCATCCACACATAGCCAGGCGAGGAAGATTATATTTGGATGCAGGTAAAGCGCTACGGCACAGATCTACATCGTGTTGCACCCGACGACTAACAGCGCTTGTCCGGACGTGAATGAGCCTGCTAAAAGTCTCAGTCGGGTATTGGTATCTAAGCCTTCACTATCACGAGTAAACCAAGCGATAACAGATGTCTCTGGAACGGCGTATTTTGTGGTGGTAGACATTGTAGTCGCGTCTCTAACTAACCGAAAGCGGTACAATGGCATCACATGCTCTTAGTGTCGTCAATAGAAAACCGATCAGCGTGAAAAGGTTTGCCCTGTAACCAGACACAGGATGCTGAGGAGACCGAACGTATAAAAAAGAAGTGAACAAAAAAATAGCTCCTAATCGTGTAGTGAGTTAAATTTTATTTAACTTAAAACTCGAATAATCTTAATGTAGATTGCACTTGCGGCCAATGCTTTATATTGGTTCGGATTTTTGAATCCGAGCGCACGCCGATGCGCATGCCCGGCAAGATTGGAGTAATCAAAAAGGGAATAAAGAAAGGCCAGCGTGAAATTTTTCTGATCTCCAGATTTTATAGAAGGTATGAAGACGAACCATGATTACCCCCACGGATTTCAAGAGAGCAGCCGCACAGTTCATACAGTTCTCAGGTGATATGTGCTTACAGGTAACAAAAGTCGTTACGTCAGTAGAGCAGGTGGAGAAAGCACACGATGAAGTCACTAGCGCGATATTGAATACTTGTGTTGCGCAGGACCTGGACAACGTCGTAAGACAAGCTTTAATGGAACGCATCCTACGGCGGGAAATGATTTTATTATTGGCAGCCGTTGATCGAATGAAGAGAGCATTGGTGGTATCCATCACCATACTCATCAAAAGAGGAAGATCCGCCTTATGTAAGAATCGTAGAATGTTTTTAGATAGATACCAAGATTATCCGGAGTTAGAAAATGCTCAAGCCCAGCTAGTCGTGAGCCTGGATCTGCTTAGGATTATGGAGCATCGGCTGAGCTTTAATAAGACCTTGTGATTGATTCTTTGTCCTCGGTCAGTCAGGCAAAAAGCGAGTATCAAGGCCGTGCGGAGTAAGATTGATACAAAAAAGTTACTAACAGATTTTTTGTTGTAGTAGCTTGGGTGCCCAAATCTTTGTAGTAATATCTGCAAAAAAATCTGAAAGTTTGTAAAACCTCAACCAAAGGCTATTTCTTTAGCACTTTAGCGCATTCACCGTTTTGTGACTCCGGAATTTTTTAATCGATTGCTTTCAGTAGGCAGCTAACCTGCCTGGACGTTGGCTTTATAATATGTTGAATGTTATAGATTATGTCCTGGTTCGGTTTAAGTTTTTTTGGACTAACTTGATTTCTGTGTTGAACAAGTCTTTGTCCAATTCTTCAAGTGCGCTGATGCATTTAGCTAGCGTGTTTTTGAAGTTGTTCATTGATTTTTGGCAGGAGTCCTCATGCAATTGTCCATGTGTATTTATATCATTTGCTGTTTGTGTCGTAGAGATATTTGTAGCTTGGATGACGGACGCTAGCGTTATATTGACCATTTCTTTTAAACTGGTTAGTGCGTCTATGAGGTCTTTCAGCTCCTGCTGAATCATCTCGGTAGGGCTGGGGTCACTTACTTCTGAAGTAATGTTAGACGTTCGGGCAATAGACTTTGCTGGAACCGTAAAAGGTTTTTCTAACGTGCGTATTGAGAAGATTATCGAGTCAACCTGCACGCTTAATTTGACTGTCAAGTCTTCGTATTCTGACGCGGTGCGGTTATAAAAATCTTCAAGCTTCTTCACAATTGTTGCCCCGTCGAAATGTCACTTGTCTGTAACCGAAGATTATTGCATCAATCTATGGAAAGCCATATCTCCCAAAAAAATATCTGCGTGTTATTTTAACCGTTCGTTTTTTTCTGGTCCGTGCCCTGTTACCGTTGGATCTTGGAGACGCATAACAGGTCGAAGTCCCTTTGAAATAATGATGCTCTCGCTGATTGACTGCGATAATTCCTTCGGTCATAAAATCTTCATAATAAAAGACTACTAGGTTACGCTAGCGGTTTAGACTGTGATGCGCAACGCCATTAGTAACGTTTTGATACAGTGACTCGTCTTGCTGATCTTTCAGCGCGCATGATTTAAAGGGTTACCAAAGTGCGGGCCAACATTCGCTTACGATGCACCACTTTGTCAGGTGGTTAAATCGGCCTTCATGTGTTATTCCCATCGAATACATGGGTTGTTACAGTTGGACGGGGAGCCGTGGGGCCATCTTTCACTCTTTGAGCCCAGTCCCATTAATTCGAGTTGTAGGTTGATTTGAAAGCCTGCGCACCGATTGCTGCAAGCCGCTTGACCAGGTGATGAGAAGCGCTGGCGAATATTTGCTACCTGCACCTGCCGCACCTGAAATTCGTAAATGTTCGGTCCGCCCGGGAGGGAGTGTATTGAATGTTGTGCTCCGTGCCAGTGCGCCGCCGATTTGCCTACGGTGTCCAGGTCGCATTGGCGCAACCCCGACAGCTGACCTCCTCGTACAAAATCTGCCCGCCCAGGGAAAACCGGCGGCAACTGATTGCCCAACCCAGCGACATGCAGCACACAGGTTCATCGGAGCGCCGTTGCACTGACGCAGGTACTAATGTGATTCCAATACCAGCGGCGACCAGACCTTACGCTGTCTGCATTTCGTTGACCGTTTGTGCAACTCTGATCCGCAAGCCTTGGTCTGAAAATATGCCCAATACATGGTGGGTATAACTGCGGCGTGGAGTATCTGGGTAGAGTACGAAAGCTTCGGATGCAAGCTGCTTCAGAGTGACAGCGCCACTTAACAGTGGATGGTTAGCGGGTAGAGCCGCGACCAAGGGATCCTAGAATAATATTTGTTGTGAGATGGCTGGATCATCAATAAAAATTCGACCGAAGCCGATATCAATACGGCCACTCTTTAGGGCCTCCAGTTGCTGCAGAGTGATCAGCTCCAAAACATCTCCGAGATTACGCAACTGACGAATCAGCGCTGGTAGGGCTCAGTAGAGCGTGTAAGGGGCAAAGCCAATTCCGAGCCAGCACTTCTGACCAGTGTCGACACGCGGTGTGTCGTCACCAATGCATGCGGATTGTTCGAGCAGCTGATTTGACTGCTCTTGAAAAAAACGCCCAGCCTCGGTCAAGCGTATGTGGCGGGAACGCTCCAGCAGTGCTACCCCCAGCTCATCTTCGAGTTGCTGGATCTGCCGACTCAACAGTGGCTGGGCAATATTCAACCGTTCAACAGCGCGTGTGAAGTTGAGTGTCTGAGCGAGCACGCGAAAGTAAAGTAAATGACGAAGCTCCACGATACCTCCAAGGTATTAAGCGAGACCTATTCAATATTGGACGGTACAATTCACTCCCGTCACTCTCCGCATAGCAACAAACATAAACGCAGACGGAATCCTCCATGACTGTCATCGTTTGCAGCAGGAAGGCACGTGGCGACATCTTTGGCGTCTCGCGGGATTGTACGCCAACGTTAGCATCTTTGATGTGGCTGACAATCAGTCGTTACATGACACGCTGGTGCAATTGCCTCTCTATGCCTATACGGAGATTGAGGTCACGCCGATTTGCAGACATCCGTCGTCTATTCATGCAGACGACCGCTGAGGTCATCCGTCTTGACGGTACTGGCACCGATAAGAAAATAATATTGATGAGGGTAAAGATATGGCCGTTCGTATCTTGCAAACTATCGAAGTCCAGAAATTCCTTGAAAAAGCCTCAGGTTTGGACCAGGTAGGCGGGAGCCCGCGCGCGAAAGCTGTAGTGCACCGGGTTCTGACTGAATCGATCAAAGTTATTGAAGACTTGCAGGTCACCCCCGAGGAGTTTTGGAAAGCCGTCAATTACCTTAATGAGCTCGGCAGCCGTCAAGAAGCCGGTCTGGTGGTAGCGGGCCTTGGGCTTGAGCATTATTTGGACATGCTGATGGATGCTGAAGATCAGCAGGCTGGCCACGTCGGTGGGACGCCTCGCACGATTGAGGGCCCGCTTTACGTCGCTGGCGCACCGGTTTCAGAATATTATGCGCGCCTGGACGACGGTCAGGATCGAGGCACAGTGCTCTTCATGACCGGGCAGGTTCGGGACACCACTGGCGCGCCTATTGCCAATGCAGTCGTTGATGTCTGGCACGCCAACTCCGGCGGTACTTATTCCTACTTCGACCCTTCGCAATCGGAGTTCAACTTACGTCGTCGGATTGTGACCAACGCCGAGGGGCGTTACCGGTTCCAGAGCATCGTACCTTCTGGCTACGGATGCCCGCCGGATGGCCCGACTCAGCAATTGCTAGATCAATTGGGGCGCCACGGTCAGCGGCCGGCTCACATCCACTTCTTCATTTCGGCCTCTGGCCATCGCCATCTGACGACTCAAATCAATCTGGCAGGTGACCAATACCTGCACGACGATTTTGCGTATGCAACCCGAGACGAGCTGATAGCCGAGGTCCATTTCAGTGAAGATGCGAACGGAGTTCGGGCTGATATCGAATTCGATTTCGTGCTACAGGCTACCGCATCGGAAAAAGATCAAGTGCGTCCTGAGCGAGTGCGAGCGTTGGAGGGGTGACCCTATTTTTCGAAGTCGCTGTCGTAATTAATCAACGCAAACAACCAGACTCTCACGGCGTGGTAAACGCCTATGTTAACGCCGGCGCTATTTGCTGCCCTGAGCTGAGCAACAATGTGCTCTATCTGCCCGTTTCGGCGTTGGCTAACCTGGTGATTTATAAATGCGTGGCCAGTGCTTTACCTAGGCGGTTCAATTGTGGTTGTTCACATGACCTCAACTGCATCAGTCTTTTAAAAAACAACCTTGGCTTCTCGACGGCTTGGTCGCGGATTACGCACTCACAACAAAAAGAATGAGAACAATGCAATGCGGACAATCGATGTTCATTCGGTAATCGACGGCGCCCGTTTCGGGCGCTTCCACGGTCTGATCACGGCACTTTGCGCGTTGCTCTTGGTTTTCGACGGCTACGACCTGTTCATCTACGGCGTCGTCTTGCCCGTCATCATGAAAGAATGGGGGCTTACGCCTTTGCAAGCCGGCGCTTTAGGTAGCTACGCGCTGTTCGGCATGATGTTCGGCGCGCTGGTTTTTGGCAGCCTGGCTGACAAAATCGGACGTAAAAAAGGCATCGCTATCTGCTTCGCGCTGTTTAGTGTTGCAACGGTCATTAATGGGTTTGCAACCAGCCCGGCGGAATTCGGCATCTGTCGATTCATCGCGGGGCTGGGATGTGGTGGGTTGATGCCCAATGCGGTTGCGCTAATGACCGAATACGCGCCCAAAAGGATGCGCAGTACTCTTGTGGCGTTGATGTTCAGTGGTTATTCCCTAGGCGGGGTTGTATCTGCCGGTGTCGGCATTTTTATGCTTCCGCATTTTGGCTGGCCCTCAATGTTCTTCGCTGCCACGCTGCCTTTGCTGCTACTTCCGGTGATCTTGTCGCTTCTCCCTGAGTCGATTGGGTTTCTCATCCGAAAGGGCCACGTTGATCAGGCGCGAACATTACTTGCTCGGCTCTCGCCGGAAAGCGAAATCACTTCTGATGATGTGCTCCAGATCGTCGAGGCGAAAGGCAAGGGCGCCTCGGTGGTGGAGCTTTTCAGCGGCGGGCTGGCAGTGAGGACTGTGGCGATGTGGGTGGCTTTTTTCTGTTGCCTTTTGATGGTCTTCGCTCTGAGTTCATGGCTGCCGAAGCTGATGGCTAACGCCGGCTACAGCCTGGGTTCAAGCCTTTCGTTTCTGATGGCACTGAATTTCGGAGGGATGGCTGGCGCGATTCTTGGCGGATGGCTGGGAGATCGTTTGAACCTAACAAAGGTCGTGGTGGGTTTCTTCGGGGTGGCATCAATTTCGATCAGTCTGCTTGGCATTAACAACCCAATGCCAGTTCTGTACCTGCTGATTTTTATTGCTGGCGCGACGACGATCGGTACCCAGATTTTGCTATATGCCGGCACGGCGCAGCTTTACGGCTCGCACACGCGCTCCACTGGTCTGGGCTGGGCTTCCGGCATCGGTCGCAACGGCGCGATTATCGGCCCGATACTCGGCGGCGCGTTGATGGCTATCGACTTGCCGTTGCAACTGAACTTCATGGCGTTTGCGATCCCTGGTGCCGTCGCCGCGCTGGTCATGATCGCGTTCGCTTTGAACGAGAGCCGCGGCACGCAAACGATGATCCCGTCAGCCTCGGCTGAGGGTTGATACATCTCTGGAAAAAAACGGCGCGCCCATGCGGGGCCAGCCATTGTCGATAATAATAAATACGAGCGACGACATGACGCAGCAGACCACGCAGCGTTTTTTGCTATCTCTATTGGGTGTGCCTCTAGCAGCGTCAGCGGCGGATAGCGGCTTAGTCGAGGGTTCGACTGCGACCTTGCAAGCGCGCAATTACTACTTCAGCCGTGACTTCTCCGACATCGTTGGTGCGAACCAGCAGTCAAGGACTGAGGAGTGGGGGCAGGGCTTCATCCTCACAATCAAGTCAGGATACACGGCAGGCCCGATAGGCTTCGGTATGGACGCACTGGGGACCCTAGGCCTCAAGCTCGACAGCAGCCCGGACGTAGCCAACACAGGGTTGTTGCCCGTTAAGGAGGATGGAGGAGCGGCCGATGACTACAGCCGGCTGCGCCTGACGTTTAAAACCAACGTCTCTCACACGGAGCTGAGGGCCGGTGAGTTGCAACCCAATCTCCCGGTGCTGGCATTCAGCGACATACGCCTGCTGCCCCCGAGCTATCAAGGCGTGAACTTAACTTCGAACGAAATTACTGGATTGACCGTGCAAGCAGGTCACCTCACCAGCACCAGCCTGCGCAATGAAGCGGGTGACGAAAAAATGATCGCAATGCTGGGCTATATTCCTCAACGTCAAGCTAACAGCGACGCCTTCAACTATCTAGGCGGTGATTACAGTTTTAACAGCAATCGCACCAGTGTCAGCCTATGGCGTGGACAATTGAAAGACATATATGCCCAGAACTTTGTGGGCCTGAAGCACAGTCAACCCGTCGGGGATTGGGTGCTGGGCGCTAATCTGGGGTACTACGATGCCAAAGCGGATGGCAGTAAGGAACTCGGAACAATAGACAACCAGGCTTTTTTCTCCCTGTTGTCAGCCGAGCATGGTGGTCATACGGTTTATGTGGGTTATCAAGGCATGTACGGGGACAGTGCATTTCCCCGAGTATTCGCCAACATCTCCCCGTTGGGTAACGAAGTACCCACTTACGAATTCGCCTCCATCAATGAGCACTCGTGGCAGGCGCGGTATGATTACGATTTTGCTGCGCTCGGCGTTCCTGGACTCAGGACGACGGTACGATATATCAGCGGCGACAATGTTGACACTGGCGCAGGCTATGAAGGTAAGGATCGCGAGCGAGACCTAGATATCGGCTACGCGTTTCAGAGCGGCATGCTCAGCGGGTTGGGTATTCGCGTGCGGAACGTCATGGCAAGATCAAATTACCGCAGCGACATTGACGAAAATCGCCTGATCTTCAGTTACACGTGGAAATTACTTTGAGTGAAAGTGATGGTCAGACACCTCCCTCGCAGGTCCCCATCACGTTGTACGTAACGCTGTGGGTGATGCCTTGGCTGTCGACGTAAGTCATGGTCGCCGGTTCCACCTGGCAACTGCCAGGCACGGCCGTGACTGAGACGACATGCTGGATGTCCAGCGAAATTGGGCTGGCCGACAGTTGGATTTGTTCGCCGCTGCCCGCTGCCAGCGCCCCTGTCGATGTAAAGAGAATAGAGAGGCTTATGATTTTTATGTTCATGATGAAATCCTCTGGGTGTATGGCTCATTTTACCGAACCATCAGCCGTGATAAATGCAGCAACCCGTGAAGCACTTATACCTTTAACGTAGCAATCGAGAGGCATAGGTGGATCTGCTCAATGGCATGCTGGTGTTTACCAGAGTAGTGGACAGCGGAAGCTTTTCAGGAGCCGCTGAGGTTTTGAATTTATCGGGGGCTCAAGTTTCACGATTGATTGCTGACCTAGAGCAACATCTGGAAACCCGACTGCTTCAGCGCACGACGCGCAGATTGAGCCTGACTGAATCAGGCGAACGTTTTCTGCTGCGATGCCGCGATATTCTTGAAGACGTTAGCGAGGCCACGGGCGAGGCACGGGGTGCTCATCTCAACCCCATCGGACGTTTGCGCGTCCATTGCATGAGCGGCCTTGGAGTATTACTGACGCCGTTGATAGCCCGATACAGCGAGCGCTACCCAGCCGTCTCCATCGAGTTGAACCTCTCTCAACATAATCCCGATCCGCTTGAGGAAGGCCACGACATCGTCATATCGATCGCGCATACGTTGCCCGATTCCGCATTTGTCAGCCAGATCATAGGGCAGATATTCAGTGTGACCTGTGCGGCTCCACAATATCTGGAGAATCGGGGCGTGCCATCGCATCCGCAGCAGTTGGAAAGTCACAAGCGCTTGCACCTACAAGACTTTCAGGAAGACCACTGGGTGTTCAAGACCGATGAAGGCGACGTGTCGGTGCCACCGGACGGTGCATTCCGGACGAATGTGGCCGACGCGATGGTCAAGGCGACACAGGAAGGGATGGGGATAAGCCTGCTCCCTTTTTTCAGCGCTTCCCAGGGGTTGCGCGATGGATCATTGAACAGAGTGTTGCCTCACTACAAGTTGCGAGAACGCAACATATTTGCCATGTACCCGTCTCGGCGGTTTCTGGATGCCAAGGTTCGTACCTGGGTGGAGTTTCTCCAGGCGCATCTCCCTCAACTGTTCGCGGAGCACCTTGAGGTCATTGACAACCCTTTGTACTGGGCCATCCCTGAAACGGTCTGCTGATCCGCTCGAAGTCAGAGGAAACCTGACTTCGTCTGTGCAGTTGTCCGGTCGAGACAGGAAACAAACCACGGTGGAATCGTGAAGGTCGATGCCGCCATACTCCGCCGTTTATACGGTGTGCCCGGATCGCGGGCTAATAAAACGCGCCACTCCAGCTGTGCTGAGACCAGCATCGGCATGATTAGGTTTCACCGATGCCGATGAATATCATCGCGAACGTTTCTCTTTGAGTCTTGGCTTGAAGTCATCGTTACCATTCAGCGCAACAACCGGCGGTCCGACTCCACGAGGAATTGGCTCGGGGCTCTGTTCTGCATAGGGGCTTGGCGGTTCGTCTGGCCAACAGATCAGCCCTAAAATCCGTGCGAAGGCGCTTCATTGCGTTGCTGACGGCGGGAGGGGTCATGCTTAGCTTGTCCGCAGCGAGCGAGACACTGCGACCAAGCAGTAGCTTGTGAAAAATGACCAGTTGATTCAGGCCGATGCCGCGAGGATTGTGTGGTCGTCGCTGCGGACTCAGCCCTCTCATATTCAGTCCAGTGATAGCTTGTATGCTTTTAAGACCATTTATCAATAGCTCATGAGCGGAGCATCATCGGGGGGCAAATAAAAAAAACACGAGGTTTAGCCCATGAATAGTTCAAAATCTGCTTTGCAAATCAGTGTCGTAGGTGGCGGTATTGCCGGGGTGGCCTTGGCGCTCGATCTTTGTCGTCACGCCCATCTGGAGGTAAAGTTGTTTGAATCAGCTCCTGCGTTTGGCGAGGTCGGAGCCGGTGTCTCCTTCGGCGCTAATGCTGTCCGAGCGATAGAAGGGTTGGGCATTGGCGCTGCTTACCAAGCTATAGCCGATCGCACGCAAGCACCTTGGCAAGATATCTGGTTCGAGTGGCGTCGTGGAACGGATGGGGGCTACCTGGGCTCAAGTATTTATGAAGGGGTAGGGCAGTCCTCTGTGCACCGCGCCGATTTTCTAGATGTGCTGGCCACAGAACTGCCGCTTGGAATTGCGCAGTTCGACAAGCGCGCTGTCAGCGTTGAACAATCGGTCGGCCAACGCCCGCGAGTGACTTTTTCCGATGGCACCTGCAACGAATGTGACGTCCTGATTGCTGCCGATGGCATCAAGTCTTCAATCCGTGATCACGTATTGAGTGGGTTGGGTGCCCCGTTAGTCGCTCCCCGCTTCAGCGGCACCACCGCTTATCGCGGCATGATCGACAGCGAAACGCTGCGTGCTGCTTATCGCGCCCAAGGCATAGATGAGCACCTTGTAAATGTCCCGCAGATGTATTTGGGGCTTGACGGCCACATCCTTACCTTCCCGGTTAAACAAGGGAGGCTCATCAACGTAGTGGCCTTTGTCTCGGACCGCACCCATCCGAATCCCAAATGGCCTGCCGATAAATCCTGGGTAAAGCCTACAACGCAGAGCGAGATGCTCCAGGCATTCTCTGCTTGGGGTGATGCAGTGCGAGTGTTGCTCGAATGTATCCCGCACCCCACGCTTTGGGCGCTTCACGATCTGGCTGAATTGCCTGGTTACGTCCACGGGCGTGTTGCACTAATCGGAGATGCTGCCCACGCCATGCTGCCTCATCAGGGGGCAGGTGCAGGGCAGGGGCTGGAAGATGCCTGGTTGCTCGCTCGCCTTCTGGGAGACCCGCAAGCCGTTGAGACCGCCCCTGAGGACCTTCTCAAAATCTACGACGCCATACGCCGCCCACGCGCCTGCCGAGTTCAACGCACGTCGTGGGAAGCCGGGGAGTTGTACGAGTTTCGCGATCCCGTGATCGGTGACCACGAGCCCCAACTCTCCTCGACGCTGGCAAGTCGTTTTGATTGGGTTTGGGGTCACGACCTACACAAGGATCTGGAAGATGCCCGACGCCTGCTGAACTGGAAAGCGACTCCACCAGCCCTGTGACGTCGCGCTATTGAGCCGTGGCGACAAGGACCAGTGAAGCGCAGGATTCATCATGACTTAGTGATTTCCATGCCCGATGATATCCAACGCCTGCAGAGTGAGGCCGCGGGGCTCTAAGACGCGAATGGCAGCATTCCATCATAAGCATGTGCTGCTGCCATCTTGCCGGAAAGCATCAAGCTTATTGATGAGTGGGAGATCAGCGACGATGATTTCTGGGTTGAGGATGATTAGCTGATTCGACTCGGCGCCAAAGGTGAAGCCAGGATACTGATGGGAAGGCTTCAGACTGGAGAATTTCATCGACCTGCTCCACGATGAGAAGGAAAAAGTGGCCTTCGGGAGGATTGCGCCCCCTCGGACTATCGAAGGCTCGTTATACGAAGCCGGTGCACCTCTGTGCGAGGAGTACACCCAAATTGACGATCGCAGCTAAGATGGGTAAGAAGGTCTCTGTATTGCCAGAGAAAGCTCGGCAAGTCGGGCCAGCCCATTTTCCGCATATTCACTGCAAATGGTGGCCGCCTGCTCTCTCCGAAGCACACGGTTCGGTCAGGTGGGCTTTGATAAAAACATATTTGACTGCTTAGTTGATTTCCAACGCATTACGGTCCTTATATTCGCTGGCCAAGTTCAAAATAGGTCATCATCACGCTTATCGGCTGTTTCCCATGGACTGCTCTTATCACAAGGAGCTGGCTTATCGCGAACGCGTTTCTAGTCCCCGTGATCAATCCATGCGACGCCGACCAGCCAGCCGTAGACGAGCGGCACCAACGAGAACCTGCCATCCAAGTTCGTTTTCACGCCGCGTCGGAACCATTAAGTAATGCGCTTGCACAGCTGGTGTCTTACACTTCATCTGATTGACGCCCTCGCAGTGCTTCCTGATGCGTGCGATGCCGCTCTGGCAGAGTTGAAACGGATTTGCATGAACGGTAGCAGAACCGAGAAATGAGCGCTGCCGATGTATATCCAAATCGCAGTGTTCTGCCAGCGCCACGGCCGTGGTCGCGATCTTGCTGCTGTAATCTCAGACGACAACCGGCACTTGCTGCGCTCAATCCACGAGAAACATCCGAAGTCACTAATAGAACTGGCTGAGGTTAGCGGACGTAAGGTTCCGAATCTATCGCGTACCTTGCGTCTGATGGCGGATTACGGTCTGGTCTCGTTGCAGCGCAATGTCCGGGATGTCCAACCGACTGCATTGGCGACCGATTTTTTGGTCGCGTTGGATTGATGAGCATGAACATGAAAGGGAACAAGATAGCCAGGATGTGGGTGGTGCGCGGCGACGGTGGCAGCCTGTACGAGGATTTTCGGGCGAGGGGTTTCTCAGCCGTGGGCTGGAATCAGTTGGCCGCACATGCCAAGCCTGGAGTCGGAGGTAAACAGTTGATCGCTCTGTACCCGTCTGCTGAACCTCAAGCAAAACAAGGGATGTTTATTTCGGGCGAATCTCAATTCTGGCGGTTCTTCAATGATATACATGATGGCGACTGGGTCGTAACCTATTCGCCCGCTAGTCGACTGTATTTAATTGGCAAGGTCACCGGTCCGGCCGATCACCACGCCGAGAGGGAGCAGCATGCCTCTAGCAGGGCGTTGAAAAATTCAGCCCTATCTCCCCCAACCCGCCAAGCTTGAGATTTTTCAGCCGCTCAGGCTTGGCGCTGCCCTTTATCCCGCCTCAATCAGCGGGTGTTTTGCCAGTTCCAGCGCAAATATTCGCCTTTGGGCGATTTCTAGGCATGCGAACCACGCCACCAACCTGACAAGCTCCCAAACGGATCAAGTTGTATACCGAAAAGGCCAGCAGCAACTGGGCGCTGAGCTTTTCACGGCCAATCAGCTTGGTCTTGCGCAGGCCGCCCACGGTCTTTAACCAGCCAAATCCTTCCTCGATTCTTTTTCGTATTTTCATGCTGACGCCATAACCCGGATGGCGGGTCTTACGGCCATCAATCGCGCTCTTGATAGCCTTTCTCGAGACATGCGGTGTCACCTTCAAATCGCGCGCCATCTGGACAAAAAATTTCTGGTCGTAGCTTTTGTCCGCCCCCACGGTACTGCCAGGTTTGGCCGTGCGTTCAAGCATCTTCTAGGCAGCACCACTTCGGCGTGTCCATTGAACTCGGTGCATTCAACATCCACGATCAACCCATTGCGGTTTTCCATCAGCGTGTGGGCCATATGGGCCAGGCGGCTGCCATCGGATGGGCTCTTACGAGCCAACCGTGCCTGGGAATCGGTAGTTGATTGGTGAGTCTTGTTGCCGCGCTTCTCACCCTTGAAATCGAGGTAGTTGTTGCGAGGGCCACCCTCTGGCGGCTCATCGTTCGGCTTCTCGCCATCGTCCTTTTTGACGAAGGATTTATGCGAAGCCCAAGCATCGATCAGTGTGCCGTCCACACTGAAATGCTCATCGCTGGCGTACTGCGACCACTGGGCCAGCGACTTGATGCGCTGGAAGAACAGGCGTGCAATATCCTGGTTAAACAGAAGGTCACGGTTCTGGCTGAAAGTTGAGTGATCCCACACCCGTTCGTCCATCGACAGGCCGACGAACCAGCGAGAAAGCAGATTGAAATCGATCTGCTCGACCAATTGCCGCTCGGAACGCACGGTGTAGATCACCTGCAGCAATGAAGCCCGCAGTAGCCGCTCTGGTGGAATCGAGGCGCGTCCCAGCGAGGAATACAACGCCTCGAAATCAGAATCCATCGATACCAAGATCGTATCAACCAGCTCACGCAGCGGGCGTAGCGGGTGACCCTTGGGGATACGCTGTTCAAGCGTCGTGTAACTACAGGTCATTTTGCTTGAGATCGGGTCCGCGCATCGGCTCGGTCTTCCGCTGACATTGAGGAACATGACGGGGGAGTTTGCCAGAATCCAATTCGTTCCCGTTCTGGTCTTTTTCAACGGCCTGCTGGTGGCAAGCGCAGGAACTGCCACGCGATAACTTGGGCACCAGCACCAAAAGCAGCCTGGGTTCAACCCTGACCCTGTTCGAGATACCGTCCAACGCTGCCGCTGAAGTGATGGCTGCGCTGAAGGGTAAGCCGGCACCAGCAGTTGAAGATGAAGTCGAGGAAGTCAGTGATTCGCGCCGTACTGCACCGGGGCGGGCACTGGGCGGCAACCGAAAGTAAGAACATGCGTATTGGAGCAGGCATCACTCGCGAAGGCTGGGTAGCAATTCCGCAGGCAGCATATCCCGAAGATCAAGAAAATTGAGTGTTGCTGATCTGTACTTTTTCGCAACCTAAAGACTATGCTGCCTGCGTCCCGGGGTGGCCGCCGTCGGGCTCGCGGGCCTGCGCGCTCCGCTTGCCGACAGCAAGATTTCGAGGGTGCGGGGCAGTCTTGCTGTTCCCTCTACAGTAGTCGGCCCTGCAAATCCCCCGTGCTCCGCATGAACACTCGCTCCATGGCTCTTTGCGGTCCACCGAGTCCCCCAGGATCCGTTGTGCAGGCAGCTGATTCCTGAGGGGTTTGCGCATGGCCGATACCACCGACACGGCTGATTTCTTCCGCCCCCGCCTGGCCGAGATGATCGACCTTCGCCACCCGCTGGCGGTGCTGGCGAGCCGGCTTGCCTGGACGCAGATCGAAGCTGCAATGGCCCCGTACTTCGCACGCCGGGTACGCGCGAGTCGCGTCTTAGAACATGACGATCTCTTCGGCCCGTCGCTGCAGATCGCCCCAACGAAGACATTGCCGCTGACTTCGGCGTGTCCCCGCTGGTGGTGCAACGCCGCTTGAAGTTGGCCAACGTCTCGCCGCGCCTGATGGCCGACTATCGGACTGGTGGCGTGACGCTGGAACAGTTGATGGCCCTGACCATCACAGGCGACCACGCCGTGCAGGAAGCCGCGTTCTACGCCGCGCCCGATTGGCAGCGCAGCGCATTAGCACTGCGCGAACGTCTGACGGAACACGAAATCGACGCATCGCACCCGCTGGTGCATTTCATCGGAATGGATGCCTACCGGCGGCGGATGGCGGCATCCGCCGCGACCTGTTCGCCGACGACGATAGCGGCACCTATCTGACCAACGCCGCGCTGCTGGAAACACTGGTGCGCGGCAAGCTGGACGAACTGGCCGAAGGCTGGGCGTGGGTGGAAGCCGTGCCGCACTTGAGCTATGCCGAACGGCACGCGTTCTAGAACGCACCGTGCCAACGCCGCGAACCGAGCGCCCGCGAAGCCCGCCGCATCGCATCGCTGCAAAACTGCCTGAACAATATCGACGCCGAACTGGAGGGCGACACGCAACAGCGATATAGGACACTGCAGCACTAGTTGCTCGTCTATCAACGACGCGGATCTGCGGACATTACCTTGCAGCGGGGCGCCGCGGGAACCATGTCGATCGCGTCGTAGGATAGGCCAGGACTGAGAAAGCCGCTGCCACGTATGCCACTGGTGACCGAGAGGGTAAGTTCATTGCGGCCGACGCGGAGCGCGGACGCTGGCAGGGTGATGGCATAGATCCTGTTGTTTCCGCGGTAGGTGCCGACCGTCAGCGTACGCGTCTTTGGCTGTGGCGTTGGCGCTTGTGGTGGCGCCTGCCATCCGTTGACGGTGACTGCCGGTCTCGCATTGGCGAAGGCTGTGGTGATGCCGATGCGAAGCGTCATGGTGCAGATCTGTGTGCGGGTCAGCGTGAAGCGGATCGGCAACGCAGAGTTGACATCGATCCACTGATAGGCAGGAAAGCCGGTCGCCGCCTTCGACTGACCGATCTCGAACGGTGGAGCCGACCACGATGCCATCCGGACATCGGAGGAATGCATGGTTGTCACTCGATCACCGTTGAGAAACTCGGACGGCGTACCGTCCCAGTCGCCGATACGCCAGACCGCTGCGTCGCGCGCGGGATCGTGGTCGATCCGGAGTGCGGGAAGAGACATGGTCGTTCCCGCGCGCACCTCGACGTTGCGCACCGCCACCTCGCGTTCGTTCTTGTAGACCGTCAAGCGATAAGTCCCGGGCAGCATGCCCTCACGTGCGAAGGCACCGGTCTGCGGCTGAGCCTCGGTCCAATACTGCGCCTTCCCGTTGGCGAAGCCTACGGTGTAGCGAAAGGCCGCATCCATGCCGTCGAGTCCGACGCCGGCGACCGCGCCCCGCGCGCCGGGAGCGACGTACCCTATCAGGCCCATGCGGCCGAACCAGGACGTATCGAGCGGATCGGGCATCCTGCCCGTCGTGAACGCCAGAGCGTAGCTGTCGAGGATGTCGGTCCGGAATGGTTCGGTCTGCGCCTCGCCATAGTTCACGATGTAGGTAAGTTCCTGGTCCGTATCCGTCCCCTGATCGAGCAGGCTGCGGTAGAACGGCCCACCCGATCCGCCCTCATTGTCGTCGCGTACCATCCACACTGCGACGCCCGGCCCCCTCGCGCCGAAGAGGTGCCAGTCCTTCAGGCGCATGTTCGAATAATGCTTGGACCGCGTCTGGCCGTCGGGGCGCGCGAAGACGTCGTGCCCCTCGACGAGACGATCGGTCCCCGACAAGTTTGAAGGATCTGGTCCATCGGGCAACGCCGCGCGCCGGATCCGAGCGATGTAGCGCACCATGCCCAGTTGTGGTTCGCGCGTGAAGTAGGTCGCCATGAAGATCGTCGCTACGCCGCGCTTCGCAAGGTAGTAGTGGACGAGATCGCCAGCCTGTACCGTCACCTTGATGTAGTCGGCATCCATGCGTGCAGCCGTGACGCTCGCAGTCGTTTGCCCCGCGTACAGATCCGTAAAGCCGATATTGACCTGGCTACCCTTTGACTGATCTTGGTACTCGACGCCGTGCCAGCGCATTGACACGATGTCCCCGGCCCCCTTGCTGGATCCGCCTGCATCCGGGCACCGGACCTTGAAGACGAGGCCCGCGCCGGTGTCCACCGTGATCGATATGGCGTCTTTGCTGAGGCCGAAGGATGACGCTGCGACTTGCGAGGCAGAAGTACCGGTGTCCCGGCCGTGGGCCATCGCTGATGACGCGAGGATCGCCAGCGCCGCAACGGACGACGCGAGCAGGAGAAATGCGCTTACTGCAAGCGCCCGCGCGCCAGGGAACCGTAGCAAGGTAGTAGGCGAATCGTTCGACATGTTTTCAAACTCTTCATAAGTTACGCGACAAGCAACTCAGGTCGCATGGCGGCAGCCAGCGCTGTTGTGTTTCAGACCGATGCACATTTCGGAAATACTAGTGCAGTGTTGAATCTTGAGTGAGCCCAAATGAACGCACCTGCACTAATCCTCTATCACCAGAAGCAACGCGCTGGCCTCTAAGGACACTCTGCATAATCCGGCCCACAACCTGCTTGCGATCTAAGCCATGAAGCAAACCGATCTGGGCCTGAACCTGACGACCAAGCGCACGCGCAAGCGGGAGTTTCTCGCACAGATGGGACGCGTGGTGCCTTGGGCGGCGCTCGTTGAATTGGTGGCGCCTTGCGCGCCCTAAGGCATGAAGGGCGGCCCACCATTTGCAGTGGAGACGATGCCGCGCATCCACTTCATGCCGCAATGGTTCATCCTCAGCGACCCAGCGATGGAAGAGACCTTGCACGCCGTGCCGTTGTTGCGCGAGTTCGCCAGCCTGGACTGGGACCGGCTGCCCGGCGAGAGCACTATCCTTCTATTCCGCCACCTGCTGGAGCGCCACAAGCTGGCCGATCAGATCCTCACGCTGGTCAACGACTTGCTGAGCAGCAAAGGCTTGCTGCTCAAGGCCGGCCACGGTGGTCGATGCCACGCTGATCGATGCACCGAGTTCGACCAAGAACAAGGACGGGCAGGGCGCCCCTGAGATGCACCAGAGCAAGAAGGGCAACCAGTGGTTCTTCGGGGAAGGCCACATCGGTGTGGATGCCGACTCGGGCCTGGTGCACACCGTGCGAGGCACGGCGGGCAACATCAGCGATGTGGTCGAGGCCAAACAGCCTCTTGCATGAGCATGAGAGCGATGTGTTACCAGGGCGCAGCCAATCGGTCTGACGCCAAGCCAGTCCGCCATGCGCCCGGGTAAGTGCAGGGCACTGGACACAAGCAACGAGATCGATGCCTTGGTCGACCAGGTCGAGAAGCTCAAGGCGAGCGTGCGTGCCAAGATCGAACACCCGTTCAGGTTGATCAAGCGCCAGTTCGGCCATGTGAAGGTGCGCTACCGCGGGCTGAGGAAGAACACCGCGCAACTGGTCACCATGTTCGCGCTGTCGAACCTGTGGATGGCGCGCGAAAAATTGATGCCTGCGCAGGCATGAGTGCGTCTGCTGCACAGGCAAATGGGCTGCACGGGAGCGAACTGCTCAGAATGAACGCCCAGCGCCTGCTGCTACTGGCAAATCGGCGCATGTGAGGCAGCGAACGAACCATTCGTAGGCGAATGCGCGCCAAGCATCATATTAATCAGACCATCCTTAGCGTTCTTGTTTTCCGTATTTGTGCCTTTGAGGAAGTCTGCATCTGAGAATTTCGCCAGAACCTGGGAGCCACATTTGTGCCTTTCCTGACAACCACAACTCTACGGATCTGCGTTTCTGTGCATGGCCTGATTCAAGAACTTGTGCATCCATGCTTGCGCACGAAATCGCATATCCGGCTTGGTGGTTCCGTGCTTCGCCGAAAAAACGTGTTCGCGCATTCGTAGATACGCGGGGTTCCCCGCCGTGACCCAGTCGCTCACCACCGCCGACGAACGCGCACGGCTGCTGGCCGCGCTCGACCCGGCCGATGGCGATACCGCGTGGGGGCTGATCGACCTTGGCATCGGTATGCCCGCACTCGGGACGGTCAAGTTGTCCGACCTGGCGGGCATCGTCGGTCCGCAGCAGCGGCCCATCCAGCGTTACCTTTATTTCCGCGCCTCGCGGCCGTTGTCGGAGTACGCCCGGCTGGCGCAGCGCGATGGTTCGATCCCGGACTAACGCACCACCTGCGTCTTGCTGCGGTCCATCACGCCCAGGCCGTTAAGGCACATTGTGTCTTTTTGAGTCTGAGTCAAGACGGTTGCGGTATGGATAAGCACTCTTGCACCAAGCGGGTGCGATCTTGGCCGAAACAGACAGGATGCGTGGCGCGGCTTGCGGCACGGTGTCCTATGCCGCAGCCCCATTTCAGTGCTACGTGGCCGTCGCACTCGGATCGTCCGCGTAAGGATTCGGAGTCAATCGGTATTGACATGCCTTTTTACCGCTCAAGTGTATGTTTTTTCTGATGACGCTCTGATGTCGTAGATCTCGCAGCCGGCGCCCTCCGCGACGTTTGTGTTGAACAGGAGGTTGCATCATGGCTGACCGAAGCGCCGATTTCTGGTAATGCCTGCCTCGCCGTATCAGGTGATGGCCGGAACGGTGATCGCGGGTGCACTGACGACGGGCATCAAGTCGGACTTGTCGGGCGATGTGATCGCCACTGTATATGACATGGCCACAGGCAAATTCATGCTGATCCCGCAGGGGGCACGCCTTCTGGGAAAATCAGCTATGGGCAGTGCCGGGTTCAAGTGGTATGGAACTGCATCATCTGCCGGACACATCCTCGCCGACGCACCGATCCGGCCGGCTAGTTCGGACTGGAGGACGGTGTGGACTACCACTGACCGCATCGTCGCCGGCGCGGTGCTGAAGACGCTGCTGGGCGGGGGCACAGAACTGGCTGCCCCGGAGAGCCGCCAGCACGGCAACCGCATCGTCATCGCCGAGCGCGACAACGCCTACAGGAAGCGCACCAGGTAATCGTAGCCGCCGCTGATCAAGTGGCACTCCAGCACTTCGTTGATGTTGCGGATGCTCGATGAATCGCCCCGGGTTTCGTAGACACGGCCATGCCTTAAACTGAGGCCAATCAGTAGGTGCCATGAGCAACCCGCGTTATCCCGAAGAATTCAAAATCCAAGCGGTCAATCAAGTGACCAAAAAGAAGCTGCCTGTCGCTAATGTGGCGGCGCGTCTTTGCGTGTCATAGAATCTATGCCTGTATAAAGCGCTACAGCAAACCTCAGGCAGAACGGCAGCAATACGATGATCAGCACGCGGAACTGCGGCGTCTGCGAGACGAACTCAAGCGGGTCACCGAAGAGCCAGACATCTTAAAAAAGGCCGCCGCGTACTTTGCCAAGGAGTGCGGTTGAAGTACGCCTTTATCAAGCAGCGAACCGGCGACTATTCCATTCGACGGCTTTGCCTGAAGCTGAAAGTCCATCCCAGCGGTTATTACGCCTGGCTGTCTAAGCCACAATCTGTACGCGCCAAAGACGACCAGCGACTGCTGGGTTTGATCAAGCATTCCTGGCTGGAGAGCGGCGGCGTTTATGGCTATCGCAAAGTCCATGACGATCTACGCGAAGTCGGTGAGGATTGTGGTCGGCATCGTGTGGCGAGGCTGATGCGTCTTGAAGGTCTGCGCTCTGAGACAGGGTATCGACGCCGTCCTGGCAAATACGGCGGTAAGCCAGCGGTCACCTCAGCCAATTTGCCGAAGCGCCAGTTCGATGTCGTAGAACCCAACAAAGTTTGAGTCACCGACATCACCTACATTCGTACGTATGAAGGCTGGTTGTATTTGGCGGTGGTGCTGGATGGTCGTTGGCTGGTCAATGAAGGCGCAGATGACCAGTGATTTGGCTATTGATGCGTTGCTGATGGCGGTTTGGAGGCGTAAACCGAAGCAAGAGGTGATGGTTCATTCCGACCAGGGCAGCTCACTACAGCAGCTCCGACTGGCGCAGCTTATTTTAAGGCGAACAATTTGGTTGCCAGCATGAGTCGCCGAGGCAACTGTATGACAACGCCGTGGCCGAGAGCTGTTTCCAGCTTCTGAAACGGGAACGGATCAAGCGGAAAATCTATTCCACGCGCGAAGATGCTCGTAGTGATGGGTTCGATTACATCGAGATGTTCTACAACGCAAAACGCCGCCATGGTTTCAACAATCAGCTGTCACCGGTAGAGATTGAAAAGCGTTACGCATTGAGCTTGCAAGGTGTCTAGAGAATCCGGGGCGATTCAGGATGACCTGTCTTACCCGACCACTGAAGGTTCTGAACCTGATAAATGTTCGAGAGCCACTCATCAACGACGACCTTGATAGATGGATAAAGGTCTGCAGTTAGCTGAAGGTACACGTTGCTATATTTGGGGGGCTTAGTGCCACTCACAGCCCCCCCGTCTCAACTATGGCGAGCTCAGTTGCATACCGCACTTAGCCAGGCATGCAGTCGAAATCGTCAGTCGACGCTAACTCCTTGCCGCGACCATCCATTAGAGATGCACGCAAAGTAGTGCCCAAGCTGGACTCTACCAAGGTGTAATGTTCACCCGCATTGAAATTTTTGTACTCGATTTGGCCCTGGCAGTCCTGCTGGTTGTCGTCTCCTGGCTCTTCCTTGAAGAAAGTCACATCTAGGCGATGACCACCTGGGAGCACTTCAAAGTAGCGCCCGTCGTTCACGGGTTTGCCGTCCACACGCTCAGCCAGCAAATTATTCGGCGTTTCCTCTTGCAAGCTAATCCACGCTTTGCTCGGGTCAGCTTTCGGAATCGCGCCCGCACACGCTGACAACAGCAAGGCTGCACCCAGGACTGGGATCATGAATAGTGGTTTCATGGCACACCTCCAGAATCAATAAATAGATAAAGATTCGACAGGCACATTCTTAAGGTGTAGCTCTCGTAGAGCAAATGAATACACATGAAACGATTTTCAGCGTTTAGCTAAATATTCTTTAACCTGATTGAAAAGTTTGGTTAGCTCGGCCCCTAACCGCCGCAGCAGAGCAGCGACGTTACGGCGAACGGCGTCAACCGGACAGATGTGAATCACGGATTGCGCATGGAGACGTGTGTGTACGGAATCACCTAGAACATGTACTTGAGGCCTTAACCATCACAAAACTTTCTGTGCGATGGGTGCACACGCAGAAGTTTAAAAAAATGAAAATTTTGTCAGTTAGAACCTCGTTAATCGATTGTTAATTTTGCAAAGAGACAGTGGGCGCGAACCCACTCGTGGAGCATAACCATGAGACAACGACCTCGTAGTATGGCGACTCATTGATTCTGGTTGCAACATCAGCCTGACAGAAGCCAGTGCAGTATCGGTGCCGCATGCCGCTGACCATCGATAATGCACAGGGCTAGTTGCGATTTTAAACAATGCTTTGTGAGGTGTACTAACATGAGCAGATTTTTTGCCGGTTCAGCGCAGAATAGTGATTTTTTAACTTCGACTCAAGGGAAATAAACATTTTTAATTTACTCCAATTACCGTAGCGGTGATTTCGTCATGAATGATACTTCTTATAACAGGAAAACACTTTACGAAGTAGCTAAACTTGCCGGCGTAAGTCTCAGTACGGTAAGCCGCGTATTAAATGAGCGAGGCGGTGTCTCTGATGCGAGATGTCGCGCGGTAATTTTGGCTGCTAAGTCCTTAGGCATAAAGCGAACTCTTCCATCTGTCGTCCATGGTTTGCTCAGAATCGATTTGGTAATCGTGGACAGTCCTACGCACCACTTTCGTTGTTTAACGGAGGCGTTTTTACAACAGGCTGAACTGCTTCGGTCACGTCTGGTGCTTCAACGGTTAATTTGGCGCGAAACAAAGCCAGAGCAGCTTCTGGATTTTATCCAGAACCCAGAAGCACCCCGCCAAGGTCTAATAGTTGTTGCTCACGATACGGATATTGTTCGCACCGCACTCATTGAACAAATTGCGAAAGGTGTTCCAGTTATTTTACTGACTAGCGGTATTTCCAAACTCAACGCTGCCACCTACGTTGGTGTTGATAATTTCCGGGCAGGACGTTGCGCTGGAAAACTAATGATTAAATGGCTGGGATCAACAAATGGGAAAATTTTACCAATCACTAACTCACTTGAGTTTCAAGCACACCAGCAAAGATTGAAAGGGTTTCTGTCTATTGTTCAGGAAGAATCCGTTGGTTTGCACGTCGCCCGAGCCGTGGAATGTTTCGATAATGACTTACTCACTTTCAAGGCGGTTTTAGCAAACCACAAAAAAAATCAGGAGGTGGTCGGAATTTATAATACTGGCGCCGGGACCTTGGGTATAAGCAGTGCTTTAGATAAGCTTAATATCCGGCCCGTGTGGGTTGCCCATGAGCAGAGTATAGAGAATATTCAAATGCTTGACCGCGGGATTTTATCGGTTGTTATTGACCAAGACCCTGAAGTGCAAGCTCACGCTGCCATTCAGCATTTACTGTTCGCTTTAGGTGATTTAGAGAAAAAACCAGTTGTTGCCCCTAAGCTTCACATTATTTTAGCTGAAATGATAGAGCGAAATTAATGACTCGAATCGGTCATTTTTTCTGTGGCATGACTATTGATAGCTATCATAGACTCCCCATACACCAATTAGAGCTTAAACAATTTTTGATGCTTTCCGTGGAGTGGCAGGTGAAACAGTTTACATATATAAAAACGGAAATAGGCGGTAAAGCCCGAACAGCTAGGCAATATTATCTAGATATGATCTTGCACCAATTTCCTGACTCTAAATGCAGTGAAGACGTAGTCATTGGTAAATATGCTTAATCAGCGTGCCAAACCACTACTTCTTTGAGCAGGATATATAGATCTCCGAAGCCAGACATCTATCCGGATTGCTAATAAGTAGGGGCGTCATGATTTCTTTCGAGAGTCTTTGGTGTGGGCAATCCTACCACTTTTACAGTGCCTAAGTCTTATGATTACTTTATTCACACTCAAATAAGAGTTGCTTGGTCCTCGGTGTTTATACTTTTTTCTATGAAAATTTTTTACTGCAATATTTGAATAGGATCACTCAAATATGTCGTCAGATTGCGATTGTTTTCAAAGCTACGTTGAAAACAACCCCGACCGAGTCGGCATATAAAGTCTGTAGTTTTGCAACTTAAAAGTGAAGGCGGTTTTATGGCGAGCTTTAATTTCGGACTTTTGGTTACCAGGCTTATATCTTACGTTCTCGCGATAAGTGCTGCATCCCTAATAATATTCGTGTGCCAGGAACTTATGATTGGCCCTATTTTTTCGACGAGTAAATTGTCCCCCAAAAAGCTACACACAGTAACCGCCCAGCCCCTTAAACAGTGGCTTTCGTTAGCGTCACTCACCTTACTCGCCTTTGTCTTGGGCTTAATGTCAGCAGGAGCATTTTGGTTGGCCCGGATGGAGGCAGACGATAAGGCTCCTTAGAGTTGGATCGCTGGCCGTGCTCGCTATTTTTTGGAGACTGCCAAACGTAACTTGTCGCCAGAGTAACCCGAGTACATGGACCGAAGGTGCTCGGAGCCCAACTTCACTTAGGAAGTAGCTGATCTTACCGAGCGCTCAAGTCAGCAAACGGAGCGAACGACGGAGATAATCCAATCCCTGTATCAGCATGCGAAATAACAACTACACTTAGCGAATTATCTTATTAGAAGCTAAATTTTGGGCAGTACCAAATCTCGTTTCACCAGCGACCTAACTAGCAGCCGAGCATATATCCCTAACACAAAGTAGCAAGCGCCTTGGGTTCGTCATGACGTATATTCTTGTTAGATTAAGGTGAAAAATGAAAGCGCTGCCTGATTTAGAACTCCAGTATGAAAATCTTATCGATATACTTGCCAAACACACAGGCAATGATATAGCCCTTATTGAGGCAGTTAATAAGGATTTGCGCGTATTGTTTTTTGCACAGCGAAATCTTTACGCTGTAATAGAGAGTTTGGAACAAGCTTCCGCGAGCAATCGCCAATCCAAAGTTAAGTTTCAGATTATTAAAATACGACTATAAAAATTAAAGTTCCGCCACTTTAAGAATTTTTATTCCGGCTGGTCGAGGTCTTAAGAATCCGCTAAACGAGCTCGTTTTACTTTTACGACACTGATGGTTTTTATTAGCAACACCACTGCCATGCCTAAATGGGTTGCCCCCAAGGAACAGCATTGATAAGTATTCGAAAAGACCTGACATCGGTGGTCATCTATGCCATGCATGCGGACGCCTTTTTGGTGTCAACCCTCGTGCTGCCAACCCAGCTGGCCGTTCGTCGACACGTCGTTGAAGTCGACAGTCAGCCTCGGCATCCTTCGCATCATTGAGCAGGTCGAAAAAATGCTCCAAGCCCTGTTCCTCTGCAAGCAGCCCTGCTTCGTTACTCTCACCAAACCGGTTGATATATTCGACCCCGGCTCAGAATTCATCGTCAGTTATCTCCTGTCTTCGATGTTGCAGGATACGCAGCACGATGTATTTGTTGCGACGGTTGCCTGAAGCGTATGCGGACAGTAATGGCAATTACACCCGTCGCTTTATAGTGAGTTCAGATCGCCAGGCTAAGGTACTTGTGTCAAATACAGTCATGTTACTTCAGCCCAGCCGAGCAGTATGTGGGCCTGCGCAAGATCTGCCTGCATATCGTGATCCCATAACCAATCAAAGCGTCTGGCCAGGCTGGTCGACAGATGAGGCTCGCTGTCTTCAACATGCGGATCTCGAAACTCATAGAGTTCACAAGCCTCCCGAGACGTGCGCTGTACACGGCAAGCGCGAGGACGACGGATCGCGTCATAAACCTGCAGAACCTCCTGGGGGTTGCTTTGCAACACCCGCTTGTCTCCCAATACTCGCGCGAGTAGCCACGCATCTTCAAGCCCTTGACCAGCCCCAGCGCCCTGATGAGGCAGCATGGCATGAGCAGCATCACCGATCAGCCCGACACGCCCGTGTGTATAGCCTGCTAGCTGGTCCAGCTCATGAAGCGCCCACAGAGTTGGCGCAGGAATGCACTTAAGCAATACACGTACCGCATCTCCCCAATGTGCGAAGGCGTCCAGCATTTGCGCCTGGCTGGTGGTTTTGACCCAGGGCGTGTCTTGCGGCCAGACAGGATTGGGGACTGAACGATCGGAGACGAAGGCCACCACGTTAATCAACCGGCCTTTTTTGACAGGGAACGTGAGGATATGGGCGTCTAGCCCCAGATACATTTGTGGGATATCGATCAGGTGCTGATCGACGCAGGCTGCACGATACGCGGCGCGCAGTTGCTCACTGTCGATCATGCCGCGATAGGCGCAGGTGCCACTGAATCGAGGTGCAACCATAGGCTCCCCAAGCCCTTTGAGGACATAGTCACGCAACGACGATTTGATACCGTCTGCCGCAATCAGTAGATCACATTCATGGTTGGTACCGTCGGTGAACTGAACGGTGACTCTGTCCTGCACCTGCTTAACGCTCTCGGCGCGCTTGTTAAAACAAGCAATCTCTTTCGGTATGTGCTGAGCCAATGCATCGAGGAAATCGGCCCGGTGCACAGACGACTGTCCCACGCCATAAGCGATGCTAACGCCGAGATAACCGGCATCAATACCCCGACGCCATTCAAACCAAATGTCCTCCCAGGGCTGCGGGTTACGATCAGCGATGCGCCTGTAGCTACCGCCGATCCCCAAGCCTTCTATGGCACGCACGGCGTTTGCACCGAATGACACAACGGCACCCACCTCACCGAAGGCTGGTGCGGCTTCAAATAACTTCACCTCCAGGTGCGGATGACGGCAGAGTTCGAGAGCCAAGGCCACTCCAGCGATACCGCCGCCGACGATGCCCACTTGCAAGACAGAATTAAGGCCAGTCATGGGAAAAACCTAAGTTTTTTTGTGGTAGCCCTATCCTGACTATTCACAAAAAATTGATAAATTCCCTGCCAGACATACAAGCTATCACCAAGCTGAATAGACTCAGGTTTTCGTCAGCCTCTCACACCTAAGAGCCAAGATGACTCTGCGCGAACTTGATCTGAACCTATTGGTGACCTTCCACCAATTGCTGGTAGACCGAAGCGTCTCGGTGGCGGCCGACAGTCTTGGCTTTACGCAACCGACGCTGAGCAACGCGCTAAAGCGTTTGCGGAACACGTTCAACGACGAATTGTTCGTACGGACCTCCAAGGGCATGCAGCCCACTCCATTTGTCGCCCAACTTGCCGAGCCGGTCTCCCAGGCAATCGGTCTGCTCCACGGAGCAATCAACCGTCATGATGAGTTCGATCCCGCGACGAGCCAAAAACGATTTGTCCTAGCGATGACAGACATAGGTGAAATTTATTTCGTGCCGCGCTTGATCGACGCACTACCCAAGCAAGCGCCTGGCATATCGGTGAAGACGCTACGTAGCAATACCGAGCTCTCCGAGAACATGGCCAGTTGCGAGGTGTATCTGGCGGTCGAGTTGCTGCCTCACCTGCAAGCCGGATTTTATCAGCGCCAGCTGTTCCACCACCGTTACGCATGTTTATGCAGGAAAAACCACCCGCTCACGGAGCAACCGATAACCCGCGAGGTTTTCTGCCAAATACGGACCTGTGCTGATCGTCGCCGACAGCACAGGTCATGGAGAAATAGATACGCATATGCAGCGTGCAGGCCTGCGGCTTGAGATTCGCTTGGTGCTGCTGTCGGGCATATCCTGCAGAACACTAACTTGATCGCCACCGTTCCGGAGCGCTTTGCCCGCAGTTGCTCGGAGCCCTTTGGCCTGAAATACCTTCCGGTACCACTACCGTTGCCCGAGATCGCCATCAACTTATTCTGGCATGTCAAATACAACCGCGACCCGGCCAACAAATGGTTCCGACAACTGATGTTCGATTTGTTCAGCGATTAAGGCGCGCTGGTCGGTTATTGCTTATGTGCAGATAGCTTGACCAAGTCGCCCAGCACATAGCGCACCTTTGAGCTGGCTGTGCCTCGATATCGACGCATGGGGTTTCATAGCGATCTACATCTCGATCCGGGTGCCGAACTCAATCACACGGTTAACCGGCAAATTGAAGTACCTCAGGCTTCCGTTTGCATTCTATTGTCGCAAGGCAACTGGAAAGCCCTGCCGGCTCGTTGCGCAAAATATGGAATTGATAGATGGCTGGCAAGATGTGGGTTCCCCATCTGGGAAATGACGAGATGTTTAGCACAGCGACTATATCTCAGCCTATGTCTTGACTGTAGGGGCTGGATAGATGACTTGGTCGGGCGATTACAGCGCGTCAGCGCTACGCAGCGTTAAAGCTGTAATCCAGACCTTGGCCGTAGCCGAGCGTTCGGGCACAAGTTCGCGTTGGGCCAGCAATGAATGGACGGGCAACTTGCTATGGCGCTGGTCGCTGCTTACTTACGGCGCATGAGCACGACAAAGAAAAAACCACCAAGCAGCGCTGTAGGAATGCCGATGGGCAGGTCCTGCGGAGCGATCAAGGTTCGTGCGATGACGTCGACCCACACCATCAGCAAGGCACCGACCAAGGCGGCTAGGGGTAATAGACGGCGGTGTTCAGCCCCGACTAGTCGGCGCGCAATATGCGGCACCATTAGCCCCACAAAGCCGATTGAACCACTGATCGCTACCAAGACCCCCGTCATCAAAGAGGCAATTAAAAACACTAATAGCCTTACATTGGCCACTTGTAAGCCTAGGCTGATGGCCGTCTGGTCGCCCGCCATCAGCGCATTCAAAGAGCGCCCAAGCCCCTGTAGGGCTATCCAACCGAGCAACACCGTCACCAAGGGCACTGGCAGCATTTCCCATCGTGCCAGGCCAAGGCCTCCCAGCATCCAAAACAAGACCGAGGTGCTGGCTCGCTGATCGCCTAAAAACAACATCAGATTTGCGAGTGCCATCATCACGAAGGACACGGCGACACCGCCTAGCAACAGTCGCTCGCCGTCTAGGCGACCTTGGCGACTGGCAATCCACAATACCATGCACAGGCTAGTCAGAGATCCGGCGAACGCTGCCAAAGGTAGAGTCAGCATGCCCAGCGCCTCTCCTAAATGCAGTACGACAATCACGGCGCCAAGCGTTGCACCCGATGTCGCACCTAACAAATGCGGATCAGCCAACGGATTTCGCGTTACCGCTTGTAGAGCACTGCCTATCAAGGCCAATCCGGCTCCAACCAGCGCCCCCAGTAAAACCCTGGGTAAGCGAATAAGCCAGACGATGACTTCCTGGCTGGTTGCCCAGGAGTGCGGCACTTTTACCCACCCGAATAACTTGAAAACAAGTATTTCGGCAACGTTGGACAACGGTACCGAAGCGGAGCCGAAAGTTACGCTTATAAGGCAGGACAGAAGCAACAACACCAACATACCAATCAGCAGAGCACCATAGCGCCCAGGGCGTTCAGTGAACCATTGCGCAGCAGTCATCGCCGGGGGCCGTGAAAAGCAGTCGCCATGATTTCAATCGCTTTGACATTCTGAATGCCGGGTGTCACCGCTACATAGGGTAATACCACGAAGCGCCTATTGCGCACCGCGTCGATGGACTGCAAGGCGGGATTGTTCTCGATAAATTTCTGTTTCTGCGCCGCGCTCACCTCACCATAGTCGACAATAACGATAACCTGCGGATTGGCGGCGACCACCGACTCCCAGTTAACATGGGTCCAACTGGCCTCAACATCCCCCATTACATTGCGTCCACCTGCTGCGCTGATCAGTGCTTGGGGCATTGCCAGACGACCCGCTGTCATCGGACGATCTTCACCGCTGTCATAAAGGAACACTTTCACCGCAGGCGCGTCGGCTATTTTCTCCTCAGACGCTGCGACCCGGTTCTGCATATCCTGAACCAAAGCGTCTGCCTGGCCCTGCACGTCAAAGATTTTCCCCAGGTTGTAAAGGTCGTTGTATAGATCGTTCAACGTCGCTTGCGCCCTGGGCATGATTTGCGCGCAGGACTCTGTCAGTTCATAGGTCTGAATGCCCAGCGGCGCAAGACTCTCCGGAGTGACATCACCGCCCAAGCGCATGCCATAGTTCCAGCCAGCAAAGTAGAAGTCAGCATTCGCACCGAGCAGGGTTTCAAGCGACGGGTACTTCGTAGCGATTTCGGGGAGTTTACCCAACAGGTTCAGCAGTTCCGGCGTTGGTTTATTCCAACCGCTGACACCACTGTAGCCAACCATCTGGCTCTGCAAACCCAAGGCAACCATCATCTCAGTCAGATTGACATCGTTGCTAACCGCACGCTGAGGTGGAGCTTGGAACGTAACAACACGGTTGCAGCTTTTTATCGCGACGGGATATACCGTAGCGTCTGCGTACGCCATTTGGCAGCCGATTATCGCCAGAAGAACTGACCATACGAACAGGCTTTTCATGTTAGGGGATCCAGGTGATACGAGGGTGGTGGTGAACAGGGTGGGCGTCGACCAAGGCGCGCGCACCGAATACCTGGCCGAGCAGTTGTGGGGTTAGTACTTCCCATGGAGTGCCTTGGGCAATCAGCCTTCCATGATTAATAACGCACAGTCGATCGCAGAATGCCGCTGCGAGATTCAGGTCATGAATACTTGCTAAGGTCGCCACACCAAGCCGCTTAACCATCCCTAGTAGCTCGAGCTGATGACGCGGATCCAGGTGATTGGTCGGCTCGTCGAGCACCATTAATCGGGGCTGTTGTACGAGCGCCCGTGCAAGTAGGCAGCGTTGCTTTTCACCCCCTGAGAGCGTTTCAAAGCGATGTTGCTCGTAACCTTTCAGGCCTACTGCAGTGACCGCATCGGCCACCAGAGCTCGATCATTGGCATTGTCGGTGGAAAAGAACCGTTGATGAGGTGCTCTGCCCATAGCAATCACGTCAAACAACGTCAAACCGAATGCGTCAGGAAATTCTTGAGCCAGTACCGCCACACGTCGCGCACACCAGCGAGGGCTGCGCGACCACATGTCATGATCGCCTATCGCGACGCCCCCCTGACGGGGACGACTGTAACGGAACGCGCAGCGCAACAAGCTGGTCTTGCCACTGCCGTTGGGCCCGATCAAACCTACAAACTCGCCGGGCTTTACCTGCAGTGTGATGTCTTTGAGGGCAAAATGTTCGTGCGCGCACGAGGGCCCTACCTCAGGGGACCATGACAGACTTTCTAGAGCCAGCATTAGAAACTGACGTCCGCAGTTACGAATAATGAGCGCGGTTCGCCAAGGATCCACTGCTGTCCTTCATTGTATTGGGTGGCTGCATATTGGCGGTCGAACAGATTGCGTACTTGCAGTCCTAGCGTCGTGTTACTGAGCGCTTCCCATGACACGCTGGCATCGATCACTGTGTACGCGGGCAGTACGTTGCTGTTGGCAATATTCGCATAACGCCTATCAACATAGCGAAGTCCTGCACCCGCTTGCACATTTTGGCTGATCTGTTTGTTTAGCCATACATTGGCGGTACGCCGCGGCACATCAACCGGATGATTACCGTCGTGCGACACTGCGGCGCCGTTGACGCTTTGATCGAATTGATCGTATCTGGCCCGTACCACCGCTGCGTTGGCCATGAGACTCCAGTGATGTGGCAGTTGCATCTGCAGGCTTGCTTCCAATCCCTTCGAGGATTGCTGCCCGACCTGCTGGGTCAGGTCGGGATTGGTGTCATCGGCAGTAAGAAGCTTCTTCTTGACGATGTGATAGGCCGCCAACGTCCACTCGACACGCTGATTCCAGAGTGCTTGCTTGAAACCGATTTCCGACTGGCGCGCCGAAGCCAAGTCAAACTGCTGCTGACTGGGGCTAAGGGATACCAAGCTACTGACACCATCGGTGCTGGTGGAATATTGGCCGTAGACAGAACTGTCAGGGGTCAGTGCATAGACCAGCCCTACCTTCCAATTATTGCCGATCAAGTTTTTACTGGCGCGGCTGCCGTCGCGCAGGGCGTCGCGGTCGATATCAACGTAGTCGCGGCGTACACCCGTGACCAAAGCCAATTTTTCTGTCAAATGGGTACGGTTTTCGCCAAATACTGAGGTTTGACGAGTAGTACTTTTGAAGAGAGGCAAGTAATCCGAAGCGCTTTGGAATCCTGCGTACTGGGGATGGTAAAGATCAACGGGATCGCCCTTAGCGTTTACATCGTCATAAGGCGAATTGTTGGTCAACTTGAAGCGAATACGGTTGACGTCAGTGCCCACCACGCTTTGGCTGTCCAGCCCGAACACACTGTGCTTGAAGAAGAAGGTCTGTCGATCTCCTATCTGCTCCTGGGTGTGCTTGATGCCATAGTAACCGCTTCGAGTGAGCTGCTGCGCGCTGGCATCCCAATTGAAATTTTCCGAGTTCTGCCAGCGGCGACGAGACTTGAGGTAATACAGTTCGTTGCTCGCAGTCACGTTATCGGATAATCGCCATTCAATGTTTAGGCGCGTCCATTGATCATCGTACTGTTGCTTATTGTTGTTGATGTTGTAGTTCTTTTCCCGCAAACCTTCGTGATATCGGCCGTTGATGAGGGGTATCCCGAAATAATTCATGGGCCGTTGATTACCGCTGTCGTGGGACAGAGTAAACGCAAGGTTCTCGTCTGCTTGCCAACGCAGCGCACCACTAAAATAGGTGCTGTCTGACTCGCCCCGGTCGATCCAGCCGTTGCTGCGTAACTGGTTGACGTTCAAGCGGTAACTCAGCTGGTCGGTCAACGACCCGCCACTGTCGAGAGCCGTCTGTTGGGAATCAAAAGATCCGTAGCCTAGGCGAAGGTGGTTTTCAATCTCGCCTTCGAAAGGCTTTTTAGGAATAACATTGATAACTGCCCCTGTGGCTCCCTCCCCATAAAGTACCGAAGCCGGCCCTCGCAGCACATCGATGCGCTCAATCGACCATGTATCGACAGGCATGGTGAGCACTGTACATCCGCGTCCCGTCATAGAGCTGCATCACTGAGCCTTGCCCGGTAAACCCCCGCGCCGATAGTGCCGTTCCCCCATTTCCTGGGGTTCCGACTGTCGTGACACCAGTACTGCGCGCAACGGCCTGCTGGACGGTTTGGTCGCCGCGATGACGCACCTCGCGCCCAGTCAACGAACTAACGCTGCCTGGGGTCTCGAGGGCATTCATCTGGAGACGAGAACCAGCATTTGTTAACGTTTTGAGACTGTCAGGCTTGCGCTCTGCAGTTACTGCGCTAATTGTCAAAGGACTGAGTTCCAAAGGATCGTCGGCGTGAGCCATGACTGACCCCAGTACGCAGGTGCCCGAAAGTAAGCATCGATAGGTCACTGGAAGAATATTCATCATTGGGAATCGCTGTCATCGACCAAAAATCAAATTAAACGTTATGTTATAACGTTTATTTGTGGCGCGCTACTCGCTCAGTTTTATTCTCAGGACGAGGCCATTCGCGTATGGACCACGCAGCACATTGCTTGCACCGGTTCATCGAATCGCTTGCGTTGAACCAGGGTATCGAGCAATACAGCGGCCTGTTCCCGCAGTAGCTTGCGACGCAACAGGCTGCCCTGCTGACCATCAGCGAAGGGCAGAATGACTAAGCCCGTCAGGTGATCGCCACGATCAAACGCGCTGGCCTGCGGGTCAGCTTGGATCTTCGCAACGAGACGATCGGCTATAAGATCCGCGAAGCCTCCCTGAAGAAAGTGCCCTTTCTTTTGGTGATCGACGAGCAGGAAAAGGCCGAGGGGTGCGTCACTCTGCGTATCCGCGCCTGCGATAATATCGGCAGCCCGGTGCTGAATGAATTGGTCGCGCGCCTGAGTACCGAAATGCGTATGCCCGGCAGGAGCGGTCATGCTGATCCGCAAGCTGCTTAAATTCGAGAGCGCGCATATCGTGCCTGGATGCAGCGGCCAACGCTGTTCGGCCACTTACGAGGTCGAAGTATTGCTGGGGGGGGCGGTGCTTTGGATCACGGCCAGATGGCTTACGACTTCGGCTTGCTCAGGGCTACGGCGGACGACTTTTATCGACGCCTTCGATCATGCCTTGACGCTCTGAGATAGCAATGACCCGGACTATATCGCGCAGTGCTTTCGCCAAGACGTCCATAACCCGCGCATGGGCACGTTCGAACTGAGCCAGATCGGGTTCTTCGCGCAGGTCAAAATCGAATGGGCCATCCCCCGCTGATATTCGTCAAGATGCTCACTGGCGAACCCTATAGCAAGCGTCCGCTTGTCTGATATTAACTACTAACGGTCACAGGACCATGGTCATCGCAGTGGTCATCGTGCGGATGGTGCAGATGGCCATCTATCAGGTAGTCAACATGATCACCATGGGGCACCGGCTCATGGCCGCAGCCTGGACCGTGGATATGACCGGCGGCGTGGCCGGCGCCCTGATGGCTTGGCGTGCAGCGCTCGGGGTTGTGAGCGTCACCAACAGGCTGTGCTCGTCGACATGATCACCGTGCATATGGTGCAAGTGGCCGTCGTGTATGGCCATCGTGCTAGATCGCCATGTGACCACAGCCCGCCTGATGTTGGTGGTTGTGATCGGGAATGCCTCGTACAAGTACCCATGTTCAGCGCTTCTCCGATTGTTTCCCAGCCAACAAGGCTAGTTCGGGAAAGGGCTAAGCGCGAATCATCCCCCTGCCATTCGTCGATGCAAGCAGCGTATGCCCAGGCTGGCTCAAGCCGCGTAACCGCTCGTAACTTAGCGACGCTTGGGTCGAATTAGGTGCTATGAAAAGGTATAACATAACAGAGCCATTCAGGAGACACCCTTATGCGCAAAATCCCAGTGACAGTTCTGACCGGCTATTTGGGCGCGGGCAAGACCACCCTGCTCAATCGCATCCTCTCCGAGCAACATGGCAAACGCTATGCCGTGATCGTTAATGAGTTCGGCGAACTGGGCATCGACAACGACCTGGTGGTGGGTGCCGATGAAGAAGTGTTCGAGATGAACAATGGCTGTATCTGCTGCACGGTGCGCGGCGATCTGATCCGCATCATTTCGGGCCTGATGAAACGCCTCAATCGCTTTGACGCGATCATTCTGGAAACCACCGGCCTGGCCGACCCGGCTCCGGTGGCGCAGACCTTCTTTGTTGATGATGAGGTGCGCGAGAAAACCGCGCTGGATGCGGTGGTCACGGTTGTCGATGCCTTTCACCTTCCCAGACAACTGGCCAATAGCCCGGAAGCCGCCGAGCAGATCGCCTTCGCCGATGTCGTGCTGCTCAACAAGGTCGATCTGGTAAGCGCAGAGCAGCTTGCCACGCTGAAACAACGTATCGCCGGAATCAATTCGTTTGCCAAGATCCTACACAGTAATCATTGCGATGTAGCGCTGGATCAGTTGCTCGACCTCGGCTCCTTCGATCTGGAACGGATCATGTCAATCGAGCCCGGCTTCCTCACGGAAGACCATGCCCACGAGCATGACGACGCGGTGAAAAGCGTTTCGCTGACCACCGACACGCCCCTCGATGGCGATAAATTCGATGACTGGATCGGGACGCTGCTGAGCACCCAAGGCACCGACATTCTGCGTTGCAAAGGCATCCTCGACCTAGACGGCATCGATCAGCGCTATGTTTTCCAAGGTGTGCATATGCTAGCGGACGGTGCCCTGACGCAACCGTGGGGCAGCGACGAGCCACGCCAGAGCCGCCTGGTGTTTATCGGACGCAATATCAATGAGGCAGCCCTGCGCGCCGGATTTGCCAATTGCCAAGTCCTGAACCATGACTAAAACCCAGTCGTTTATCGAAGAGCTAGGCGAAGTCTGGCAACTGACCGACTACGTGGTAGCCTGCTGTTTCGATGGTGCAGGCAATCTTGCAGTCGCCCAGGGTGACGGCACAGTGTTTGTCGTGCCCGCCGATGGTCAAGCGCCTTTGACCACTCAGGCGCACACCGGCGCTTGCCTGAGCCTATGCGCAGCACCAGGCCAAGGCTTTCTCAGCGGCGGCGATGATGGGCTCTTTTTAGCCATCTCAGTGGACGGCAGCATCGACCAGCTCGGCCATTATCCGGGCCGCTGGATTGAGCACGTGCAAAGTCACAGCAATGGATTGATGGCCTGCTCAGCAGGTAAACAGTTGCAGTTGATCAAGCCCGACCGCAGCACCTTGACCATTGAGCATCCAAGCACCGTTGGTGGCTTAAGTTTTTCCCCCGATGGGCGCCAGATTGCCGTCTCGCACTATGGCGGTGTCAGCGTGCATTGGACATTGGTCAGCGATGCCAAACCTAAGGTTCTGAAGTGGACGGGGTCGCACCTGGCGGTGACCTGGAGCCCAGATGCCCGTTTCGTACTGACCAGCATGCAGGAAAACTGCATTCGTGGCTGGCGTCTGAAAGAGCCACAAGACCTGCACATGAGCGGATACAGCAATCGAGTGAAGTCCTGGTCATGGCTACACGGCGGACGCTGGCTCGCCACCAACGCGGGGAATTGCGTGGCCTGCTGGCCGTTCAAGAAACGCAGCGGGCCAATGGGCGAAACGCCAATCACCCTGGGCTTTCGTGAGAATGGCGTGGTCAGCTCAGTTGCGGGTGACCCGATGCTGCCATTGGTCGCAGTCGGCTTTGAGGACGGTCTGGTGTTGATTGCCGAACTTGATGAGAACTCCACCACAGAACGCGCCGTGATGATTAAACCCCCAGGTAACGGTGCAGTATCGAGCATGGTTTTTGCGCCGGATGGCACGCGCCTAGTGATCGGTACGGCCGAAGGCTTTGTCGGTATTATGCCAGTGGCGTGAAAACGCCCACATCAAGGATCAACACATGCTTTTGAGTAAATGCGAGCAGGCCGTCAGTGAGCGTCAGTTGACTGCTTGCCTGACTCAGGCTTGCGAAACAGGCCAAGCGGAAATAGTGGGGTTTGTCTGGCTGACTCATCAGTTGGATTACTACAATTTCCCCTCCAGCCTAATGGTGACTTGGGTTTTCGACACCCAGATCATGGAGAGCACGCTCTTGCCAATGGCCAGGGCGAACGCATGGCTGAACTCACCGCCGAGGCGTTTAGCGAAGCAGGCATTAGCGTCAGCGCGGTGTCGGCTCATCTGGCTTTCGACAGTGAAGAGCAGTGCCAGCGCGTTGATGCGGGTAACTGGCAGCAACGTCTGGCACGCAACCATCGGGCTAGGAATTAAAACGTGGCTAAGGACATAGAGAATCCGTGTATTTCTGTTTGCCAGCTAAGTGGCGAACTATGCCTGAGTTGTGGGCGCACCAAACAAGACATTCTAAAATGGAAACGGATGAAACGCCCAGAGAAGATGGCCGCAGTACAACGCGCAACGCTGCGCCTGAAAAATCTGCAAAAGAAGAATGCATGACTCTTGGTTATTAATTTCCTCCGATAAATTTAAAGAGGTTGCGAGAAGTAGACCGAAATATCCGGACAACGTTCCGACATCAGTTTAGGGCTCACGCCAATCTAGTCGTGGGCGCTACGGAATGTAGTGGCCGTTTGGTAAAAGTAGATTCGCCCTTGTTGACGGCAGTAAGGGTGAAAAAATATGCTAATAGCTTAGCATTGCAGGATTGATTCCTCTTTAACTTAACCTGAAGGAATTCACATGTCTCGTTTAGCTGAGTTTCGTAAGCTTGAACAAAAATTGGCTGACCAGCTCGCAGAGCTTGAATCTATGAAAAGTAATTCAGGCCTGAAAAGAGAAATGGAATTTGAGGGTAAACTTCGAGCGTTGCTTGGCGAATACAGATTTAGCTTGAAGCACATTATTAGTATTCTGGATCCAGAGGCTGGCCGTGGATCCTTGATATCAATAGCTGCACCTGTAAAAGCAGTCCGTAGAGCTCGCGTTGTAAAAGTTTACAAAAATCCAAACTCTGGTGAGCTGATCGAAACTAAGGGGGGAAACCATCGGCGATTGAAAGAATGGAAAACCGAATTTGGTGCGGATGTTGTGGAGTCGTGGCGTACTCATTAGAAACTATTGACTACTAAGGCTCTGCAAGGGCTCTAACGAAATGGTCAGCCATTCATTAGTACCCCGTTATATCTAAACGGATCGGGGTTCTCACTTACTTGAAGGAACCTTCTTGTGGGTAACTTGGAGCTGCTTAGCCTGGATATTGGAAAAGAACCTTTCATCTCATTGGGCACTATGCAAAAGGCCATGAAGTACTATGCAGCAAATTGATCACCATCGTTTGCTTGCGTTCGCAGCCAAACTAAAGTCCAGCACCATGATGATAGCGTCCTGTGGTCCACACTGGCTTGCCAGGAAGTTCATGTTCTTCGGGCGTCAAGCTAAATTGATTGCACCCTGTATGTGAAACATAAACGCTCCATAAACCCCGCCTAGTCAAAGGCGGGCAGAGCGTTTAGCCATACACCTGGGGCGTGCAGTTCCATGGCAGCAGCGCTTCGTAATCCTCAACTGATGTCGCTTGCGGCAACCGCTCAATGTGTCACTGGCCGAACAGCAGATCGCCTGGTACCGAGGGGGCAAGCCATGAGACATTTAAGCCCAAAAGCTCGGCGCCTGTTAGCCGCTACAGCATTCGTATTCGGCGCGTCAGCATTCGCAGCATAGGGAATCAATGCCACCTCCACCCAGCTCGTGACGGACAACCGCAGCCAGCGATCAATCAAGCTTCTGGGATCGGCCAATGGCGACATGTTCCTTTCAGCGATTGACTTGTTGAACAGCCAGAAATTGCGCTATACTTGAACTTTAAGGAAAAGTATTGCCACGTTCTCAACTAAAGCCTTGGAGTACGTTGCAGCTGCTAGAAACAGCCTAGCGGGTGGTGCCCGATCCTGCAGCGCCGATGCGAACACCACCTGCGACGGCATGCATTATTACCGAAACGAGCGCCCCAGGGCGTCTAGGCTCACGGCGATAGACGGTAAGCGCTGGCTGCTAAGGGCCAAGGTCTGGACATCGTCCGCAGTGTTTTGTGCGATGGACTGCACAGACTGCAACTGCTCGACAATCTCGAAACTTGCCGCGGCCTGTTCTCGGGTAGTCTTCGCGATGCGCCCGTTTATTTCATCGATCCGGGATATATCGATGCCCACCGCGCGCAACATTGCTGCTGCCTGTTGGCCGTCTGCAACGCAACGTTCCACGCCCTGATGGCTGTCATGCATCGCCGCGACGGCTTTGCTGCTACCTTGCTGCAGGTCTTCGATGATCTTCTTGATTTCCCGGGTGGAAATGGCCGTTCTCTGCGCCAGACTGCGGACCTCATCTGCCACGACGGCGAAGCCCCGGCCTTGCTCGCCAGCACGGGCGGCTTCAATGGCCGCGTTGAGGGCCAACAGATTGGTCTGGTCAGCGATGCTGCTGATAACTTCTAGAACAGTACCGATTTGTTCCGCCTGGCCCGCCAGAACTTTCACTGTTTCGTTCGTACCCTTAATACTCGTTGACAGCTGAGTGATCTCAAGTTGGGCACGATTGACGCTTTCCTGGCCCTTGGTAATTTGTGCATTGGCTTGGCAGGCATGTGCGACGGCGCGCTCGACATGCACACTGATGTGCCCCATTGCGTCGCCCATTCGTTGCATAGAGCCGGTCATTTGCGCGATCTCCGTCAACTGGTGTTTGGCGCCTTTCTCGAGTGTATCGCTGGCCGTGGCCAGCTCCTGGCTCAGTTCACCCAGGCCATGGGAGTCGCGCACGACCCCATTCACCAACCCGGTAATCTGCATCAAAAATTGATCGAAGCGATCTGCCAGCGAGACGTGCATTCTGGCCTGGGCTCCCTCACTGGCACCATCGGTGAGCTGCGTGGTGGCCGTCAGCATCTTGTCCAGCATGTCCTGGCTCTCGACTGCTTCTGCCTGACTATGCAGGGCTAGATAAAGCAGGGCTGCCGTTTCCATGACAACATAAAAGGCATGCACGAACACCATCGTCCAGTCGCCATGATGGTTCATCAGATAGACAGGAAAACCCTGCTGTTGCAGCGCTTGAAAAAGCAGGTGGTGAATCGCGATGGTTGCCGCCGCGACCACGATCGGCAGCCAATCACGGTAAAAGGTCAGCACCGCCAGCAACGCAAAAATACCGAAGTGCGCTTCAATGATCCCCTCGGCCTGATTGATATGCACGGCTGCCATGACCATCAAGCCGAGCCCCACACAGCAGCGCATCAGCCGCGTACCGCCCATTACCCGATACAGCAGCGTCAGTACCAAACTGGTCCCCCCGCCGATCACAAACGCCTGGATAAACGTGCCGTGCCAAAATGCTAGGCCAATAGCAAAGAAGAACATCAGCCAAATCAGGCTTAACATGATTCTGTCGGCTTTACGGTAGTGCTCATAAAAACGGGGAATGGACGACATATACGCTTACTCCAGGTGATCGCGCCAGCATCGCTAGCAAAGGGCACTAAGGGAATCGTTGAACAGCGAATTAGTTAAATGACAACCAAAAAAGCAGTTTTCGGCACTCTCACGTCATATTTGAGGGGAGGCTGTAAAACTGAATAGTAAGCATGGACACCCATTCACGGCCCTCAAAAGTGCTAATAATTTTGCGTGATGCATGTCAACACATGAGACGACGAGTTTGCGAGGCAACGTTCCGGCCAAACCAACCCTACGCAAGTCGATGTCGAGGATCTCTTTGATGCGGCCAGGTCGAGGTTCCAGCACCACCACGCGATCAGACAGATAGACTGCCTCTTCAACGTCATGAGTTACCAGCGCCGTGGTTATCGGCGTGCGCTGGCGGATTGCGTGCAACTGATCCTGAATGCTCTGTCGGGTCAGCGCGTCCAGAGCTCCGAAGGGTTCATCCAGCAGCAGTAACCGCGGGCTGGTCACAAGGCATCGAGCAATCGCCACCCGCTGGGCCATACCGCCAGATAGCTGATGCGGATAGGCGCGGCTAAAGGCCTTCAGGCCCACCAGTTCAACCCACGCGGTAATTCGCTGCTGTTTCTCATCACTGGACAATGCTTCGCTAGTCAGGGCCAGGCCGATGTTTTCTTTTACGTTGAACCACGGGAACAGGCGGTGCTCCTGAGACACGATGCCGCGCCCGCCCCAATGCCACGCATTGGGGCGCCGTCGATCTGGATATCGCAGCTGAACGCTGGGTCAAGGCCGATAAGCATTCTCCGTAAGGTGGATTTGCCACAGCCACTTGCGCCGATAATCGCGAAAAACTCGCCATCGGCTATGTCCAGACTCAGGTCGTGTATGGCTTCAAAACTGCCTTTGGCCAAGTTGAAAGACTTGCCGACATGGCTCAGGCGAATGGCAGGGCGCAGTGAACTGTTCATTGGTATCTCCAGCGTGTCGCGCGTTGTTCCAGGCACAGGCCGAGGTGGTTCAGGGCGCTGCCGGCGATGCCGATCAACAGCATGCAACTGAGGATGAGGTCAGTGCGTAGAACTTGTTGAGAGCCGATCATGAGGCTGCCGATACCGCCGTTGGACGGCATGAAATATTCAGCGCCGATGGTGCCGAGCCAGGCGTAGATAAGCCCGAGGCGCAGACCATTGAAAATCGCCGGTGCCGCACCTGGCAGGATCAGCCAGCGCAGGCGTTGGAACGGGCTCAAGCGCATCACTTGGGCGGCCTCGTGCAGTTGCACGGAGAGGTAAGCCACCCCACGGTAAGTCGCGATGAATAACGGAAAGAACGCTGCCATGGCGACAAACGCCCATTTGGCCGTTTCACCCAGACCGAACCACGCGCTGAGCAGCGGTACCCACGCGAAAATCGCGATCTGGCGCAACGCGCTGAAACTTGGCCCCAACACGCGTTGAGCCAAAGGCAGTGTGCCTAGCAGCAGACCGAAGATGACCCCGGCCGAACTGCCCAAAGTCAGCCCGCCCAGCGTCCGGCCCAGGCTGGTGCCAAGCGCCAGTGGCAACTGCCCGCTGATAAGGTCGTCGAACAGTGTGCCTAGTACGTTCGGCAGTGAGGCGACCAACTGTGGGGCCAGCCACGCCTGCCAGGTTGCGGATTGCCAGAAGATCAGCAGCCCGACCGGCAGCAACCACGGAACCAGGCACTGCCAACCGGTTCGCGCGGTGCTTTTCAGCAGTTGCGCCAGCGCCGCATGGGGCCATAACACCCAGCGCCGATCCAGCCAATTGATGCCCCGGTCCATGCACGCACCCATGATGCCGATGAACAGAATGCAGACGAACACGATGTCCAGCATGAACAGCTGTCTGGTCCAGACCATGAGGTAACCGATGTCCTCACTCGACGCCAGTAGTTCCACGGCCAGCATTGCCGACCAGCCTGCCGACAACGCGAGGCGTACGCCAGCCATGAACGATGCCGCGGCGGCGGGCACGACCACTCGCATGATCAAGGTGGGGTTAGGCACCTGCAGCACCGCGGCCACGTCACGCAATCGGGGTTGCGCATCACGTACACCGGTCAGTGTGTGCAGGGGGCACGGCTACGATCATGGCTTTGATCAGCACCGCCAGCTTCAAGGTTTCGCCTATTCCCAGAAACGTCATCAGCAACGGGATCCACGCCAGCGTCGGGACCTGCGCCAAGGCACTGAACGTCGGCAGCACCAGGCGTTCGGCGAAACGGCTCGCGCCGAGCCATGCTCCAAGCACGGCGCCAGCAGCGATGCCCGCCACCAAGCCCGCCGCGAGGCGGCCGAGGCTGATGATCAGGTTGCGCCATAATTCTCCAGTGGCCAGCTCGACAGCGCTTTGCCAGACCATGTCTGGTCCAGGTAATACCTGCTCACTCATCCAGTGGCGATCGGCGGCGCCCCACCACATGATCAGCACCAGCACCAGCAGCGGTGCCTGTGTTGAAATGGGGTGATTACAGTTGTGGGGAACATGGTCGACCTGAAAAGGCGGTAAGCCGGATATTGTCCATTACGTGGCGCGGTAAGCGGCAGCGCAAACCGCGAATAATTTTTATGCGTGGCATGCAATAGCGCGCGCAATGCAGCCAAGAGGACAATCCCTTGACCCCATGGGTGGCTGCCTTTATAGCCGAACGCGCTTATGCCGTAAAATTCCTTATGGTCCTAAAAGCTACGCTAAATGGAATATACTTTTGCCTGGGCTTTTGAACTGCTGGCGGATATTGATCATACTGACGTCGCTGTTGATGAGCGATCTGCCTCAAGCGAGCGCCTCGATCGGCCATGGCATCGCCGTGGCAAGCAAGGCGCAGCCCGCAGCGCCAGAGTCATTGGAGCGAAGACACTTTGCCAGCGGCGTGTTGCGCCTGACGGACCTGAACTACGCAACGTCGGCCGACAACCCGACCCTGCCCCTGGATCTCTATCTACCGCCCAAACCTGACGCCGCAAGGCCTTTGATTGTCTATGGCACGGCGGCGGCTGGTCGGCAGATCATTCACGAGTATCGGGTGCCTTTGAAGATTTCCCGGCGGTGCTGGCTAACTTCGCTGCGCAGGGCTACGTCGTGGCTTCGGTCAATTACCGGCTCAGCGGCGCGGCGATATTCCCGGCGGCGCTCGACGACTTACGCGCCGCGGTGCAGTTTGCAGGCCCATCATGAGCTGTACGCAATCGACGTAAAACGCGTCGCACTGTGGGGCGGTTCGGCGGGGGCACAGTTGGCGGCGCTCGCAGCACTGGATTATTCGCCACAGGCCATCACTCAAAAAACCTAAATAAAAAAACCAATGTGCGCCACGGTGCTGGTCAGCTGGTTTGGCCTGTTCGACTTTGCCGGTGTGCTCGCTCGACCGGACTTAGCTGCCATTAATCAGGCTGCCCGGCAGTATCTCGGCTGCCCAGGCGACTCCTGCCCGACGCAACGCGTCAGGGATGCCAGCCCGATCAGCCACCTTGCCCACGTGCCGACATTGCTGATTCACGGCACTGCTGACCGGGTTGTGCCGTGGCAGCAGTCGCAGCAAATGGCCTCTGCCCTGAAGCGTCAGCAGGGGCAGGTCGAGCTGTTGTTATTGCCTGATGTGGGCCACAGTTTTGTGGGTCGTGACCAACCCGCGACGCAGGCAGCCAACTATCGGGCGCTGCGGGTCTCTGAACGCTTTCTGACTGATCATCTTTAGGCAGCCCCCAGGCAATCAAGCCCAGCAACGGCAGGCAACTGGCGTACTCAAAGGTGCTGATCAGGCCCCAGTGATCGGCCAATACGCCAAGGCCTGCGGCGGCGATGCCGCTGATGCCGAAGGTCAGGCCGAAAAAACCGCCTGCCACCAGGCCTATGCGCCCCGGCAACAGCTCCTGAGCCATGAGCAGAATGGCCGCGAACGCCGAAGCAATGATGACCCCCACCAGTACTGACAAACCGACGGCTGTCACCAAGGGGACGTGCGGCAACAGCCCGGCGAACGGGCAGGCACCGAGTATCGACAAGGCGATCACCCGACGCCTGCCGATACGATCCACCAGCAGTCCGCCCAGTAATGTGCCCAGGGCGATGGCGAGCAAGAAAACAAATAAGTACAGCTGCGCGTCCGGGATGCTTATCGTGAACCGCTCGATCAGGAAGAAGGTATAGAAGTTGGCGACGCAGGCCAGGTAAACGTCTTTCGATATCACCAGCAGGATCAGCAACAACATGGCCCGGGCTTTTCTACCGCGTGGCATCAGGCCCAGCGCCGATGGCGCAGCCGTATGCGTAACCGGGCGCTGCAAATTTGCCACCACGCCCTTGCGCAGCAACATGAATACGCCCAGCGCCAGGACTGCTAGACCGACTGCCAGGCTACCCAAGGGTATGAAGAGCAGCATGGCCAGCAGTAACGGTGCCGCCGCCGAACCGATGTTGCCACCCAGCTGAAAAACAGACTGGGCCAGCCCCAATCGGCCGCCAGATGCGGCGCGAGCAGCGCGCGACCCTTCCGGGTGGAAGATCGATGAGCCAAGGCCGACCAGCGCCGCCACTAGCAGGAAATCTACAAAGCTGCTCGCATTTGTCAACAGCAGCATCCCGGCCCCCATGCAGCCCATCGCCCATGGCAGCAGTTTTGGGCTGGGATGGCGGTCGGTGTACCAGCCCACCAGCGGTTGGCAAACGGAGCCGATCAAATGGAATAACAGCGTGATCAGGCCCAGCTGCGCATAGCTCAATGCGAAGCGGGCCTGCAGCGTGGGATAAAGCGAGGGCAAAACCGCCTGGAATAGATCGTTGAAAGCATGGGCGACGGCAATTATCAGTAGCGCGGGAGCCACACGGGCGGGAGCGGCGAGGGCGGGCACAGCGGGCAGCAAGGGCATAAGGCAGTCAGGCGAAGGGTCAGGATCGGCCAGTAGATCGCAACCTCGATGGCTGGGCCAATGCATTTGGCTCAACTTATTTTTGCGTGTTTTACATAACCTCTAGGCAGCACGTAATTACTCATTTATGCCTTTAAGGAATAACTAACTCCGGTTTTAGTATTTATGGCTGACGCGATGGCTGTGGTTAAACGTCATCGCCTGCTGCCCAGACAGGGTCGGCAGTCTTCTATGGAGTTGGAAACCAAACATGCCATCGCGTCCTCATCTGCTTGCTTCGCTGCTGTCGGTTCTTGCTCTGAATCTGACCCTCACACTGGGCCCTTTGGCCCCTGCACTGGCTGCGCCGTCATCGGTGCAACTCAATATTGCTGTGTCCGATATTGGCGCCGGTGGATCGCCTGCCGGTGGCGGTCTGGTTGATGTGATCCATGCTCAACAACGTCTGGAAAAAGCGCTCAGTGCAGATGGCGTAGAGGTCAAATGGCACTTCTTCAAAGGCGCTGCGCCGCTGATCAATGAAGCCTTCGCCAATGGCCAGGTGGACATGGCCTACCTTGGCGATCTGGGCGGCATCGTTGGTAAAGCGGGCGGGCTCGATTCCCGAGTGGTAGCCGTTGCCGCCCGAGGTGTCGCCCATTACCTGGCGGTGCCGGTCGACTCACAGATTCAATCGATGGCTGACCTCAAGGGCAAGCGAGTAGGGCTGTTTCGCGGTACCGCCGCACAGTTGTCGTTCATTGGCGCCTTACAGACTGCAGGGCTGACCGAGAAGGACATCAGCGTGATCAACCTGGACTTCGCCGCCGCCAGCGCTGCACTGGCCGCCAAACAGATTGACGCCACCTGGGGCGGCATCAACGTGCTGGCGTTGCGTGAGCGCGAACAGGCCAGGGTGCCCGTCTCGACTCGGCACCTGAATGGCGCAGGTGAGTTGGCTGGCTTGTTGCTCGTCTCGCAGAAAATCATCGATCAGCATCCGCAGTGGGTCGACAAGATAGTTCAGGTCCAGCGCGAAGCCGCTGCCTGGGCAAGCGATCCACAAAACCGCGATGCCTATATTCAGCTGCTCGCTGATCAGGCGGCTTATCCGGCCAACTTACTGCGTGCCGATCTCGAAGATGCTCCGCCGCTGTCAGTGCTGTTGTCGCCAGAGCTGACCCCCGGCTTTACCGCGCAACTCAAGCAAGCGATTGCCAGTGCCAGGAACGCTAGGTTGATCCGTCGCGACATAGACGTGGAGCAATGGCTCGCACCGCAATTCCTGCAGCACAGTGCCCATTGATCAACCCTTGATTCGCAACTTGCCGAGCGTCGTTGACGCGCGGCACTCGCCAACTCGTTCGCTGGAAATGCCTGATGAAACTTTACGCACAGCAAAAATACTTACCTTGGGTAACTGGAATGGCCTTGGGGCACGCTCTGGTCATGGCTGCGACACCGGTCATGGCTGACGACAGCGACACTCGACTGGCCACAGTACAAGTTGAGGGCGTGCGCGAAGCCGATGCACAGCAGCCGCCATCATCGGTGCAAAAGTTCAGTGGCAAGACTCTGGAGCAGCAGGGCGTCTACCGGCTTGAGGATTTGCAGCAAGTGGCGTCAGGGCTGGACGTCTCCAGCATTGACGCTTACGACACGCGTATGACCATTCGCGGAGTCGGCGATGGCGGCGGCACCGAGATCAACATCGGTATGCCAAGCAGTGTCGGCCTGTTCCTCGATAACGTTTATCTGAGCCGTCCGGGCATGATGTCCAACGACCTGCTGGATATTGAAAGCGCCGATGTGCTGAGTGGCCCGCAAGGCACTCTGAAGGGGTTCAACACCACCGGCGGTGCGGTGGACATCCATACCCGTAAACCGACCTTCACCCCTGAAGGGTCGCTGCGCCAGTCCGTCGGCCAGCGTGGCTATACCCAGACCCAGGCGATGCTCTCCGGGCCGTTGACCGAAACGCTTGCCGGGCGCATCAACCTTTCGCACACGGAGAAGGGCGGCTACATCAAGAATGAATACACCGGCCACGATTTGGGCGGCAGCAATCAGGACGGCATTCGCGGTCAGTTTCTCTGGCAGCCAGTCGACGACTTCAGTCTGCGAGTGATCGCTGATTACAACAAGTCCACGAGTTATCCCGTGCTGGTGCTGGACAAAGCCAACGCGGTCAACGGCGCCGTGCCGTATCAGAACCGCGCCAATCTGGTCGGCGCGCATTTGGTGGGTGGTGGCTATAAGGTCAACGCCGATGACGAGAACGCGGCTTACGTAAAGCAAGGCGGCCTTTCGGCGGAGGCCAACTGGACGCTGGCTAACGGCTACAACCTGCGTTCGGTTTCTTCCTATCGTTACTTCGGCTTCCAGCCCAACAACACCGATACCCTCGACGTGCCGTTGTATGCCGGCAGCGGCGCCGATGCTCGGGACCGCATATGGTCCCAGGATATTCGTCTGGATTCACCCAAGGGCGAGCTGTTCGACTACGCCTTGGGGGCTACATACTGGGGCGAAAACCTCGACACTTTTGCCCACGACTACTACGCACCGGGTAACCAGACCACCCAGTACTACGGCAGCGCGATCAACACCGGCAAGAACGTCAAACGCTGGGGTGAAATCGACGATACGGTGTTTTCCCTGTACGCCCAAGGTACGTTGCATGTCACCGATGAGTTCGACATCACCGCTGGCATTCGGGACAGCTACAACAAAAAGTCCGGCTCGTTTCGCCGGGTCAACAAGAACGACTTTGACTCTGGCGAGCTGAACCAATACAGCAACTTGCCGGCGGCGATGGTCAACCTCAGCTACTTCTTCCTGCCAAATCTGCAGGGTTACCTGACCGTGGCTTACGGCGAAAAAGCGGGCGGTCTCAACGTATCTCAAGGCGCGGCAAGCACCGCTGGCTATGACAGCCTATTGGTCGATCCGGAAGATACTCGCGGCGGCGAAATCGGGATCAAGAGCCATTGGCTGGATAATCGCATCAGTTTTGACACCGCAGTTTTCTGGTCCGAAGTGCGTAAATTCCAGACCAACGCCTACGACGTTGAAACCCAGAGCAGTTACCTGATCAATGCCGGGACCATGCGTTCTCGTGGCGTGGAGACAAACCTGACCCTGCGTCCACTGGATGGTCTGAGCGTCAATTTCAACGGCACGTTGCTCGACAATACCTTCCTGGACTTCAAGGGCGGCAAATGCCCTGCGGAAGTAACCCTCGCCCCGGGTGCGCCGATTTCATGCGATCTGAGTGGCAGCCGCGTGTTCCGTTCGCCCAAGGTCACGTACAACCTGACCAGCCGTTATGAATGGCAGACCTTCGATGCCTTGCAGGCCTTTGTCTCTGGCCGTTACTCCTACCGCACCTGGTCTTACGGCACAGTCGACAACTCCGAGTTCACCCGAATTCCGGGCTACGGTTTGCTGAGCCTATCCACCGGCCTGAGTGGCAAATACAACGAGGGCACTTGGAATGCCTCGCTGTGGGCGAACAACGTGACCGATAAACGCTATTACCGCGCGCTTAACACGGGCGATTACGGCTCGGCGTTCGGCATTCTCGGCGAGCCGCGTACGCTCGGCATGACGGTTGGCTACGACTTCTAAGGGCTGGGTTGATGAGTGAGTTCAAGCTAGATCGCCGCAGTTTTCTGCGCGCCAGTGTCGTAACCGCCGGTGCAGCGCCTTTCATAGGTCATGCAGCGACAGCAACTTCGAAAAAAAACGCCGACGCCGGGCTCAAAAGCCCGCTTGGCTGGCTGGGTAATACTGCGCCGAAGTCGTTTGCCGGCGTCACGTGGGGCACACCATGGCCGTGGGGCCAGGTGGCGGCGGGCAGTCAGTTCCAGATTCACGGCAGCGACGGCTCCACGCCGACCCTGCAAAGCTGGCCGTTGGCGTACTGGCCTGATGGCAGCCTGAAGTGGACCGCCCATGCCATTGCACCTCAGGCGCAAACGGTCGCCGAGCATTACGACCTGCGCCCGACTCGAACCAGCGCGGCGGACAACACCAGCCTGATCCAGGAAAGCGCTGATGCCATCCGCGTTGATACCGGGCTGCTGCAATGTGTGATCTCCCAGCAGGGCGCGAGCCTGATTCAAAGCGTCACCCAAAGGGGGCGCAGTGCGTTGCTCAACGGCCATCTGTTGCTCCAGGTGCAAGGCGACCCGGATCAGCCAGCCGAACCGCTGCGTCAGTACCGCAGCGAGGTCCAGCGCGTGGTGGTGGAGCAGCAAGGCCCGGTGCGTGCTGTTCTGGCGTTACACGGCACCCATCGCGATCAAAACGGCACGGCGACACTGCTGCCGTTCACGGTGCGCCTTTACTTTTACGCCGGCAGCGATGTGTTGAGAGTGATTCACACCCTGGTGCTGGACATCGACGAGCGCAAGGATTTCATCAAGGGCGTCGGGTTGCGTTTTGACTCGCCGTTGCACGCACAACTGCATGACCGGCATGTGCGTTTCATCTCGGCCGATGGCGGGGTGTTCGCCGAGGCTGTCAGGGGGGTGACCGGCCTGCGGCGCAACCCCGGCGACGGGATCATGCGTGCCCAGATCGAGGGCCGCAGCACTGGCAAGTTGACGGGTTTTGCTCCAGAGGTCGCCAATCGCTTGCAGTACATTCCAGCGTTTGGCTGCTATCGATTGCTGCAGGCGCATCCCGACGGGTTCCAGATCAGCAAGCGCACGTCCACCGGTCAAAGCTGGCTGCACAGCGCCACCGGTCAGCGTGCCGCGGGTGTGGGTTACCTGGGTTCACCCGACGGCGGTGTGGTGTTCGGCCTGCGTAATTTCTGGCAGAGCTATCCCGCGCAACTGGACATCGAAGCCGCGCACAGCGAGCAGGCGCAAGTCACGGTCTGGTTGTGGGCACCTCAGGCCGCGCCGATGGATTTGCGCAGCTATCACGATGGCTTGGGCGAGGACAGCTTCGTCAAACAGCGCGAAGCGTTGGAGATAACGTACGAGGACTACGAGCCTGGGTTCAATACGCCGTCAGGTATTGCCCGCACCAGTGAGCTGGAGTTGCAGTTTGTCGGGGCCACCCCGAGCGCGGTCGAATTGCAAAACATAGCCCGGCGTATTCAACAGCCGCCGTTGCTGGTAGCACCGCCCGAGCGTCTGCACGCGGCAGGCGTGTTCGGTCCGGACTGGGCACCGCCGGGTAAGTCCAGCGGGCGTAAACAGCAGATTGAGCAGCAGTTGGCCTGGTATTTCGATTTCTATCGCGACGAAGTCGAACAGCGCAAATGGTACGGCTTCTGGGACTACGGCGACGTGATGCACACCTACGACGAGCAGCGCCATGTCTGGCGTTATGACGTCGGCGGCTTTGCTTGGGACAACTCGGAACTGAGCACCGACCTGTGGCTGTGGTACTACTTTTTACGCACTGGTCGTCAGGATGTTTTTCGCATGGCCGAAGCCATGACCCGGCATACCGGTGAGGTGGATGTGCATCACATCGGCCGCTTCGCGCCCTTGGGGTCGCGGCATAACGTGCAGCATTGGGGGGATAGCGCCAAGCAACTTCGTATTTCCACCGCCGCCAATCGTCGCTTTCTGTACTACCTGACCGCTGACGAACGTGTGGGGGATCTGCTTGATGAGCAAGTCGAAGCGCTGCGTACCCTTCGAGAAGTGGTGCCTGGGCGCAAGATCGGTCAGCAAGCCGACGCTCGTGAAGGCTACGCCAGCATCACCTTCGGCACGGATTGGGGGGCGATTGCTGCTTCCTGGCTGACCGACTGGGAGCGCAGCGGCGATCCAGCAGTGGCGCGCCGGTTGCTCAACAGCATGGAGACGATTGCCGCGCAGCCCCATGGCTTCTTCACCGGAGTGGCGAACATGCACCTGGACAGCGGTCGGTTTGATCCGGATCAGAGCGGCAAGCTTTCGGTGTCGCACCTGTCCGCAGTGTTTGGGTTGGCCGAGATTTGCAGCGAGCTGTTGCAGCTTTTGCCGTCGGCAAGCTTCGAACGGGCCTGGCTCGATTACTGCCGCTTGTACAACGCGCCCGTCACCGAGCATGAAAAGGCACTGGGCGAACCTTTGGCCAACCTGAACCTCAAGCAGGGGCACGCGCGCCTGACCGCATTTGCCGGGTGGCGACTTCAGGACAAGGCGCTGCATGAACGGGCCTGGAAAGAGTTTTTTGAGGGGGCCGGTGGTATTCCGCAGCCCAATCGTCGCATGCACCGGATTGAACCCCCAGCCTATCTGTACGCGCTGAATGAACCCGATCCGGTATCGGTGATTGATGAGCATTCCGGCACCTCGTCCGCAGCCAATCTGTCGACCAACGCCGTCGCTCAGTGGGGGCTGACTGCGATTGCCCTGCTAGCGCTCGATAATGAGCCGCGCTAGCGGCCGTTATTTCTCCTTTTCAAGTTTCGAGACTGTCTGCATGCCTCAACCACGTGTTCCAGCGGCGCCTGTCGCCGTGTCTTCACACCTGCTCGTGCAGGATGATTTTCAACGCTTCGATGCCCGGCGCTGGCGGGTCGAGAGTGAACAACCAGAGCGCTCTCGGGTTTTCGTCGAGCAGGGTCGCCTGATCATGGACACCGCTGCGGGTATGACGGTCTGGCTGGGGCAGCGCCTGAGTGGCGCTTACCGCATTGAGTTCCTGCGTCAGGTCTTAGTGGCCGGGCAGGCCAACGATCGACTTTCCGACATGAACCTGTTCTGGGGCGCGCACGACGCAGAAGGGCTGCTCAGCCGTGACGGCGTGCTGGAATCCTATGATTCACTGGCGACCTGGTACGTGGGAATGGGGGGGAACACAAATACCACCACACGGTTTCGCTTTTACGATGGAGGAGGTGAGCGGCAACTACTGGGTGAAAGCCTGGACTCGGCTCACTTGCTGAAAGCGGGCAGGATCTACCGGATTCGAATCGAGGTCACCACAACGTCGACTGGTTATTGGGTGGACGACGAGTTGGTGTTCGAACAAGTCCTGCACGGGATACCTGCTGCCGGCTACTTCGGTTTCCGTTCAGTGTGGTCGCGCCAGGCCATAAGCCGGTTCAAGGTGCGTGCGTTGTAATTGTGTTGGGCACCCTTCTTCGAAGGCGTGCTGTCGTGCATCACAGGCAGGGCTCCCACAAAAATTACATTTTCACACAGCTATTTATTACTCGAGAAGATCATTGGAGATCACGACGGTAGCGACCGGATCAGCTTCCAGCACCTGCATTGCCCGATCGGCTTCATGGAAGGCGTCTATCAGGTTTTGCGCCAGGAGCGACAGCTTGTACCCTGCGCGGCTGACGATGCCGTAGTGAGTGTAAAACTCCGGCGCCTGTTGATCTAGTCCGGTCACATTCAACAACTTAAGGCCCTGTTGCAGATAGGGGTTATTGCGACTGACATTGGTCGTGCCGATGGCGTCGGAATGCTGGATGACACTGGCCAGGCTGTAGCCGTTATCGCACTCGATGCTGGTTTGGAAATCGGGCCTGCCGCTAAGCTCCACCAGCGCCTTGCGCAAATTGGGTGGGCGCACGGTGCCCGCCAATGGATAGCTGAATAGCTGCTCGACACTCACTTCATCCAGCGCTGCCAGCGGATGCTCGCTGCGGCAGCAAAACCCCCAGCGATGCGGGCTCAACAGTTCAACGCGGTAGTCGGGGTCATGCTCGAAGTTGCGCGCATCTGCGACGAAAAACTCGCACTCTTCGACCTGCAGTCGTTGACCCAGGGCTTGCCAGTTGTCGACATGAAAGCGCAGACGCACCTTAGGCAGTCGTCGAGTAAAAATCCCAAGCGCTTGAGGCATCAACCAGGCCGCTGGAGCGGGACCGCAGGCAAACGACAATTCACCGGCCTCGTCCTCGTTGAATTGCCGTACCGAGTTGATCAGGTCGTGAGCATTGCCAATCATCCGTCTGGCGTGGTCTAGCACTATCAGACCTTTTTTTGTCGGTTCAAGGTTGCGGGTACGGTCAACCAGTCGAGCTCCGAAGCTCTGTTCGAGCGCTTGGATGCTTCGGCTGAAGGCTGATTGTGAAAGGTTGACCGACTCTGCAGCGAGGCCAAAACTGCGCTGCTCAACTAGAGCAATAAAGTGCCGTAACTGTCGTAAATCCAGATGCATGAGTTACTGTAGCTCTCTAATGACGGGTACTATAAGATTGTGTCGTAATACCGGGTGATTTTATAAGAATCAATAGTTCATCCTTTGCGTATTTTGGGAATATGCTCAAAGAAATTCTCGGAATAGTCCTCGGGCACGGTCCAGAATAGTATGCCTCCAGCGGCGTTTCCGAAGGTACCGCAGTTATGGAAAAAATATTTGCCGGGATGCAACCTAGGGATTTATTGAGGGATTTCTGCCATACACTCAGCGTCTGATCCGTATTGTACGGCCCTGCCTTAAGCGTTCTAAGTTAATGCCCAAAAAATATTATGCTTATTTCTGGTGGCGATATAGATTCGATTTCTAAGAATTGAATTTTTGCTCAAGGAAATCAGTTATGTGGCGTCTAATGGCTTTGGCATTCGCGATCGGAATAAGCGATTCAGTATGGGCCAAAACCCCACCCGATACATTGATTGTGGCACGCTCGATCGATGACATTGCCAGTCTGGACCCTGCTGAAAGTTTTGAAATCACTGCGACCAATACCCTGGTGAACCTCTACCAGCGCTTGCTCGAACCGGACCGCCAGAACCCTTCGGTGCTGGTCCCAGCACTGGCCAAAAGTTGGGTGGCAGCCAGCGACGACAAGAGTTTGACCTTTGAACTACGCGATGGCGCAACCTTTGCGTCGGGCAATGCGGTGCGCCCGGAGGACGTGATCTACTCCTTCAAGCGTGTGGCCAAACTCAACAAGACCCCTGCCTTTATCTTGGGTGAGCTGGGTTGGACTGCTGACAACATTGACGGCTTCCTTACCAAGGTAGACGACCACCACGTGAAAATCGCCTGGCCCGCCGGTGTCGGTAGCGCGTTCGCCTTGAGCATTCTGTCGGCGACCCCGGTGAGCTTTATCGTTGATGGGGTAGAGGTCGAAAAACATGCCCAAGGCGCGGACCTGGGCAATGCCTGGCTCAAAACTCACTCTGCCGGCACGGGTGCTTATGCGTTGCGCTCGTACATCCCGCACGAGACGGTAGTGTTGCAGGCCAATCCACATGCCGCCATAGCGCCCAAGTTGAAGACCGTAGTGATCAAAAACGTCACCGACCCTGCGACCCGACGTCTGCTGGTGGTGCAGGGCGATGCCGACCTCGCCTTCGACCTGGGCGCTGACCAATTCAGTGCGCTGGAGCAGCAGAAGGGCGTGAGCGTGCAGAGTTTCCCGTCGTCAATGATCTATTACCTGGGTATCAACAGCGGCAACACTCAAGTGCCAGCGCTGAAGAATCCGGCATTCTGGGAGGCTGCCCGTTGGCTGGTGGATTACCAGAGCATTTCCAAGGATTTGTTGAAAAACCAGTACAGCGTGCACCAGGCCTTTCTACCGTCCGGCGTGGCCGGTTCACTCAGTGAAGCGCCGTTCAAGCTGGACGTGAACAAAGCCAAGACCATCCTGAAAAATGCCGGCATTGCCGAAGGCACCAAGGTTGAGCTGAGTGTATTTAACCAGCCGCCGTACACCGACATTGCCCAGGCGCTGCAATCGAGCTTTGCCAAAGCCGGTATCGACATTGCGGTACGGCCGCTGGTGGAAAGCGAGCTGTGGGCAAAAATGCGTAGCCGTGACTACCAACTCATCTTCACCTACTGGGGCATGGATTACCTCGACCCCAACTCCAACGCCAGTACCTTCACCTATAATGTCGCCAACGGCCCGAAAACCCTGGCCTGGCGCACTCAGTGGGATATCCCGCAGTTGAGCCAGGAGACCCGTGCCGCCGCCGCTGAGCGCGATCCGCAAAAACGCAGCGCCTTGTACGGCCAGCTGCAAAAGGCCGTACAAGACAGCTCGCCGTTTGTGGTGGCGCTGCAAGGCCGCAACCAAGTGGCGGTGCATGATGGCGTTGAGGGCGTGCTGCAGAACATCACGGTTTCCCTGCCGTACTTTGACCAGGTGAGCAAGACCAAGTGAGGGTGGGGGCTTCCGCTTCCCGCCGAGCACGCGTGGCCGGTACCGGATTGTTGACCTTGCTGGTCACGCTGATTGGCCTGTTGTTCTTCACATTCTTGCTGACCACCTTGTCCCCGGTGGACGCGGCTTTGCGCCTCGCGGGGGATCGCGCCAGTGATTCGATGCTGGCCCAGGTTCGCACCGACCTGGGGCTCGATCAGCCCTGGCCCGTGCGCTTTGGCAGCTACCTCACGCATTTGGCCCAGGGCGACTTGGGTGTTTCCACCACCTCCAGTCAACCAGTGCTAGGTGATTTGAAGCGTGCGCTGCCCGCGACCCTCGAACTGGCAACCCTGGCGATCGTGCTGGGCGCCAGCCTGGGTTTGTCCTTGGGCCTGCTGGCTGCGTGGCGACCGGGTGGCTGGGTCGACACCCTGGTGCGGTTGTTTTCGCTGATTGGTTATTCGGTGCCGGTGTTCTGGCTGGGCCTGCTGATGCTGTTGCTGTTTTACGCCACCTTGCAATGGGCCGCAGGGCCGGGCCGCCTGGACGACGGATTTTTGTACAGCATCGAGTTGTCCAGCGGCTGGATGCTCTGGGACACCTGGCGCTCGGGTGAACCGGGGGCGCTGGCGAATGCCTTTGCGCACCTGGTGTTGCCGGTGCTGGTGCTGGGGTTTTACGCCATGGCGGGTATTTGCCGGCTCACGCGTTCCGCCCTGCTCGGTGAAATGGGCAAGGAGTATGTGATTACCGCCTTGGCCAAAGGCGCCGGGCGCGGTCGGGTGTTGTTGCGTCACGTGCTGCCCAATGTCGCAAGTACGCTGGTGGTCGTGGTTGCACTGGCTTACGCCAGTTTGCTCGAAGGTTCGATTCTCACTGAAACCGTCTTCGCCTGGCCCGGTATCGGCCGTTACCTGACCACCGCATTGTTCGCCGGCGATGTACCGGCGATCCTCGGCAGCACCTTCGTGATTGGCCTGTGTTTCGTCGTCGTCAACGGTGTCGCTGACGTGCTGGCGGGCCTGATCGACCCACGTACACGGGAGTTGCTATGAGTGTTTCCATCGCCTTCGACAGCGTCCTGGCCCCGCGTTGGTGGCGACGTTCGCCGGCGTTTACCCTGGGCGTATCGCTGATCGTGCTGCTGGTGCTGGTGGCCGTATTCGCACCGCTATTGAGCGGTTTTGACCCGAATCACCAGAACATCCAGGAGCGCCTGCTGCCACCCTCGGCCCAGCATTGGTTGGGCACCGACGGCTTTGGCCGAGACCTTTTCACGCGGTTGCTCTACGGCACCCGTCCGACCTTATTGCTGGTCTCGCTGGTGCTGCTGCTGACCCTGCCCATCGGCGTGCTGGTGGGCGTGACGGCGGGGTTTTACGGTGGCTGGCTGGAACGCATCCTGATGCGCATCACCGATGTGGTCATGGCATTTCCGCAACTGGTGCTGGCCTTGGCATTTGTCGCAATTCTCGGCCCCGGCCTGCTTAATGGCGCGTTGGCGCTGTCCCTCACAGCGTGGCCGGCGTTCGCCCGCCAGGCCAGGGCCGAGACCAGTGTGCTGCGCGACAGCGACTACCTCGCCGCCGCTCACCTGCAAGGCATTCGCGGCGTGCGCTTATTGGTCGGACATGTGTTGCCGTTGTGCCTGCCGTCAGTGATTGTGCGCGTGGCCTTGAGCCTGGGCGGCATCATTCTAGCGGCCGCTGGGCTGGGTTTTCTCGGGCTTGGCGTGGAGCCTCCGACAGCCGAGTGGGGTTCGATGGTTGCCGACGGCAGCCGGGTGATCTTTGATCAGTGGTGGGTTGCCGCCGCACCGGGTATTGCCATTTTGCTGACGAGCCTGTCTTTCAATCTGCTGGGCGACGGCCTGCGCGACGTTCTGGATCCCCGCCATGCTGCGTGAAGAAACCCTGCTGGATGTGCGTGGCCTGCGTGTCAGGTTTCCCGGTCCCAGCGCCGAGTTGATTGAAGTCGTCAAGGGCATCGACTTTACCGTCGGGACTGAAAAGGTTGCGCTGGTGGGGGAGTCTGGCTCCGGCAAGTCACTCACTGCGCGTGCGCTGCTCGGGTTAGTCCCACGTCCCGGCCGTGTTACGGCCGAGCACTTGCGCCTGGGGCCTGTGAATTTGCTTGGGCTGGGCCAAAAACAGTGGCAGGCCCTGCGCGGCACGGCGTTGTCGCTGGTCTTGCAGGACCCCAAATATTCCCTGAATCCGGTGCTCAAAGTGGGCACTCAGGTAGAAGAAGTCCTCATATTGCATACCCGGCTCAGTCGACGTGAGCGCCGTGAAAGAGTCTTGGAAATGCTCGACGCGGTTGGCTTGCCAAACCCCACCGCCCTCTATGACCGTTACCCTCACGAACTCTCCGGCGGCATGGGCCAGCGCGTCATGTTGGCGGCGATGCTGATCAACGATCCGCGCTTACTGATTGCCGACGAACCGACCTCGGCACTGGACAGCAGCCTGCGCGACCAAATGCTGGAGTTGATCATGCAGTTGGTGGAAACACGCGGCATGGGCTTGCTGTTGATCAGCCATGATTTGCCGCTGGTGGCGCGCTATTGTGACCGAGTGCTGGTCATGTACCGCGGCAACCTTGTCGACCAGTGCCGGGCCGATCAGTTGGCCAGCGCCAGCCATCCGTATACGCACACCTTGTGGAGCTGCCAGCCGTCGGCGCTCAGCTACGGGCAGTTGTTGCCGACCCTGGACCGAAGCCGGCTGGAGGCGCTGCAATGAGCATCGTCGATATCGGTTCGTTGAACGTCGGTTTCAAACGCGGCTTAAGTCACATTACTGCGCTGCACGTCGAGCAGATACAGGTCGAGCCTGGTGAGTGTTTTGGTTTGATCGGCGGCTCCGGTTCCGGCAAGTCGACTTTGCTGCGGGTGCTGGCGGGGTTGCAGCGAGATTGGCAGGGCAGTGTGCAGTTGTTCGATCAACCTCTGGCGGCGCGGCGAGCCTTTACCGGTACATTGCGTCGGGATGTGCAGATGGTGTTCCAGGACCCTTATGCTTCCCTGCATCCCCTGCATCGGATTCGCCGCAGCTTGCGTGAGCCGCGTCAGGTCAATGGGCTGCCATTTGATGAGGCAAGTCTTGTCGCGTCACTCGAACAAGTGGGCTTGCCTGGCGATGTGCTGGAACGGTTTCCACACCAGTTATCCGGTGGTCAACGCCAACGCATCGCGATTGTGCGTGCGCTGCAACTGCGCCCCAGGTTGCTGTTGCTTGACGAATCTACCTCCGCGTTGGACATGACGGTCCAGGCCGAAATCCTCAACCTTCTCCAGGCCCTGCGCCGCGACACCGGCACCACCATGATCCTGGTCAGCCACGACATGAACACGGTTGCCCACCTCTGCGACAGGGCGTTGCTGATCAAGCAGGGGCGTGTCGAGCAGCGTCTTGATCGGGCTGCGTTATCTGCACTTGCTGGACGTTGAGGTGCAGCGCTTTATTCTGGTAGGCTGCGTTTAAAACTCCGCTGAGAATAAAATCGCAGCGTACTAGGCGTATAGAAAACGTTTCACTTTTGCAGCAGTGTCCAAGGGCGAACTAAGGCGTGTGCGCAATTACTTAAGCCCAAAGTTATATCCACCGTCAGTGCTCACGCCAGTTTCGGCAGGTTCTCATCGATCACGATTTTCATCGCCAGCGGCAGGAGCGGGGGGAGTATCGATATGCCCCTTTGATACAGCAGATAATCGATGCTGGCCTGCACCTGGCCTTCTGGATCCTGAGCCAGCACCAGCGACATCATGCCTTTGCGCAACAGGGTGGCTGCTGCGTGCTTGCTTCATGAACGATCCACACCGGGTTTGCCCCGGCGTGCATGAGGGCCGTATGAATGCCATGCGAGTCGCTCCCTGTGTCGTACAAACCTGCCAGAGGCCCATCAGTGAGAGTTTGCGCGACGGCGGTCTGCGTTAGCACATCGTCATCAAAACACTCGACGGAGCCGATGATTCGGATACCGGGGGCGTGGTATGCCATGACCTCCATAAAGCCTTTCGCCCTTTCCTGATGGGTGGTATAGGCCAGTGAGTTGATCGTCAGCAGCACCGCCCCCCGGGCGCTGGTTGACCCACTGGCTCATCAACCGCCCGGCACTGCGCCCGGCGGCATAGTTGTTGATACCCACGTAAACCGCGCCGTCCACATCACTGAGGTTAGTGGTCAGCAAGACGGTGGGAGTACCGCCCTGCACGATGCCTCCAATGCCTATTGTAGGGGCGCGGGGTTTGCGCAGGGTGTCAAGAAGCTGCTGGGGGGCACTTTCCGGCCAGGGTTGGCGGCTTAGCGTAAGGTCCGATCGCAGGCGTTGTGCTTGCCGATCGAAGGCCGCATTCAGGCGCTTGAAGTGATCGGTAGCGCTGTCGGCCAGTAGCACATCGACAATGTTCGGGCCTTTGAACGGCGCTGGCAGGGCCGGGTGTATGCCCAAGGCACGGGCCATCGCGAGCACCTTGCGCCGTTCGAGGTCGGAAACGTCCCCCACGGTCATTTAGTACCCGATCCACGGTACTCATGCTGACGCTGGCCTTCAATAGGCCGTGACGCTTGAGGGGGCTGCCCATGCTAAGCAAGCTTCCTTTGACGGGTTAGAGCTGTAATTGTATTTGCAGGACCGGCACCGGGTCAGCGAGAGCTGCCGTCCGCGCTCAAATGTGCAGGCAACTTGCGGTGCTCGCACACCTCAGCGACTCGTTTGGCCGTTACTTCAGGTGCGGCATTGCCCCAGCTATTGCGGATATACGAGAGCGTGGCCGGGATCTGTTGGTCCGAAAGTTTCCACGCAAAGCTGGGCATCGTACCGCTGGCGGGGTTATCGACCGTCACCGCGCCACGGCCGCCTTCCAGTACAGTGGTTATCAGGCTCTGCGCATTGTCAGCCTGGATGCCGGGGTTACCGGTCAGGCTCGAGGCCAGTTGATTGATACCCTTGCCATCGCTGTTGTGGCACGCCGAGCAGTTGGCCGAGTACACATTGGCGCCTTGTTGCATCAACGTGCCGGTGGCCTTGAGCAGCTGCGGGTTGCGAATATTTGAGCCGGGCAAGTTTTTCAGGTAGGCCGCGATGGCGTACAGGTCTTTGTCGCGCAGGTGCTGGGTTGAGTCGGCCACGGCTTCGGCCATCGGCCCGGACGCCACGGCCACGTGGTTGCTGCCGGTCTTGAGGTACTGCACCAGTTGCGCATTACTCCAGTTGCCGATGCCTACGTACGGGTTGCCGGTGATTTCCGGCGCATGCCAGCCAGTTTGCCGCCTTGCAGATACGTGCCGCCCTGGTCGCCGCCGAGGAAATTCTTCGACGTATGGCAGGCTGCACGGTGACCCAGGCCATCGACGAGGTACTCTCCCCGATTGATTTGTTCGGAGACGCCCGCGACGGGTTTGAACGGCGTGTTATCAAAGAACAGCAGGTTCCAGCCCATCATCATCAGGCGGATGTTTAACGGGAAGGGCAGTTGATTGGACACCACATGGTTTTCCCCCGCCGGCACCGTTTGCATATAGGCCCACAAGTCGTGCATGTCCTGATCGCTGAACTTCGCGTAGGCGCTGTAGGGCATGGCATCGCCGGGTACCATGCCGGCCTATGCCTTCACGCACTGCTTGTGTGAACTCCTGATCGGTCCAGGCGCCAATGCCAGTCTTTTTGTCGGAAGTATTGTTGCTGGCGAGCAACTCGCCGAACGGTGTTTCCAGCGCGTAACCACCCGCGAACGGTTTGCCGTGATGCGGGTCGGTGTGGCAGGCCGCACAGTCGCCGGCGATAGACACATAACGACCGCGAGTCACTGCCGGGTCTTCCTGGGCCTGGGTGACGGGCGCCTTGATGCCGGTGCTGCTATCGGACTGCTGACCGGGTAGGGCAATGCTGTCCGCCGCATCGGCAACGCCGAATGCACCGTAAAAGCCGATGGTCGAACCCAGGGACAATACGGAGGTGGCCGTCAGGGCCATACGACAGCGTGGGTTCATGCTGGCATTCCCACCAGTGGTCCGGGTTTGGCCACGTACTGATCGATGATCGACTTGGCGGTCCACAAGCTAAGGGCGCCGATGGTCGAGGTAGGGTTGTAGCCGGCGTTGTTCGGGAACGATGAAGCGCCCAATACAAATACATTGTGCACGTTCCAACTCTGCTGATAGCGGTTGAGCACACTGGTCTTCGGGTCCAGGCCCATCACGGCGCCACTGATGGTGTGGTTGTTGTAGGGCAGGTAAGGCCCATAGTTCACGGCAGCCGTGTCAAAGCCATTGACGATTTTTGCACCCATGGCCTTGCCGATTTCCACGGCCTTGTCTTCAGTGAACTTGGCCATGCGCCGGTCGTTTTCGTTGTTGTCGAAGGTCACGCGAATCAACGGGTCGTCGTTGGCGTCTGTATACTCCGGGTCCAGGTCCAGGTAGCACTCATCGTGAGAGAAACTGGTGCCCTGATTGAAGATGAAGGTGCCGTTCTGAAAGGCGTGGGTGTAGGCTTTTTTCCAGTCGCTGCCCCAGCGTGGTGCGCCCGGCGGTACCGCATCGGCGTTGCCAATCGGGCGTGCGCCACGGGCCACCACCAAGATACCGGCGCCGCCGATAAAGTCCTTGTCCGCGTGATCGAAGTTGTCGCCGTTTTAGTCGTCGACCTGGGCGGAGAGGGCACCCGCACCGATGTACTGGTTGAGTTGCTCATCTTCGAAAAACAGATTGGCGCCGGACACGGTCTGGAAACTGTAGGCGCGGCCTACCACACCTTCGCGGGTTGCGGGGTTGTAGGGCTTGCCGATCTTCGACAGCAGCAAGCGCACGTTTTGCATCTGGACGGCGGAGAAAATCACGATGTCCGCCGGTTGCTCCCACTCCATTTTATTGCGGTCGAGATAACTCACACCGGTGGCGGTCTTGCCGTCTTCGGCGAGGTTGGCGAGCAGCACGGCAGATTTAGTCAGCACCGTGAAGTTGCTGCGTTGCATCAGGGCAGGTATCACGCAAGCATTGGGGCTCGACTTGGAGAAGTGCCGCAGCCGTAAACCGCAATAGGTGCAGGGCCCCGCCGTGTCGCCGATTCGGGCATCACTGTAAATGCGGTTCTCCCGTCGATTACCAATACGCGCTTGACTCAGGAAATGCCCGAAGAAATCAAGTGCCAGACGTGGCAACAGCAAGCGATCAAGCGCTTCGCCGAGCCCAGCGACATTGCCGGCGCAGTGTGCTTTCTTTCCAGCGAGGATGCGTCATTCCTTACTGGGCAGGCGCTTCCCTTTGGTGGAGGACATTTCCTAGGGCGCCCCCTAAGCAGAGAGGCGAGGCTATCTGTGCGGTTCGCGCCACGGCGAAGTAGCTTCTGGAGTTCTCATCATCAACACAGTGCTGGTTACGTGCTAGAGTGCTGCGGCGCTGTTGGCGCGGCCGGTTGGTTGAGCCACTTACCGACCCTCATTCTACTTCTATGAGCGCTCGCAGTACTTCCCGAAGCTTTCGATATAACTCGAAAGCTTTAAAGTGGCTATGAGTTAGGTGTCAGTCGTAGGCAAGTGTTGTTCAATTACACCCAACCATCCCATACCTGGATAGGTTTCAAACCCAGGCGTTACCAAGTAGCCCTGAATGAGATTTTTACCCAGAATAGTGTAACCGTTCGTTTGGGCTGCTTTAGTCTTTAACTCAATGCGTTCGCCCAGATGATTATGGGTGTGAGAGCTGGCAATTATTCTTCGGTTGTCGTCAATTATCATCAATCGACTTCGCGAGCGCTCGTCATCGCTCAAGCGAACGCCTTTGAGAACAGAGTCAGTTTGATTTTTCCAGTCGAAAAAAATCCCAATAACGCCAATCACCGGAGTCTGCTTGCCTGCCTTGCTTCGCACGGCCGCACTGAATGTGCAAGTTTGCGAGCTGTTCAGGAGCGATTCTGCAGTTACTTGTCCGGAGAAATACTGATCACCTGATGAATGTTGCATTGCTTTTTTAAACCAAGGCTCTTGTGCGATATTGGCTCCGATGACTCTGCCATACAACCCCGATCGGCCCGAAGCAATTATCCGTCCGTTGTTATCAGCCAACCAGATATCCAAGTACACGGTGTAGCTGTCGAGAATGATTCCCAGACGTTCGCTGGCATGAGCACAGTTCCCTGGGGAATGATTCGTTAACGCGTCTACCAGAGAGGCATCGGTTGCCCACCAGCGCACATCACAGGTGCGCTCGTAAAGGTTTCGATCAATAATTTCGATCATGTTAAGCGACAGATCCGCCAACCGCTGCCCACGCATGTCAAAACACATACTTTGGCCCAGCGCAGTAAGTTCATTGACCGAAACCTGCAAGTCCTCGGTCAGCCCACTGGCGATTTTTGAGATGCGCTCGGAAATATTTTTGACTTCTTCGGCCACTACCGAGAACCCCATTCCGGACTTACCTGCGTGTGCCGCTTCGATGAGTGCGTTAATTGCAAGCAATCGAGTTTGTTGAGTGATTGTATGTATATCGCTGACACCACGATTGGCCAGACTCCACTTCTCGTGATAGGGAGACGATCCGTTCGGGTTCGATCATTTTCTTTCTGCTTCTGTTAGTTATTAATGGCGGCAGTAGTTTGCTTATCAATAAAAAAATGGTTGCCCAGAAAGAGGGTGGTTCGCCGGGAGATGAAAATTTGAATATCATTAGCAATGAATTGGCCAATTCACCGGTCCATAGGTACGTGTGAAATCAGTAGTTGCAGTTAAAGTTAGATTTTAAGCCGAGTTATATAGTATTAAACTTTAAAGCGTTTAACCAAGTGATTTAGGTCAACCGCTAATTTGGATAGTTCGCCGCTGGCAACCGATGTTTGGTGTGAGCCTGCCGCTGATTGTATCGATAGGTCGCGGATACTTACTAAACTGCTGTCAACTTGTCTTGCGACTTGTGACTGCTCTTCAGCAGCGGTAGCGATCTGAATGTTACGGTCATTGATATGACTAATCGATTCGGTGATTTCGACGAGCGCTATCCCTGCTGATCGAGCCAGTGACAATGTTCTACTCGCTTGCAGGCTGGTTTGGTCCATTGACGAAACCGCCTCGTTCGAACCTGCCTGTATGGTTGAAATCATTTGTTCAATTTCGCTCGTTGATTCTTGGGTGCGATGGGCCAATGCGCGCACTTCGTCGGCAACTACAGCAAAGCCACGTCCCGCTTCGCCTGCCCTGGCAGCCTCGATTGCCGCATTCAGAGCCAGCAGGTTGGTTTGTTGGGCAATGGATCGGATAACATCGAGCACCTTGCTGATATCAGTTGCCATCAATGCCAGCCCTCTTACACTGGCGGATGTAGATTCCACATTGCTGACCATCAGGTTGATTGCGTCGATGGTTTCGTCTACTTTCCCCCTTCCTTCCATAGCGGTCTTGCTCGTTTGTGCTGCCGCAGTCGACGCGCCTGCGGCGTTGCTGGCAACTTCGTCAACCGCACAACTCATCTGCGTAACAGCGGTAGCCGCCATTTCTATTTCACTATTCTGACGCATCAGACCTGTGGAGGCGTCTTCTGTTACTGCATGCATTTCCTCAGAGGTAGCCGCCAATTGAGTTGAAGATTCACTGATTTGAATGATCGCATTACGTAAGTTAGCCTGCATCGTCGATAAAGCATTAGTCAGACGGCCCATTTCATCATTGCCATCCGCTTTAATTTCTTGGCTAAAATCATTATCCGCAATGCCCTCAGCGATTATTAATGATTGTTGCATTGGTATTACGAGGCTACGAGTATACAACCAGGCCAGCAGAACAGTTGCCAATAATGAAGCGGCAATAAAAACACCAACCAATTTAAGTGTATTGGTATATGCCTCATCGGCCTCATCGCCAGAGACTTTAGCTTTTGCATCGTTGCTTTCTTTAAGCTTCTGGATGTTCGATGCCACATTTTCAGCACTTGTTCGAACAGTTTCATCAGCAAATTTACTGGCTTGGACGAAGTCTTTCATGGCAATTATAGATAAATATTTATCTTGAATGGCTTCGAACGAAGCAATCGATTTTTTTAATGAGTCAAGTATTATCATGCCCTCCGGAGTAATCACAAGCGCGTCGAAGTCCGCCAGATTATTTTTAATCAAGACCTGTGACTGGCTGATGTCCTCCAAACTTTGCGTTTTAACCGAGTCAGATTCCCCCGCATTTCGTAGTTTGCTGTTGCTGTTGCGCACGCTCATGAATTCACGGTCAAGCAGTCCAAGGAGCTTAAAGCTGGGAACGACATTTTCTTCGATTTTCTTTTCCGCGTCGTTCAAAATCGATGCCTGCCTAATAGCAAAAAGTCCCAAGCCAATAATCAGCATACAAAAAATTCCGAAACACAGAACGGACCGTGGGGCGAGTTTAAGTGAGCGTAGGTTCATAGCATAGATCTCAAAAATAGAGAAAATCGACTCCATTAAGGTAAAGCACAAGCTCCTTTCAAATTCTATCGACAGACATTCGGAAAGCTTTATTTTTTTTATTAAATTTTTTTTCACTTTGACATATTTGAGGCCGGCTGAATTAAGCACGGTTACGGCAAGGTGGCAGATTCTATACCCATCACTTGCGTTAATAAGTTGGATGCATTTGAGTGAGGTTTTTGTGTGCAGGTTATTTATTCTCGTATAACGTAAGCGCTCCATAAACCCCACCTATCAAAAGGCGGGCAGAGCGTTTAGCCATACACCTGAGGCGTACAGTTCCAAGGCAGCAAGGCTTCGTAATCTTCAACTGATACCGCCTGCGGCAACCGCTCCAGTGTGTGGCGCAGCCACGCATAGGGCTCTTGGCCGTTGGCTTTGGCTGTCTCGACTAGGCTGTAGAGCCAAGCACTGGCCGTCGCGCCGTTGGGCGTGTCGCTGAACAACCAGTTCTTTCGTCCGATCACGAAGGGCCTGATGGCGCGTTCGGCTGGGTTATTGTCGATCGGCAAATAGCCTTCCTCGACATACCGCTCGAGTTTGTTCCAGTTGTTGGCCAGATAGGTTACGGCCTTGCCCAGTGCGTTCTGCGTTGTGACATAGGGGAACGTTTTATCGACCCAAGCCTTTAGCTCGCTCATCACATGGCAACTTAAATCCTGACGACCTCGTTTGCGGCCATCATCACTACTTCCTTTGTACGCGATCTCGATGCCGTATAGCTTGCTGATCAGCTTCAACGCTATATCCGCACGTCCCGTCCTGCCTTTGGGTTGCAGTTTCTGCGCTTCAACAAACTTGCGCCGTGCATGAGCCCAACACCCCAAACGCTCGACGCCATCCTGCGCGCCCAGTGCATTATAACCGGCGTAATCGTCGGTCATCAGATAGCCGCTATAGCCTTCGAGCAGACGCACCGGCACTTCCTGCGCACGGCTGGTGGAGTAGTCGAAAAGGATCACTGGTTTGTCGGGCGGGCCGCCGGTCTGCACCCACATCCAGGACTGACTGCAGGGCTGTCGGCCTGTCTCTTTCAAGACCTGCACGCGGGTTTCATCGCAGTGGATAACGCGGACTTTCCAGCAGTTGATCGCGCATCAGATTCAGCAGTGGCTGTAAATGTTCACTGCACTGGATAACCCAGCGGGCCAGGGTCTGGCGCGGGATGTCGACGCCGTGACGGCTCAGGACTTTTTCAAAGCGGTGAAGCGGCAAACCATCCACGTACTTGGTGGTCAGCAGCATGGCTAGCACGCTAGTGCTGGCCATGCTTTTTTAGATCAGTTGGGCCGGTTTGTCTGCTGTTACGGGAGCTATTTCGCAGTCGCGGCAGCGGTATACCTTGCGCACGTGCTTGATGACGCGGATCTGCATCGGCACGATTTCAAGCTGCTCCCTGACCTCCTCGCCAATGGCGTGCTTGCGGCAGCCAAATACGCACGTCAGTTCATGCTCAGGAAGTTCGTGGATGATTTCAATGCGCGGCAGATGCGGGCAACGGCTTGCGTTTGCCGCGCCGCTTGGCGGGTGAAACCGCTTTTCGCGGATTCGTCGACGGGCTCTACTTCGTGTTCTGCCTCGTTGAACGACACCATTTGCGGCGCCGCAGGATCGACTGCTTGCTCGGATTGTCGGCCAAACAGTCGCTGGCGCAGCAGGGCAACTGTTCTTCAAGAAAGCCAACTCTGGATTGCATCTTCGCAAGCATTTGCTTGAGCAATTTGGGGTCATTGGGAAGGTTTTCGGGCATGGGATTCATGCTCTGGATTATACCGAATCAGGCCACGAATCGCGGCGTCAAAACCTGATTCGGGCGATTACGCCAGAGGTCGAAACCATTCAATGCCTGTTGAGTTCCTGCACGGTCAAAACAATCGCTTCGTCCGCTGCGTCGGGCGATGTTTTGAAATGTTCGGATTCGAGGCGTTTGAGCCAAAGGCAGAAACCGTTGCGCTCCCAGTACAAGATCTTCAAGCGGTTACGTGGCTTGTTGAGAAAGACAAATAACATGGCGTCGAATACCGCCACCTTGATATCCAACTCGACCAGCGCAGCCAGGCCATCAATGGATTTTCGAAGGTCCACGGGTTTGGGGTAGAGATAGACTTTTTCGACTTTGGCATCGGGTCGCACCATGACGGCTGGCTCCTGAGGGCATCGGGAGCACAGCATCCGGGATCAGCTAAGCGCTTTGAATGTGGGGTTTATGGAGAGCTTACTTTTAAATTTAGCAAAAATATCACTCGTTTTCCGTGCTGGCGCACACTAAAGTGTGCATCGTATGGATTAATAGAACTCAGGATTAGAATCGTCGCGTTATCAAGAACTTGATTAAAAGGTAGTGCGAATTGCTAATTAGATTCTCGTTTAGAAGATACTATTTGCATTTTATTTTTGATTTTTTGTATTGGATGGTTGGTTGGGAGTATCTTGTATTTTTTAAAAGTGATTACGTATGGCTAAATTAGGAGGCTAGGTTTCGACGGAATTTATGAAGGTAGATGAGTATCACAGGCTATTTTTGTGATAAGATAAAAACAGCACTACCTACCCTGCTGTAGGGGGCGATTTAATAACTCGAAATTTAGGTTTGGAATTAGGGCCAGTTGTTGATATTCGCTCTAATCTTTCTATTACAGCATTGAGATTGCGCTGTGCAATTAAAAGTGTATGCAACTCCTTTTTTACTTCTTCTGCTAGGGCAGTGTTCTTGCCGGTAAGCATGATAATGGTCTTAGCGAGCTTGTCATATTCAAGTCTTAGATCATTCAGAGTTTGCATTTTTACCTCCATCTGTAATGTAACTAGTATCAGACGGTTTCACCATGCTTCATTTGCACGCTGCATAACGGAGCCCGTTTGTAGGTAGGCCTTCTCAAGGACGCAGCGTTTCTAAATTTGCCTGGTACTCATCTGTGGTGGGAACCCTTGGTAAGAATTGTCTATTAAATAAGTGAATGTTGTATTACGGGACTAGCTATCGCTATAATTTTTTTAGACCTTATAGTTTTAACTTTTGGATGAATTGATAGCGTCAATATCAGTTTTGTTTATGATAGATGCCACATGCTCAGCTAATTCGTAAGCAGCTTTCTGGTAAGCCAAATAAAGATTTATGCCTGCCTCCGAATCATCCCAGTCTGCGACCTCAGTTAAAGCACGAATGTTAAGATAATCGTTCAATGCAGACACTGCATCCGAATCGAATGTGAGATGTAAAGGAGCCGTAAGTTTCTGTATTGGGATTGCATGGTGGTCTGTCATTAGTATCTCCTTTTCAGAATCTTCGAAGGTTCTATAGTGCTCTCGTCCCTGCTAATCTTCGTGGCGAGACGTAGTGCTAAGAGAGTAGCTTTAATACTTCGCACTTCATTTTGATTTGCCATTTCTTTTTTTGCTTGGTGTTGCGTTTTTAACTTTATATGTGATATGGCAGCTTAAAGGGATATGTTGCTCACTCAATATGCACAGAATTATTCGGTCAGTTTAAACAAACTTTATCCTTTGATTTTTGTCAGCTCGGGCAATTATGTTTGATTAGCCTGGTTTCGATATGAGCCAAATGCTGAGCCATCAACATCTCGGCGGCATTCGAATCCCGACGCTCCAACGCATCTACAATTTCGACATGCTCATGGTCTGCACAATGCGAACAGGCGTCTGATTCAGATTGGGCGATGACCAAAGAGGTCAGCGGTACCAGGCTATACAGAAACTTTTCCAGCGGCCCGTTCCCTGCAATTGCCGCCAAGTGCAGGTGAAATTCCCCCGACAGACGAATCGCCGGGCCATGTTGCTCCCGTTCAATGCAATCGCGTTCGCACGCAATCAGTTGGCGCAACTGCCGGATTTGCGCAGATGTAGCTTGGACACACGCCAGCTTCACCACGATAATTTCAGTAACGCGACGCGCTTCCAGAATCTGCCGCGTTTGTTGGGTATTTGGCGCCGCCACTTGGGCGCGCTGGTTGGGGCGTAGGATGATTACCTGTTGGTGGGACAGCTTTGCTAACACCCGGCGAATGATGCTACGACTCACGCTAAAGGTTTCGCCCAGGTGTTCTTCGGTAAAACGGCTAGCTGGGACTATGCGTTGTTCGAGAATTGCGTCGAAAAGGCGTGTATATATGTCGTCCACCGAGGGCTTTGTACGGCGCTCTAAGCGTAGGGCTGTGAGGGACGTTTCGTTTTGCAGGGCGTGGAGTTGCGTCATGCTCGTCTCCATAAAGTCAGCTGCCTAGATAGTCGTCTGGGATGTTCAGGGCAATGCCCATGCGCTGACCTTCCTGAAGGATGTGCCGACGCATCTCGGCATTGGCCAGGGCGCTGTTCTTGTTGCGAATGGCGCGCACCACGGCTTCGTTTTCCTGCAGACGTTCGGCCAGATGTTCCGGTGAATTGCGCAGCACCTGGGCGCTTTGCTTGAGGGCATTGCTGGTCTGCTGCACCACATTTTGGAAGATTGGGTTGGACGTCAGGGCAAACAGTTCTTCGTGAAAACCGATGTAGGCATTCATGCCCGCTTCGGCGTTGCCTTCGTCAAGGGCTTCGCGCATGTCCATCAAGGTCAGGCGCAGTTGGCCGACTTCCTTACTGCTGATGGACTGGGCCACCAGGCCGACGATGAAGGGTTCGAGGGTGTAGCGCAGTTGCAGGATATCTTCCAAGCTCGCATCCGCTACCGCATCGCTCGATTGCCGCTCGCTGATGCGGGGTTCGAGTACTACCACGCCTTTGCCGGGCATGGAGCGGACTAGGCCGAGGGTTTCCAGCACGATCACCGCTTCGCGTAGGCTCGGGCGGCTGATGCCCATCTGTTCGGCCAGTTCACGCTGGCCGGGGAGCATTTCGCCCCGGCGCCACTGGCCCCGCACGAGGGCGGCGCGCAGTTTTTCTACCACTGAATTGACGAGGGTTGAGGTGCTGATCACGTCGATGTCTCCTTCTTTTTACGAACACCAGAGCCACTGTGGGAACTGGCTTGCCTGCGATAGCGGTGTATCAGGCACAGAATTGTGTCGGCTGAAGCACCACTACCAGTCAAGCCAGTCCCCACGTTTGAACGATTTCGGCCTTGAAAGCGGGTTAGAACTCCTGATGCGCCGCTGGCAACACCGGTTTCTTGGCCTGGAAGGCATAACCTTGCTGACCCTCCAGCACTTCATTGATGCTTTCGATGGCATTGGTTGTATAGACCACTTTTCTGATACCCGCCGGTAAGACAAAAAAAGGTATAATACGATCCCAACCTCGAGGCAATGCAGCAACTAGTCGGATACTGCTTACCCCAAGGCCGCGCTTCAAAGGCGTTAAGCTCTTGCTCGGCCACATCGGCATTGATTGCCTGGTAAGATCGGCTTGAGCGCTTTGGCCAGTGCCCGACGCTTATCTAAGCGGCATAGTCCAGCTGTTGCCGATCAGATGCACGATGCAGGTTTGCAGCGTTGTGGCAGGAAAAACTGCTCCAAAGCCTCCGGTATTCCTTTGAGGCCATCTGTGACGGCGATCAGAACATCTTCTACCCCCCCCTCCCCGGGTTCTGAGGTTATTTAAGACCTTCATCCAAAACTTGGCGCCGTCGGTACTCTCGATCCAGATCCCCAGAGTGTCGCGTGTGCCATCGGGTAATGCCCCCAGCGCCAGATAAATAACGTTGTTGCGCACTAACCCCTCGTCCCGGACTTTGACCCGTAGCGCATCAAAGAGGATGACCGGATACATAGGCTCCAAGGGGCCCTGCTGCCAGGCGCCGACTTCTTCTATGACTGCATCGGTGACTGAACTGATGAAGTCATGGGACACGTCGGTTCCATGCTGCTCGGACAGAAAAACGCGGATCTCACGTACCGTCATGCCCCGGGCTTACATGGCGATTCTTTTGTCGTCGAAGCCTGTAAGTGTAAGCGTCCGGAAAATTTATCTATCTAGACCCGCAGTCAAGACATGGGTTGATATCTAGTTGTTGCCCCAAACAGCTCGTCATTTCCCTGATGGGGAAACCACATCTTGCCAGCCATCCATCAATTCCATATTTTGCGCAACGAGCCGGCAGGGCTTGCCAGTTGCCTTGCGACAGTTGCTGAGGGCCTGCTGTCGCGCTGTCTTGAGTGAGCGCGCGCCGTAGTACCAATAAATGCCGCTACTCTCCTTGGACATTGCCATCGCTTTCTCGGTAACGCTTTGAAGATAAGCCTCGGCGCCCGCACGGTCTTCGGGCACCAGCCTCGAAAGCAGCGGCATTAATGCGCTGTCGTCCATGGCAGGAAACCGGTTGCGCCTGAGAAAATCTTCGATATATGGCTTTAAAAGTATATTAGCCTCTTGTTTGTAGAGCGTGTGCCCATCCCTACCGAATGGGGGTAGCAACGCCAGCTCAGCGCTACCGCCCCCCGAGCGATAACTCGCGATCATCCGGGCAACAAGATCCGGGTTGAAAAACGGATCATTCTTGGCGTAAATCCAGAGTGTTGGCGTTGGGTTGTCTTTGCCGAATTTCGTTAGGTTTCGCACAAGATCGGTTTGATATAATGAGCAATCAGAGTCGGCAGAGCCCACATTCGTGTAGTGGTAAACGCCGCCAGAGATGTTGATTACCGCTGCCAATGGATGACCTGGTTGAGCCGCCAGGTCTAGCATTGAAGCTCCGCCGATAGAGATACCAACACCTACTGCCAAAGATGGATCGACGTCTGGACGCTCGCGCACAGCCGCCAATGCGGCGCCAAGTTCTTTGCCATGCGCATCGAGAAACCGGGCCACATTGGGATCGGTGCAGGTTCCCCCTTCATTCATGAAGGTTCCGGTCGAACGGCCATAGCCGGGCCATACAATCGATGCGGCAAGCCAGCCACGGTGCGCAAAGTCGTGAGCGATATGAGCAAGCCAATCGGCATGTGCGGTAGACGGAGATGTTGCCGCCGAGCCGTTAACAATCAGTGCGATGGGGAAATTCTGCCCTTTTACGGGGCGGACGATCAATGCTTCGATTTTCTCAATATGGGAGTCGATCTGAATCGGCAATAAGAACTGTTCTTCGCGTACCAATATGCCGGCATGAGTTTGACTTGCACAAAGCATCAGACCAAACATGATAGTCATGAAGCGTCGCATCGATTGCATTTAGAACACTCGCTCATACGTTAGAAGCCAAGCTTACACTGATGCGGCAGTAGCTGATCAACGTACGCGGACGATGAATAGACCTTAACAAAGCCTAAATACGGTAAGCGTCTGCCGACCCCGTCTTGAACAACTGGATTGGAATTCCGATGTACCTATTTTCGAATTTCCATTGAGGTCGCTGGGTAGGCTCAGGTCACTATGACAATAGAGACAGCGTCCCTATAGGCCGCACTGATGTAACCGTCCGGGCAACACACCTTCCTGACACCTTCGCTTGAGGCGATGATGTCCACCTGAGGCGGACATCATCGCCCTTAATTCCGGATTTCTGAAGGTGTGTTCGCTGGCCGCTTACTAAATAAGTCGGGTTCGGTTGTTGGCTAACGGCGCTGCGAGATTCACTCATGCTCTCCGTACGCCAGTTCTCACACGTCAGCTACGCAGGCCGGTCCTAGTTCGTGTTGACGCTGGAAAGTGCTGCGGGAGGCACTTAACCCAGGCGTCCGTCATCTGCAACTCCGCCAAGCACGGATTCAAGATCTTGTACGAATTGCTCAATTTTAGGATAAAATACGCAGCGTTTTTTAGAAGAACGGGTTCCGATCCAATGAAGTTCTTTATTAAAATCAAGCCCTTGGCCATCTATCCAACGTTTGCTAGGCTCAAAGCCTTTGGTAGCCGGTTAGGTCAGGATATCCGCTGCGCTGTGCAGACGCAGTTGTTCAAGCGCCAGCGCATACGAATTTCGTTCGATATCGATGACACGCTCGCCTGCCAACTTCGCCACTGCGCAATCGAGGAAAGCTGGCTACCTGCTTATGTTCATCGTAGGTTGGGTGAGCCGTTGCGAATGGGCACACGTCTCCTGATCCGAGAGCTGCGTCGTCAGGGCTGCAGTATCTGGGTCTACACTTCGTCTGGACGCACTCCGACCTATATCCGACGTTGGTTTTTGCTGTACGGTATCCGCATCGATGGCGTCGTTAACAGCGTGCTGCACAGCCGTGCCCTCGCGGTCCATGGGATGTCGAATGCACCTTCGAAGTATCCGCCGGCATTCGATATCGACTTACATGTCGATGATTCCGAGGGCGTGGGAATTGAAGGTAATGATCATGGCTTTCGCGTTGTCGTGGTGCATCCGGAGGATGACTGCTGGGCGCAGAAAGTCCTGGATGCGGTAGCCGTCGTCCAAGCCCGGCTCGCATAAGTAAGGTAGCCGGGACAATAATGGCCAGTCACTTTTACTAAGCCTTCTAGTTAAAATAGTACACCATGCTACTAATAAGATTAGAGTCTCCGCTCATATAAAAACTACTGTGCTTAATTTGGGTGCGCCAATGTAGCAGAGCAGGCAACCCCGCGCGCGTCGAGGCAACGTCACTGCTGGCCCAAGCCCTGTGTACAGTATTGCTGGAATCCCAAAGACCCTCGAAATTTTGGCTGTCATGCGCATCGGCAGCGCTCAACTAGCCAGCTTCCGCTTCGCTTAGTATGGCAATGACCTACTCTTCAGCACACGCTCTTTCATGTCCAATCTCACCTAGCAGAAAATTGCACTCCAAATAGTTTTCCACTCATAAACCGGGGCTGGAGGTCGGTTAATTATAGAGTGGATTCGTACACGGTTTACTAATGCGTCCCGCGCGTAATAATGCGAGCAGTCATTTGGTGTCAGATGAGATTAATCACCTGGAAAAGAACAGCGAACTCGACCAGACGACGCTGCGATTGACCGTCAGCTGTTGGCGCTGATGCGAAATTGCCCTACCTGCTGGGGCAAGTCTGCCCCAATAAGGATAGGTAGATACCCAGCACAGACGGCCGTAGCCTTGAAGGCTTATTGGGTCAGCGTTTTTTCGGCAGATGGGTCAATTCTTCATCAGCGCCTACACTTATGGGCTCTATTCTTTCCGCTGTCCTCGGTGTTGCTGTTCTTTTGAAGTTTAAAGGTTAATCCTGAGCATATCTGTCCGTTGATAGCTGCATGGGGGATGAGCATCCAGTCGCGCCGACGGGCTCAAGCATAATGAATGCTGCTGTTCGATCAATTTTTTGGTCTTGAGATGCTCCGAAAATAAGTCCAGAATTGAGTACTTTCCTGCTTCGGCAAGAAAAGAAACCCCTTATATTTCAATGGGGCGGACGCCAGATGCGAGTCTCGTTTCCCGCTCCAAGTATTTAAAAATGGACCTCTGAAAAGAGGTCCATTTTTTTTCGTCCAAAGAAAAGTCTTTCTTCGACTTTTGCCGCGCCGTCCCGTGAAAACATTATCGGCGGATGGAGCGTAATGCTAGGCGCCTGGCAAAACGCCTGGGAACAGAATTGGCCAAAGCTGCCCACCTGCAACGGGAGTTTCAGAAAGGTGCACTTCGGCGTTGCGTGCTACGTTCCGTAGCGCGGTGTTACGGCATACCGAATGCCATAAGACATCACGATGATTCCTGATATCGCTCTATTCGGCCGCTTTCCGAGCCTTCCGATACTATGGCGTGCATATTGCTTGCCTGACGGAACTAACCCCAAGAGTCTACGTCATGGTCAGTTCCGCATTTCGACCCGGCATAACGCGCATCAGCCTGCTTGGCTGGCCAACGTTAGTCCCGTGCGGAGCCATGAAGAACTTTCTACGTCGATCGATTGCGCCTTCCCACGTGACGCTGAAACGTCTTCCCTCCTGCGTTGCCGCTAAGCAAAACGGTTTTTGGCAAATAGTCAGGTAATCCTTCCTCGAGAATCTCGAACTTTCCGTAGCCCGCGATTGCGGTGCCTGCGCCTGAGCATTCGTTAGCGACCAGCGAGCCTTGCGGCTATCGCCTGGTGCTCTGCAATTGGAAGAAAACCTGATGACCCAAGACACGGCTTTGCTCGTGATCGATCTTCAGAAAGAAGACGGCTTCACTCTGGAGCGGTTCGATCAAGTAATCAAAAACGCAACAGCGCTGGTTGATTGCGCTCGAAAAAACAACATCCCTCTGTTCTACACCCGTCATGTCAACGATGCCCAAGGTCTCGGCTTGGCGCTGGGCGAGCCCGTAGATGCCGAGGGCAAACCGACCAGCTATCGCGCAGGTACATCTGCCATAGAGATCATCGACGCGTTAGCCCCACAAACCGATGACGTTGTCATTGATAAGCAACGCTACAGTGCCTTCCACGGTACTCGGCTGACTCCGATGCTGAGGGAGCGCGGCATCAAGCATCTCGTGGTGATGGGCGTACTGACTGACGTCTGCGTGATGAGTAGTCTGTTCGATGCCTATCAGCACGACTTCCACTTGAGCCTCGTGGCCGACGCTTGTACGGCTACGACTACCGCAGCCCATTACTCGGCCTTATTTATTGTCTCCAACTGGCTTTACGGACTGGACATGCTCTCTACCGAACAGCTGTTGCGGCGCTGGGCGGGCGAGCCAGCACCTTCACTTCGCACGATGGAGCCGGACCACCTTGCCTTCCAGCCAGAAGAGTTTATGCAAGCTATCGCGCGCCTGGAAAATTGCCTCGTTGCCAAGACAGAGCGGAGAGCATGATGAACGTAGAAAAAAGAAGCATCGATTTCATTCCAGAAACCGAACGTCACGGCGAACCCCGTTCTCTGTTCTTCGTGTGGTTTGGGGCCAACGCCAACATCACCACGGTTGCGGCCGGGGTGCTGCCGGTCAGCCTGGGGCTGAACCTGTTCTGGAGCGCTTTGTCGATCCTGCTCGGCTCCCTAATCGGCGCGGTATTCATGGCTTCGCATTCTGCACAGGGGCCGAGGTTGGGCATCCCGCAGATGATCCAGAGCCGTGCGCAGTTTGGGGTATTTGGAGCCATTGTTCCGCTGCTGTTCGTAATGCTCATTTACTTAGGGTTTTTTGTCAGTAATACGTTGTTGGCCACCCAAGCAGTCGCCGCCTCAAGCCCCCTCAGCAGTGAGGCAAACATTGTGCTGCTTGGTTCGCTCTGCTTTCTGGTAGCCCTGTTTGGCTACAAGCTCATCCACCGCCTGCAAAAAATGCTGTCGTTGGTTTCGGTTGTTTTTTTCGGGATCGCGACCCTGTTCGCCCTTGCGCTGCCAATAGATGCGCAACAATGGACGACGCAGGGCTTCAACTTGGCGAGCTTCCTCGCCTCAGTGAGCATCGCGGTGACTTGGCAATTGTCCTATGCCCCTTATGTGGCTGACTATTCTCGCTATTTGCCTACCCATACTTCCGCGCGCCAGGTCTTCTGGTACAGCTATACGGGGACGGTCATTGGTGGAAGTTGGATGATGCTGCTGGGGGCGATATTGACCAAGGGCGTCACAGGTTTTTCAGATAATGTTGGCCTTCATTTGCTTAGCGTCCTAGGGGGTGGAAGTTTGCTGACCGTGGCATTCGTGCTCTATGGTCAGATCGCTATCAACGTGTTCAACCTCTATGGAGCCTTTATGTCGACGGTTACCGTTATCGAGCCCTTTGCTGCGCTCAAGGTCACTACGAAGGTGCGCGCCAGCTTTATGCTCATTATCTGTGCCGTTGCCACTGCGTTATGCACCATGGCCCAGGATGACTTCATTCAGTTTTTTCTGAATTTCATCTTTTTCATGAGCTACTTTCTCATCCCATGGACGGCAATAAACCTGGTCGACTACTACGCGCTACGCAAAGGCGTATACAAGATTGCCGATATCTTTGACCCCTCGGGAATTTACGGTCGGGTGAACTGGATCGCTATCGGGGTGTTCCTCGCGACCATCTTGCTAGAAATTCCATTCATGAATACTTCCCTTTACGTCGGCCCCATCGCCTCCGCCCTGCAAGGGATCGATTTGGCGTGGGTTGTTGGTCTGCTGTTTCCAGCATGCGCTTACTACGGATTAATGAGTCGGCGCGGTCTCGTGGTGATCAAGCCAACAAAAGCATGATCTTTGAGCGGGAGATCGCTCAGATCAAAACACTGATCAGGCTGCGCTGAAGGGAGTGCTTGGATGTGATCTTTGTGACTGAGCAACCGAGATAGTCGTATCTATCCACTCGATAGCTGTCCCATCATGCTGTGTGCTTCCCCATCTGGCCGTTGCGAAGATTTTGCGGCAGGCCAGACGGGGAAGCTTTTTTAACGGTAGTGGCGGGTCATCGATTCCAGAGCGATAGGCGCTGCCCGGCACAGAAGCATTTCCGCAACGAGCGTTGGCTCAAGTTTGAAACGAATAGTCATGCAGTACGACCGCCGAGTACCTCAGCCACCCAGTCGGCGATGTACTGGCCGGCATTGATACTGTTGTCGAAGCTCGAATGCTGCACGCCGCCCTCACGTTCGGTGAAGATTTTCAGTTCGCGTTTGGGGCTGTTGACCAACTGTTCGTAAGTGCGGTGGGCCCACTTCAATGGAATCTGCGAATCCTTTTCTCCGTGGGTGACCAGGAAGGGCACCTTGATGCGGTCCAGGATGCCGTCCAGATGAACGTTCTCGGCGATGGTCATGAACTCGTCCGTGTCCTTGGCACCCCAGACCCAAGACACATGCGACCAATAATGCGGCACCGGGAAGCTGCCTTCCTTTTCCATTCGACGTTTCTGCACATCACGCCAATCATGGTTGGCCCCCCATACGACGCCGCACGCGAAGCGCGGCTCGAAGGCTACCGCGCGCGGGCAGTAGTAGCCTCCAAGCGACACACCTTCCAGGCCGATGCGTTTGGCGTCGACATCGTCGCGGGTTTCCAGCCAATCCACCACGCGGCTGGCCCAATGCTCACTGTCGAAACGCGCAGTCAGATTATGTAGCCGGAGCGCTTCGCCCGTCCCGGGTTGGTCGATGATCAACGATGACACGCCACGTTTGGCCAGCCAGGCGGGCAGGCCGACGCGGTATTTCATTTCTTTGGTGGAATCCAGTCCATTGACCTGCACCAGGATCGGCGCTGGGCCGCTGACGCCTTCGGCACGGACCAGCAGACCGGAAAGGTGTTTGCCTTCGTAAGGGATTTCAACGCGCTCGCAATTTTCCCGTGCCAGTTCGATACTCCGTTGGAAGGTGTGCAGAAAGCGCTGGTACAGCTCCATGCGGCCCGGTGCACCGTGGGCCTGCAGGCGTTCGCAGCTCAGGTAATAGGTCGCGGCGCGGTTGTATTTTTCACCGGCAGACAACAGTCGACCCTTGCCTTCGTCTTCTTCCGCCAGGCCGCACAGCTTGTCGGCCATGTTCGCCCAGGTTTCACGGAAGGCTTTGCTGCCGGCGGCATCCGGCTGTTTGGCGGCTTCTTGCAGCGGCGCGCACATTTCCTCGATTTCGCCGATGCGGGCGCCCATTTCAATGGCCAGGTCGACGGAAAGATTCCACACGTAGTTGGTCGGGAAGTAGCGAAACATGATTGTTATTGTCCTTGTGCAAGCAAAGGCAGGCGGCCAAATCCGGAGCGGGGTACGCCAGACCTGACGGTTCGAAGCAGGCTAAGGGGAGGCCCATTGTTTGGCCAATCGCGAGTCAGGATGGGAGGTATTGCGAACGGCGATAGGGCGCATATGCGCCATTGGCTTGAGTCTCGGCGCGCGCATGAATCCTGGCTCGCCGCCGAGCAGCGGGAGCGACTACTGCTCCAGCTTGTTGATGATCTGACTGATTTTCGCCCGCAACCAACGGTGCATCGGATCTCCTTCCATGGTTCGGTGCCAGAGCATGAACTCACGCATCACCGGGATTTTCACCGGAGGCTGCAAGATGCGCAGCGGCAGGTAGTTGGCGTAGAGCCTGGCCATGCGCTGGAGCATGGTGGCGACACGTTGGGTGCCGACAATCAACTGCGGCAGGGTGTTGAAGTCATGGGTCACCACTTCCATGCGACGGGTGAATCCATACTGGCTCATCAACCACTCTTCGACGCTCAATTGCCGGTTGCGGCCAAAAATCACCGAGACATGGCCCATCTCGATGTACTGATCGAGGGTGATGCTGTCGCCCACCTGGGTGTTGCCGTCCCACACCACGCAAACGTGCTCTTCTTCGAACAGCAGCTGCGAGGGGTGGCCTTCGATGAGGTAGCGCTCAGGCACGATCATCATATCGGCCTCGCCGCGCATCAGCATCTCAGTGGACGTGTCACCGGGACCCAGCAATTCGAAGGTGATGTGCGGGGCTTCCAGGGAGATCTTCTGGATCACCCGGGCAAACAGGACGCTGATCAGATAGTCGGAAGTGATCAGGCGAAAATGGCGCTTGCTGGTGGCGGGATCGAACACCGGTTTGGCGGTGATCGAGGACTGGATCGTCAGCAGCACCTGGCGTACGGGCGCCGCCAGCTCGCGGGCATAGGGCGTGGGCTGCATCTTGCGCCCGACCTGCGCCAGCAGTTCATCTTCGAAGTAGAGGCGCAGCCTGCCCAGTACGCCGCTGGTGGCGGATTGAGTCATGTGCAGGCGTTCGGCAGCGCGGGTGATGTTCTGCTCTTCCAGTAACACATCCAGCGCCACCAGGAGATTGAGATCCAGGTGGTTGAAGCGCATGGCGGTCTCGATTCTTGTATTTATTTTGTAAATACCTTCCGGCCTTCCTATCGCGGCGTCAAGTCCCGTGAATGGATGAATCGAACGACGCCTGGTTCGATTTTCCATGTCACTTGCGCCGCGCAGCCAGGTATCGCATTTGCCGATAGGTCGCATCCCGACAAGCGATTAGTCAGTGGGTTTTTGCCCCTTCAGTATCGGCCCACAGTCGGTTGGCGTGACGCTTCATCGACTTCAAGACCCGCCTCGGCAGCGCTCCGCCTGGCACGGTTCCCGTAAGCGGGGTGCTGGCCTGCGCTGAATAATTACAATGGAGTGGTAACTCAATGAACATCATTGGCCTTGATGCCTTGATTTTTGGCGTCGACGATATTCAAGCCTGTACCCATTGCCTGCGTGACTACGGCCTGCGCCCTGTCGATGTCGACAGCGAGGGCGGTCGTTTTGAAGCCCTCGACGGCACGGCGGTGATTATCCGTCATGCAGACGATGCTCGTTTGCCGGTGGCCATCGGGCCTGCTCCCTCGATTCGGGAAACCGTTTATGGCGTGGCCGGCGTGGCTGACCTCGAGGCCATCGCCGATGAGTTGGGGCGCGACCGCCCGGTGACCCGCGGTGCCGATGGCTCCGTGCACAGCGTGGACGATATGGGCTTTGCCATTGGTTTCCAGATCAGCGTGCGGCGTGCGTACAGCGCGCCCGCCGACCTGACTAACGCACCGGGCCATGTCCCCCAGCGGCCGGTCAACCAGCCGGGCATCAGCCCCGATATGCAGGCTTTGCCGCGTACCCTGTCCCACGTGGTGTATTTCGTGCCGGATGCAGCCAAGGCCGAGGTTTTTTACCAGCGCCTGGGCTTCGTGACCACCGACACCTTTGTCGGCGCGGGTCCGTTCATGCGGCCGGCCGGTTCCGATGACCATCACTGCCTGTTCATGATCCAGACACCGCCACACATGAAGGGTTGCGAGCATTTCACCTTTCACATGGGCAGCGGCACGGAAGTCCTGCTGGCCGGACGTCGCTTCGAGCAGCAAGGCTGGACCAGCTTCTGGGGGCCGGGCCGCCATCTCTTCGGTTCCAACTGGTTCTGGTACTTCAACAGTCCGTTGGGCTGTCACATCGAATACGACGCCGATATGGACAAGCACGATGACGCCTGGCAAGCGCGCCAGGCGCCACTGTCGGCGGATAATTCGCAATTGTTCCTGTTCACCTCCCGGGAAAAATGGTTCCCGAGCGGCCCTCCGCCCAAGCAGGCCTGAGTGTGGAGGTTGTCCATGAGTCACGAGGCCCTGGTGCTCTGTTGCCTGGATGAACTGGTGGAAGGGCAGGCCCGCGGGTTCGATCCCCTGGGCACGGGGAAGGACAGTGTGTTCGCCCTGCGCCATGACGGCGAAGTGCGGGTCTATCGCAACAGCTGTCCGCACCTGAAGGTGCGCCTGGAGTACCGCAAGGATCGTTTTCTCAGCGTCGATGGCCGCCAGATCGTCTGTTACGCCCATGGTGCCCGGTTCCTTCCGGACAGTGGTCTGTGCGTCTACGGGCCGTGCCTGGGGGACAGCCTGAGCGCACTGCAATGGCATGCAGAGGCCGATTGGCTGGTGCTCGAAGCGGATCAGTTGGAGGCGTATGCATCCTGATTAACGTATCGCGGTAGCTGATACATCGTATCCCTACATGCGATTAGTCAAACGCCTGCTTTGCCGAGAAAGTGAACACAACGCGGTAGCGAATGCGTGCAAACACAGCCGGTGGTGAAGCCTGGGATCGCTCCGGCAGAGCGCTAGCGTGAATAACAAGAATAAGAGTGAGACGAGCATGAACGCAGTGAAAAAGGTGCTTATCGTCGGTGGTGGTATCGGTGGTCTATGTGCGGCAATCGCTTTGCGTCGCCAGGACATCGAAGTCGATCTTGTCGAGCTCAAGACGCAGTGGACAGTCTATGGCGTTGGCATCATCCAGCAGAGTAACGTCGTCCGTGAGATGGCCAAGCTGGGTGTGTTGGACGGCTACTTGGATGCCGCCTACGCGTTCGAGGATGTGACCATCAACACCACCGCCGGTGAACAACTGGCGCGAATTCCCGGCAAGCGCCTGGCGGGGCCCGAGTATCCAGCCAACGTCGGCATCTCGCGCCTGGCCCTGCATCAAGTCCTCAGCGAAACCGTTGCTGCCCTTGGCGTCTCGGTTCGTCTGGGCCTGAGTGTCGAGTCGCTGGAGCAGATGGGCGAGGGCGTCGATGTGCTGTTCACCGATGCCAGTCGCGGTCGCTACGACCTGGTCGTCGGCGCCGATGGCCTGTACTCCCACCTGCGCGGTCTGCTGTTTGGCGAGCAGTACCTGCCGCGCTTCACCGGTCAATCGGTGTGGCGCTACAACTTTCCTCGTGCCGCTGGAATTGATCATCTGGCCACCTTCCAGGGACCTGCCGGTAACGCCGGACTGGTGCCGCTGGGCCGCGACCAGATGTACCTGTTCGTGACTTCCCATGAGCCCGCCAACCCCAGGATGGAGGCTGCCACGCTGGCGACCCAGATGCGCCAGCGCCTGAGTGGTTTCACCGGGCTGATCGGCGAACTGCGCGAGCAAATAACCGACAGCGACCAGGTGGTCTACAAGCCGCTGGAGGTGCTGTTCGTCAGCGAGCCCTGGTACCGCGGCCGTGTCGTGCTGATTGGCGATGCGGTGCACGCCACGACGCCGCACCTGGGCCAGGGTGCCGGCATGGCCATCGAGGATGCCGTGGTGCTTGGCGAAGAGTTGGTCGCCGGCGGCAACGTCGAACAGCAGCTCGAACGCTTTATGGCGCGCCGTTATGAGCGCTGCAAATTCATCAGCGACAGCTCGGTGCTGGCCGGTGACAAGGAAATGGCCCACGACAGCAGCTTCGACCGGATCGGCCTGGTCAGGCGGATGCTCGACGTCACGGCAGCGCCTATCTGAGGCGCCGGCAAAACTGAATTTGCTCTCCCATGGATGCTTCATGCCTGTGCAGGCTTGGCCCGGTTCGACTGCGGGCGCCGTTCCACCAGAAGAGCTGACATACAACAACAATAAAGAGGGTTACTTCGATGGCTACTCGCAAGTTCGCTGCGTCGCGGCGCGTCCCCTTCACCCTGACCCTTGCGGCCAGCCTGGGGCTTGGCGCTTCGGCTGCCCAGGCCTTTCAGATCGACACCGGTAGTCCCGATCTCAGCTTGCGCTGGGACAACACGCTGAAGTACAGCGCGGCCTGGCGCCTGAAGGAGCCCAGCAGCAAGCTTAGCGAGGGGCAGACGGCGCTGAACCAGAATGACGGTGATCACAACTTCGGCAAGGGCCTGATCTCCAATCGCCTGGATATTCTTTCCGAACTGGACATCGGTTTTCACAACTTTGGTGCCCGTCTGAGCGGTGCGGCCTGGTACGACACTGTCTACCAGGACCGCAACGACAACAACGACGCGGCCAGTGCCAACCAGCGTTCGGTGGGTTTCAACGAGTTCACCAGTGATACCCGTCAACTGCACGGCGGTGACGGTGAACTGTTGGATGCGTTCGTCTACTGGAACGGTGAGCTGGCCGACCGTACCTTGTCGGTTCGCGCCGGGCGCCACGGGCTGATCTGGGGCGAGAGCCTGTTCTTCGGCGGCAACGGCATTGCCGGAGCCATGGCGCCGGTGGACGTGGTCAAGGCGCAATCGGTGCCCAACACCCAATTCAAGGAAATCACCCGACCGGTCAACCAGCTCTCGACCGCCTACCAACTAACCGACGATGTGTCATTGGGCGCCTTCTACCAGTTGGAGTGGGAAGCCACCCGCTTGCCGGGCGCCGGTAGCTATTTCTCCACCAGCGATACCATCGGCGACGGCAATGAACGGCTGATCACCGGCGGGCCGTTCCCGGATTTCCTCGGCGGTAATGCCAACAGCCCGGCTGCGTTTTTCCATGGCAAGGACAAGAAAGCCAGGAGTTCCGGCCAGGGCGGCCTGCAGCTCAAGTACAACACCGGGACGACGGATTACGGCCTGTACGCACTCCAATATCACGAGAAAACCCCAACGCTGTACTTGAAGCCGAATGCCACCGGGCCGAACTTCAGTACCGGGCAAGTCGGCGAATATTCCTGGGTCTACCCGGAAGATATCCGGGTCCTGGGCGCCAGTTTCGCGACCTCCGTGAACGAGTACAGCTTTGCCGGCGAGGCATCGATGCGCTGGAACATGCCGCTGGTGTCCAACGCCCAGACCGTCCTGCCGGGCGCCGAGGCGGACAACAACGACGACGCCCTCTATGCCGTCGGCCGTACGGCCCACGTCAACCTCAACGTCCTGGCATCGCTGGGCCCTTCCTTCGTCGCCAATGAAGCCAGCCTGGTAGGGGAAATCGCCTGGAACCGCCTGCTCGCCGTAACCAGGAACCGCGCCGCCCTAGACCCTAACGCCACTGATGATGGCCTGGGCTTGAAGTTGGTTTACACGCCCACCTATCGCCAGTTCTTTCCGGGCGTGGATATCAGCGTGCCGCTGGGCATCAGCTATTTCCCCATGGGCAAGTCGGCTGTGATCAGCGGGTTCGGCCCCGACAGAGGCGGGGACATGAACATCGGCGTCTCCGCCACCTATTTGGACCAAGTGACGGTGGGGCTGACCTACACCCACTTTTACGGTCCCGAGGACACCAGCCTCAACGCCGCCAACCAGTTCAATTACAAGCAGTCGCTGAAGGATCGGGATTACCTGGCTTTCTCCGTCAAGACCACGTTCTAAGAGGATTTGCGCATGACCATTCAGTTCACTCTAAAGGCCTTGTGCTTAACCCTGCTGGCCGCTGCCGCGCCGATGGCCTTGGCCGCCAGCGCCGAACAAGCGGCCGCGCTGGGCAAGACCCTGACGCCCTTCGGTGCCGAGAAAGCCGGCAATGCCGACGGCAGTATTCCGGCCTGGGACGGTGGCTACACCAAGGTTGATCCAGGCTACGTCCCGGGCGGCAAACGCAGCGATCCATTTGCTGCGGACAAACCCTTGTACAGCATCACCGCCCAGAACCTGGCCAAGTACGCCGACAAACTCAGCGACGGCACCAAGGAGCTGTTCAAGCGTTTCCCGGACACCTATCGCATCGATGTCTATCCGACCCGGCGCACGGCGGCCGCGCCGCAGTGGGTCTATGACAACACGTTCAAGAATGCGACCCGCGCCAAACTGGTCGACAGCAGCGCCGGACTGATCCCCGACGGTGCCTATGGCGGGATCCCGTTCCCGATTCCACAGAATGGTACCGAAGCCATCTGGAACCATGTGCTGAACTGGCGCGGCACTTCGGTGGCGGGGCACTTTCGCCACTATCTGATGACCGCTGACGGCAACCAGGTGATGACCAGCGACGGCCTGTTGACCCAGGAAATGCCCTACTACTTTCAGGAGGGCGGCCCTGAGAACTATTCGGGCGACTACTGGCAGGTGCACTTTGTCAATCTCGGCCCGGCGATTCGTGCCGGTGAGCAGATCCTGGGGCGTGAAAACATCAACGGTGACAAATCCCAGGCCCATGTCTACCTGAGCGGTCAACGCCGGGTACGCACGCTGCCCAACGCTTGCTGCGATACGCCGACGCCGTCCACTGCCGGGGTCATGTCCTTCGATGAGTTGAGTGTGTGGGGTGGTCGCACGGACCGGTTCGACTGGAAACTGGTGGGCAAGCAGGAGATGTATGTCCCCTACAACACCAACAAGGTGCAAAACGCTGCCCAGCCGCAGGACCTGCTGGGCAAGCACCATCTGAACCCGGACTACGTGCGCTGGGAATTGCACCGCGTCTGGGTGCTCGAATCGACGGTGGCCGCCGGCAAGCGCCACCAGTTGCCCAAGGGGCGTTACTACCTCGATGAAGACACTTGGCAAGCCCTGCTCGGCGACCGTTGGGATGCCAGCGGCCAACTGGCCAAGACCCTCTGGTCGCTGCCTTCCGTATTGCCCGACCTGCCTGGGCTGGTGCAACTCTCTTCAGGTTTTTATGACCTGACCTCCGGTGCGTGGTTTATCCAGAATCTCTATGCCGGGTTGCCGGATCAGTATCGCGCGGTCGATCGCTACAAGTCCTCGGAGTTCTCGCCCGCGGCGATGGCGGGGCGTGGCGTGCGTTAGACCTGAGCCGAGAGTGAAGGGCAGGCCTGCCGGTCTGCCCTTGGGATACGAGTGTTTGTCCGAGGTAGGTTATGAACAGAATCAGTCAGGCGAGCGCGTTGCTGTTGGCCTTGTATTTGCCCCTCGCCACGAGCGAGTGTCTGGCCGGGTCGGCAGCGGTGGGCGTGCCGCTCAATACCCCGGCCATGCGGGTACCGGCTGCGCAGAACGGCGTATTGATCGACCTGGCGCGTGCCGGCACACGCCTGGTGGCCGTGGGTGAGCGCGGCCTGGTGCTGTTCTCCGACGACAATGGGCAAAGCTGGCACCAGGCTTCGGTACCGGTTTCGGTCAGCCTGACGGCGGTGCGGTTCGTGGATGCGCAAAAGGGCTGGGCAGTCGGTCATGCGGGCGTGGTGCTGGCGACGCTGGACGGCGGCGAGCACTGGACGCTGCAGCTCGACGGCGTACGCGTGGCACAGCTGGAACTGGACGCCGCCAAGGCGGAACAAGCCACCGCTGTCGACCCGGATGCCGCCCTGATACGGGTACAAAATGCCGAGCGTCTTGTCGCCGATGGTCCAGACAAACCCTTTCTGGCACTGGAGTTCGTCGACGCACATCGCGGGCTGATCGTCGGTGCCTACGGTTTGGCGCTGCTGACCACCGATGGTGGCGCCACCTGGCAATCGCTGATGGGGCAAATTGCCAACCCCAACGGCTTGCACCTGTACGCCATCAGTCGCCACGGCACACGTTGGTTCCTGGCTGGCGAGCAGGGCTACCTGGCACGCTCGGACGACGATGCGCTGTCGTTCAGTCAACTGGACAGCCCCTACGAAGGTAGTTTCTTCACCCTGCAGAACCGCGCGGATGGCGCGCTGATGGTCGCCGGTCTGAAGGGCAATGCCTTTGTCTCCCACGACGCCGGCGCAAGTTTCCAGCGTCTTTCGGTGCCCGTACCGATCTCCTTCAACGACGCCACACGCCTGGCCGACGGCCAACTACTGCTGGTCAACCAGGGCGGCATGCTGTTTCGCAACAGCGAGCAGACCGGGGCGGCGCTGCTGCCGTTGGGAACGCCCTTGGGCAAACCTGTTTCAAGTGTGATCGAGGCCGCCGATGGCAGCTTGATCGTTGCCGGTTTCACCGGGCTGCAGCGTCTTGCGCAGCCAGCCACTGCCGCTCCGGAGTGAGGTTATGACGTCCCCTGATAAATTTTCCCCGTCTCGTGCAAGTACGTTCGATGACTTTGATCCACGCTCCGGCTCGCTGCTCGAACGAGCATTGTTCAACCATCGTCTGTGGGTGTTGCTGCTGTGCCTGGCGACCACGCTGGTGCTGGGGTGGCAGTCCAGTCGTGTCGAGCTCAATGCCAGCTTCGAAAAAATGATTCCCACCCATCAGCCCTATATCGCCAACTACCTTGAGCACCAGCAGGAGTTGAGCGGGCTGGGGAATGCGGTGCGCATTGCAGTGGTCAACAAGCGGGGCGACATCTATGACAGCGCCTACCTCAAGACCCTGCAGGCGTTGAGCGACAAGATCTACCTGCTGCCCGGTGTCGACCGTGCGTACATGAAATCGCTCTGGACGCCGGCCACGCGCTGGGTGGCGGTGACCGAGGCGGGCCTGGAGGGTGGGCCGGTCATTCCGGATAACTACGATGGCGGCGCAGCGAGCCTTGCGGCATTGCGGCGCAACGTGCAGTTGTCCAACGAAATCGGCCAGTTGGTGGCGTTCGACCAGGCTTCGAGCATCATCCAGGTACCGCTGCTGCAGCGCACCCCGGACGGCAAACCCTTGGACTACAGCCAACTGTCGCAACAGTTGGAATCATTGCGCAGCCAATACCAGAGCGACAGCATCGACATCCGCATCACCGGTTTCGCCAAGAAAGTCGGTGACCTGATTGCCGGCCTACGGCAAATCCTGATGTTCTTCGCCGTGGCGATCCTGATCACCACGGTGGTGCTTTATTGGTACACCCGCTGCATTCGCAGCACTCTGTTGGTGGTGTTCTGCTCATTGGTGGCGGTGGTTTGGCAGCTCGGCTTGCTGCCGCTGCTCAATTATCAACTGGACCCCTATTCGGTGCTGGTGCCGTTCCTGGTGTTTGCCATTGGCATGAGCCACGGCGCACAGAAGATGAACGGCATCATGCAGGATATCGGGCGCGGCATGCACCGGGTGGTCGCCGCACGCTTCACCTTCCGCCGCCTGTTTCTCGCCGGCCTCACCGCGCTGCTGTGTGATGCGGTCGGTTTCGCGGTGCTGATGATCATCAAGATCCAGGTGATCCAGGACCTGGCGATGATTGCCAGTATCGGCGTGGCGGTGCTGATTTTCACCAATTTGATCCTGCTGCCGATATTGCTTTCTTATGTGGGGGTCAGCCGCCGTGCGGCGCAACTGAGCCTGAAAAGCGAGCACGCCGAACTGGCCGGCCACAATCGCCACGGATTCTGGCGCTTCCTCGACCTGTTCACCCAGCGCCGGTGGGCGGCGCTGTGCATCGCCCTGAGCCTGGCGCTGGCGACGCTCGGCTTCATCGTCAGCCTGCAATTGAAAGTCGGTGACCTGGATGCGGGCGCGCCTGAGCTGCGGGCCGACTCGCGCTACAACCAGGATGATGCATTCCTGACCCGGCATTACGGCGCCAGCAGCGATCTGTTCGCGGTCATGATCAAGACACCCGCCAGCGCCTGTTCGCGCTATGACATCCTGAACAAGGTCGATGCCCTCGACTGGCAGTTGCGCACCTTGCCGGGTGTCGATTCGACCAATTCCCTGGCGTTGCTCAACCGCCGCATGCTGGTGGGCCTGAGCGAAGGCAGCCCGAAATGGTATGAGCTGCAGAACAACCAGGCGATGCTCAACATGGTCACCGCCGGGGCACCGCGCGGTTTGTACAACGAAGACTGCAGCCTGCTGACACTGTACGTCTACCTCTCCGACCACAAGGCGCAAACCTTGAGCCGCCTGGTGGATCACGTCGAGCAATTCGCCGCGGCGAACAATACCGATGACGTCCAGTTCCTCCTGGCCGCTGGCAATGCCGGGATCGAGGCCGCGACCAACATCGTCGTCAGGCAGGCCAACCGCGAAATGCTGTTCTGGGTCTACGGCGCGGTGATCCTGCTGTGCCTGATCACCTTCCGTTCCTGGCGCGCCACGATTTGCGCGGTGATTCCGCTGATGCTCACATCGATCCTCTGTGAGGCGCTGATGGTCTGGCTGAACATCGGCGTCAAGGTCGCGACCCTGCCGGTGATTGCCCTCGGCGTGGGCATCGGCGTCGACTACGCGCTGTACGTGATGAGCATCCTGCTCGGTCATATGCGCCAGGGCACAAGCTTGTCTGAGTCGTATTACCGGGCACTGCTGTCCACCGGCAAGGTGGTGATGCTGACTGGCGTGACCTTGGCGATCGGCGTGGCCACCTGGATGTTTTCGCCAATCAAGTTCCAGGCTGATATGGGCGTGCTGCTGGCCTTCATGTTCGTCTGGAACATGGTCGGTGCGCTGGTTCTATTGCCAGCCCTGGCTCACTTCCTGTTGCCGAGCAAGCGGGTGAGCGCGGGGTCGGCCGAGGCCAGACCCAGCCACCCATTGAGCTTGCCGCTAATGCCGGCCGTAGCCGAGGAGGGGGCCTGTGTGAAGCACCACTCACTGCGCCTGACGTCGGGACACGATCAAACGACGACAGCGGCTGCTGACCCTGTCGCGTCATAACAACAAGAAAGGACTTTCCCATGTCTCGTGCATCTCTGTTCCAGCAGTCTCTATGGCTTGACGTCATCGCCGGCCTGAGCGCCTTCGGTATGGCATTTTGCGCGGCGCAACCTGCGGAGGTGCGCGATGAACGTTGAACGCCAGGCGCGGCTACCGCAATCCTTGTTGCTGTTGCTCGGCAGTTGCCTGCCAGTGCTCGGTGCGGTGCTGCTGGCCCCCGTCCTGCCGCGTATGCAGGAACACTTCGCCGACACACCGGGTGTGGCCGTGCTGGTGCCCATCGCCCTGACGCTGCCGGCGTTGATGATTGCGCTGTTGGCATCCGTGGCAGGGATCATCGCCGACCGGCTGGGGCGCAAGACGTTGCTGATCGGTGCGATGGTGCTCTACACCGTCTGTGGCGTGCTGCCGTTGTGGCTGGAGTCGCTGCAGGTCATCGTCATCAGCCGCGCCGGCATCGGCGTGGCCGAAGCGGCGATCATGACCTGCTGCACAACGATGATGGGTGACTACTACAGCGGCGCACGACGTGAACGCATGTTCGCCCTGCAAATGGTCGCGACGTCGTTGTCGGCGGCGATCTTCATTGCCGTCGGTGGTGTGCTCGGCGAGCACGGCTGGCGTACCCCGTTTGCCCTGTATGGGCTGGGGCTGGTGTTGCTGCCGCTGATGGCCTGGTTGCTCTGGGAGCCGCGCGGGCATGCGGCCATCGAGAAGAAGGCGATGAGCAGGGCATTCCCCTGGCGCACCTTGGCACCGTTGTATGGCTTGTCTTTCCTGGCGGGCTTGAGCCTGTTCATCGTGCCGGTACAAGTCGGTTATCTACTCAACCTATTGCACGTTGAAGGCGCTCAGCAGATCGGCTTGACCATGGGCGCCAGTCAATTCGGCGTGCTGGTTGGCGCCCTGAGTTTCCGTCTGTTCAGTGGTGTGCCGGCGCACCGGCAGATGCTCCTGGCCTTCGTCGCGGCCGGGATGGGTGGCGGGCTGCTGGCGGTAGCCGACAGTCATGGGCTGGTGGTGATCGCCGTCCTGATCAACGGCCTGGGCATCGGCCTGATGATGCCAACCCTGCTCACCTGGATCATGAGCCAGGTCGACTTCCAGCAGCGCGGCCGCGCGGCCGGCGGCTTCACGGCGATGTTCTTCGCCGGTGAGTTCGCCAGCCCGCTGGTGGTGCTGGCGATCACCGGCGGGGTAATCGGCGCCTTGCCAGCCGCACTGGGCATCGTCGCGGGCGTTCAGCTGGTGGTAGCCCTGGCCTGTCTTCGGTTGCGAGGCAGCGGGGCTGCTTTTACTACTGCGGTTGTCACAGACCCTGAGCACTGACCTGCCCATTCGACGTTTCATAAAAATAAGAACAACGAGGAGAACATCATGAGTTATTTGCTCAACACCTGGTACATCGCTGGATGGGCAGACGAGCTGGCGCAAGGTGGCATGTTGGGCAGAACCATCGTCGAGCAACCCATCGTGTTCTTTCGCGATAGCCACGGTGTGATCCAGGCGCTCGCCGATCGTTGCCCGCACCGTTTTGCCCCGCTGCACATGGGCAAGGTTGTCGGCGACAGCGTCCAGTGCCCGTACCACGGCCTGCGTTTCGATGGCAGTGGCCAATGCACGCACAATCCCCATGGCGAAGGAAACATCCCCAAGGCCGCCTGTGTTCGCGGTTTCGCGGCCGTTGAGCGCCACGGGGCGATCTGGGTCTGGCCGGGCGATCGTCACCTGGCCAGCGATGCCTTGATTCCTGATTTTTCCTTTTTCGAGCAGGCGCCCACCCATGCCAAAGGGCATGGGTATTTGCCGACCCGTGCGCACTACGAGTTGCTGTCCGACAACATCATGGACCTGAGCCATGTTGATTTCCTGCACCCGGATACGCTCGGTGGCGGGGCGTTGTCACACACCCGAGCCACCATCGAGGAATTGCCCAACGATCGCGTACGCATCAGTTGGTGGGCGCCGGACGATGTGCCCCCGCCGGCTTTCGGCGCTCACCTTGAAGATCCGAGCCGGGCAGACGTCTGGGCCGAAGTCATCTGGCACGCCCCCGGCCTGATGCTGCTCGGCAGTGGCGCCACGGCGCCAGGGCGCCCCAGGGCCGAGGGACCAGTGACATGGAACCTGCATCTGATGACGCCGCAGGACGCGGCCAACACCCATTATTTCTTTGCCAACACGCGCAGTTTCGAGCAGGACAATGCGCAGTTGAATGCCTTCGTCCAAGAGATGTTGATCGGTATTTTCGCTGGTGAAGACAAACCCATGGTCGAGGCTCAACAGCGCCAGATTGGTGAGGTTGAACTGCTTGGCCTCAACCCTGTGTTGCTGCCAGTCGATGCAGGGGCCGTGCGCTGTCGACGTGTTCTGCGTCGATTGATGGAAGCCGAGCGAGCGGAGACGCAAGCCAGTCGGTCATCAAACTATGAAAAAGAGGAACTGCGATGAGCTTTCTACGCAACGTCTGGTACGCGGCCGCCTGGGGAAACGAGATCAAGGCTGGCGAGTTGTTCCAACGAACCTTGCTCAATGAACCCGTGGTGTTTTTTCGCGACACCCAAGGTAATGCCCAAGCCATTGCCGATCGCTGTCCCCACCGTTTCGCGCCCCTGGGCATGGGCATCCTCAAAGGCGATGCGGTGCGTTGTCCATACCACGGCCTGGAATTCGATGGCAGCGGCACCTGTGTGCATAACCCTCATGGTGATGGTGCAATTCCCAAGGCGGCAAAGGTCAAGGCCTACCCGCTGGTTGAACGCTACAGCCTGCTGTGGATCTGGATGGGCGATGCACAACTGGCCGATGCGACGCTGATTCCGGATTTCAGTTGCATGGATGAAGACCGTTGGTATGTCGGCAAACGCTACCTGCACGCCAGAGCCAACTACGTGCTGGAAACCGACAACATCATGGACCTGAGTCATATCGAATTCTTGCACCCGTCTACGCTGGGTGGCGATGGCGTCAAGAGCGCGTTGACCAGCGTGCAAGAGGAGGGCAACACCGTTTGGTCCAACCGCCAGACGGTTGCGGAAATCATGCCGGAGTTTCTCTACACCGCCTGGAACATTCCTCAGGGCACACCGGTGGACCGTTGGATCGATGTGCGTTGGGATGCTCCGGCGAACATGTTGCTGTTTTCCGGCGCCGTGGCGACCGGGCTCCCCAGGGATAAGGGCGTTTCCACACCGATTCCGCATCTGTTCACTCCAGAGACCGAGACCACGACTCACTACTGGTTCTCAGTCTGTTTCCCCAAGGCAATGGGCGAATTTGTCGAGAGATTCGCTGATGAGCAGGCGGCCGCGATCAGCCGGCCCTTTGCCGATGAAGACTTGCCAATGCTCGAGGCGCAGCAGCGCATGATGGGCGCTGCATCGTTCTGGGACTTGAAGCCGGTCCTGCTGATTGGTGATGCAGGAGCGGTCCGGGCGCGGCGTGTCCTCGACCGCATGATTGCTGCCGAACAGCCTGCGGGTGCCCAGTGATGATTGAAGTCATCGTCACTCGCAAGCGCCTCGAAGCCGAGGGCATCTACAGCTTCGAACTGGCCCCGGTCGAAAATTCCATGCTGCCTGCCTTCAGCGCTGGCTCGCATATCGACGTGCACCTGCCCAATGGCCTGGTGCGCCAGTACTCGCTGTGCAATCACCCGGAAGAACGCCACCGCTACCTGCTGGGAGTGTTGCTCGACCCAGCGTCTCGCGGCGGTTCGCAGGCCATGCACCAGCAAGTGCACGAAGGCAGCCGGCTGCGCATCAGCGAGCCACGCAATCTGTTCCCGCTTGAGCATGGGGCGGGGCACAGCGTGCTGTTCGCCGGCGGTATCGGCATCACGCCGATTCTCTGCATGGCCGAGCGCCTGGCGCGGATCGGCGCGCCTTTCGAGCTGCACTATTGCGGTCGCTCGGTCGGGCGCATGGCCTTTATCGAGTACCTGCGCCATTCGACGTTTGCCAAGTGTGTGCAGGTTCATGTGGACGATGGCGAGGATGCCCAGCGTCTCGACGCCGCTCGGGTTTTATCCGGGCCAGCCGCCGACCGTCACCTGTACGTCTGTGGCCCCAACGGTTTCATGGAACACGTGCTTGGCACGGCTCGCGAGCAGGGCTGGGCCGAGGCGCGACTGCACCGTGAGTACTTTACCGCCGCCGCTGCCCCGGCGGGTGAGGCGGGCGGGTTCGAAGTGCAACTGGCGAGCACCGGACAGTGTTTCCAAGTGCCGGCCGCGCTCAGCGTTGCCCAGGTGCTGTCGGAGGCCGGCATCGAGATCCCGTTGTCTTGCGAGCAGGGCATCTGTGGCACCTGCATCACGCGCGTGCTGGAAGGCGAGCCAGAGCATCGTGACATGTTCTTGACCGATGCCGAGCGAGCCCGCAACGACCAGTTCACGCCGTGTTGCTCGCGCGCCAGGAGCGCGCGGCTGGTGCTCGATCTTTAAGGTTTTTCCATGCATCCATCTTTACCCGCTGCGGTGTTTCGCCAACTGATTGAGGAGTCGGACATGCAACAACTTCCTGGTTTCAAACGCGTGGTCACCGGGCACGATGCCCAGGGCCAGGCGGTGGTCGCGCTCAGCGGACCGACGCCCAATAGCTTCCCGCTCAAGGCCGTGCCTGGCACGGTCTTCCATGAGATCTGGAGCAGTGGCGCCAGCCCGGCCGTGCTGGATAACGGCGACGACCCCACCCGCAAGCCGCTTCAATTGAGTCCGGCACCCCTGGGCAGCGTCATTCGCGTGGTGGATATCCCGCCCGACAGCATGCAGAACCAAATCAGCGCCGAGGATGCCGCGGCGGCCTTTGTCGAAATTGGCCAGGCCCATGCCGGCACGGGGCAGGCGGATTCCAAACACAAGCTGATGCACCGCACCGAAACGCTCGATTACGGCGTGGTCACGGAGGGGGAGGTGTGGCTGGTGCTCGATGGCGAGGAAGTGCATCTCAAGCGCGGTGACATCGTCGTGCAGCGCGGCACCAACCACGCTTGGAGCAATCGCACCGAGCAGATGGCGCGCATGTTGTTCGTGCTGCTCGATGGCCGCTTCGCCCCCGAGCTGCAAGGAGAACCGGCATGAAGCTCAGCACCCTGAAAGATCACAGCCGCGACGGTCGCCTCTTGGTCGTGTCGCGCGACCTGGCCTGGGCGGTGGAGGCCAGCGATATCGCCACGACGCTGCAGGCCGCCCTCGAGCATTGGTCGAACGTCGAAACGGCCTTGCGCTTGCGGTATGACGCCTTGAACGAAGGCACGCTGGCCGGTGCCTTCGCCTTTGATCCGGGGCAAGCCGCCGCGCCCTTGCCACGTGCCTGGCAGTGGCTGGACGCCTCGTCTTTCCTCAGTCATGGCGAGCGGATGCAGAAGGCGTTTGCGCTGGATCCGATCGAAGGCGTTGAACACACGCCGCTGATGTACCAGGGCTCTGGCGATGATTTTCTCGGCGCTCGCGATGACATTGTGCTGCCTAGTGAAACCCATGGTATCGATTTCGAAGGTGAGTTCGCGGTATTGGTCGATGAGGTCCCCATGGGCTGCTCGGCGCAAGAGGCCGCCGACCATATCCGGCTCATCGTGCAAGTCAACGATGTCAGCTTGCGTGCGCTCGCCCCTCGGGAAATGAAGACCGGCTTCGGTTTTATCCAGGCCAAATCCTCGTCAAGTTTTGCCCCGGTGGCGATCACCCCCGACGAGTTGGGCGAGGCCTGGCGCGACGGGCGTGTGCACTTGCCGCTGAGGGTCGAATGGAATGGCCAGTGGTTCGGTCATGCCCACGGTGGCGCCATGCATTTCGGCTTTCATCAATTGATCGCCCATGCGGCGCTGACCCGGCGACTCAGGGCCGGCTGCGTGATCGGTTCCGGCACCGTTTCCAATGCCGATCCCACGGTGGGCGCGGCCTGCATCGCCGAGCGTCGTGCCGTTGAGATGATTGAGCACGGCGCGCCACAGACGTCCTTCATGCGCTTTGGCGACCGCGTGCGCATGGAGGTCTTCGATCTGCAAGGGCAGTCGGTGTTCGGGGCGATAGACCAGTGCATCGTGCGCGGAGGCCTCCCATGCGCGTAATGATTACCGGGGCCAATGGTTTTGTCGGCCGGGCGTTGGTGAAACGATTGCTCCAAACCAATGAGTTGCGAGGCCGGTCGATCAGCGCGTTGATATTACTGGACAAGGAATTGGTGGGGTTTGCTGAGGATAAGCGCCTGCGCCGGCATTGCGGCAGTGTCACCGACGCCGCGTTATTGCGCCGGGCCTTGGCCGATGGCATCGATGTGGTCTTTCACTTGGTCAGCATCCCGGGTGGCGCGGCCGAGCAGCACTATTCACTGGGCTATCAGGTCAACCTGCTGGCAAGCCTGGAGTTGCTTGACCAGTTGCGCGAGCAGCCTGGTACGCCGGTGCTGGTGTATGCCAGCAGCGTGGCGGTGTACGGCGGCGACCTGCCGGCTCGCATGGATGAGCGTGCCGTGCCGCACCCGCAGTTGAGTTACGGTGCGCACAAGACGATGGTGGAAATGGCGATCAATGACCTTGCCCGACGGGGCGAGGTGGACGGTCGTGCCGTGCGCCTGCCCGGCATCGTAGCCCGTCCACGTGAACCCAATGGGCTGCGCTCGGCGTTCATGAGCGATCTACTTTACGCCTTCGCTCAAGGTGAACCGTATTGCTGCCCGGTGTCGCCGCAGGCGCAGGCGTGGTGGATGTCCGTGCGGTGTTGCGTGGATAACCTGCTGCGGGCCGCCGAACTGCCCGCCGTTGAGCTTGGCGAGTCACGTGTCTGGCAATTGCCGCTGTTGCACCTGTCCATTGCCCAGGTCATCGATGCCCTGGCCGCAGCCTACGGCCAGGAACGCCGCGCGCTGATCAGCTTCGCGCCGGATGCCGGGCTGCAAGCGTTGTTCGGCAACTTCCCTGCAATGAAAACCCCTCTGGCCCGCGCCCTTGGCTTTCGCCATGACGGCTCTGCCGGCGCCTTGATACGAAACAGTTTGAACGCTGCTGCCCCGGCGCGTCGTATGCGTGGACGGGTGGCGCTTGGAGTGACTGATCATGCAAACAGCTAAACGCCGCCTGGTGGACCTGTCCGTCACCCTGGACAACAACCCCTACACCGATCCACCGCCGTTGCTGCCGAAAATCGACTACATGGACCATCAGCAAGGCTGGCCGGAGATGGCCGCGATGTTTCCCGGCCTGTCCAAGGCGCAACTGCCTGGCGACGAATCCTGGGCGGCCGAGCGCCTGCAGATCACCACGCACAGCGGTACGCACATGGACGCCCCTTGGCACTACGCCTCGACCACGGACGGTGGCAAGCCGGCGTTTGGCATCGACGAGTTGCCGCTGGACTGGTGCCTGCAACCCGGCGTCAAACTGGACTTTCGTCATTTGCCGGATGGCCATGTGGTCAGCGCTGCCCAAGTGCAAGCAGAGCTGGAGCGTATTGGCCATATTCTACGGCCGCTGGACATTGTCCTGGTCAATACCCGTGCCGGCGCGCTGTTTGGCCAGCCTGGGTACCTGGACGCCGGGGTTGGCATCGGCCGTGAGGCCACGTTGTACTTGTTGGAACGCGGCGTGCGCGTGGTGGGCACCGATGCCTGGAGCTGGGACGCGCCGTTCAAGTACACACGCGAACGCTTCGCCGCCACAGGCGACGCCTCGATCATCTGGGAAGGGCACAAGGCCGGACGCGACATCGGTTACGGCCAGATGGAGAAGCTGGCCAACCTGGAATGCCTGCCGGCCCATGGTTTCCAGGTGTCCTGCTTCCCCTACAAGATCAGGCACGCTTCGGCCGGTTTCGTCCGCGCCGTAGCGATTTTCGAGGAATGAGCGTGCCGGCTGCCGGTGGGAAAAAGCGCGCTAGCCTGTCCCAGGGGCTCGAGGCGCTGCTGTCGGAGCACATTATCGAGGGACGGCTGCGTGGCGGTGAACAGTTGCCCACCGAGTCGGCCCTGATGCTGGAGCATGGCGTCAGCAGGACCGTGGTGCGCGAGGCCATGTCGCGTCTACAGGCCGGGGGAATGGTCGAGACACGCCACGGCATAGGGACCTTTGTATGCGGTAGCGCCCTGTCGTTGGGGGCCTTCATCGACCCGGAGACGATCGGTCTCATCACCGATTCGCTGGCGATCATGGAGTTTCGGATCGGTCTTGAGGTCGAAGCCGCCGGGCTCGCGGCCCAGCGACGCAACACGGATCAGTTGACGGGGTTGCGGGCACTTCTCGATCAGCTCGGGCAGCCGGATGTCAGCGTCAATGATCGGGCGGCGTTGGATTTTCAATTCCATTTGGGCATTGCCCAGGCGACCGGCAACCCCTACATCGCCAGCACACTGCTCAACCTGGGCGAGGTCATCATCCCCCGCAGCCGACTGGATTCTGCGCGTCTGTTTCACGATGAGCCTTTGCATTACGAACAGCGCATGCAAAGCGAGCACGAGCAGATTTACCAGGCGATCTTCCATCAGGACACTGAGTGTGCGCGTGCCGCGATGCGCCTGCATCTCCAGGACAGTCGCGAATACTTGCACCAGGCCCGCCAAGAGTTGATGACATGACGGAGAACCAGAGCTACCCGGTGCCGGACATGGCCACGCAGCCTACTGCCACGGCGCTCACCATCATCGATCCCCGCTGGACTTTGTTCGTCCGGGTCGTGGCGGCTGGCAGTCTCAGCAAAGCGGCCGTACTGCTGGACATGCCGCAGTCCATGGTGAGTCGCAATATTGCCCTGCTCGAATCGCAATGTGGCGAACGCCTGTTCCATCGCAACGGACGTGGGGTGGTTCTGACCGAATTTGGCGAGCAGTTGCTGCCCTGTATATCGGATCTTCTGGCGAACGCTGAAAGCCTTGTCGATGACATTCGCAACCTGCGTGGAAAGCCGGTGGGGGAGGTAGTTGTGGGCATGTTGCCTTCCGCGGTGCGCCGGTTTGCGGGGACGCTCTTTTCTGCGGTGCGCGCGCAGATGCCCGGGGTGAGATTGCACCTGATCGAGGGCGCCAGTGCTCAACTCGAAGAGCAGTTGCACGATGGTCGTCTGGATATGGCGCTGGTGCTGCGCGAGAGCGAGGCGAGCGTCGGCCAAGCTCATCTGTTGGCCAGGCTACCGCTGCACCTGGTAGGACCCGTCGCCGATCCTCTGCTCGGAAATCGAGATATTGCGCTGGAAAATCTATCTGGGTTGCCATTGGTCGTGCCTGGGCGGCCGCATCTGCTGAGGGCCAGGCTCGATCATTTGGCTGCGGAGCAAGGCGTGGAACTGTGCGTGGCCGTGGAAGCCGACTCGGTCCAGCTCCAGTACGAAGTCGTCGCGGCAGGCGGAGGCTATGCGATTGCCTCGGTGTTGCCGGGCTCACTGGATCAACGACTTATTTCATCGCGCATTATAGAGCCCGTGTTGGAGCGCTTTGTCGTGCTGGTCGAATCGCCCCGGCGCCCCTTGACCCGTGCTTCCCGTGAAGTGCGACGGCTGATTTGCAATCTGTCCATGCCATCGATTTAAGCGATAGCTGCTTTGCATCCCCAGCAGTATTCGGTGGGGGGCGCGCCTCGTAGGGTGTCAGTCAACCAACGACTGATCCCCGATTGCGAGGTTTGCGCCATGCATCATGCCCAAGAACTCCAAGTCATTGCCCCGACGCTTTTTCTCAGTGACGCCGATGTGGCCTCGCTCGCCGACTGGAGCACCGCCGTCGCCGCGCTCGCCGAGGCGTATGCACGCCCTGCATCGGATGCCATGGTGCCGCCTCGCTCCATGGCCCGGGGCGATGGCATCTGGCTGCGCAGTTTGACTGCCGTACCTCCGGCTGGCGGCCATATGGGCTGCAAGTTGATCGCAGCCTCCATGCGGGCGCGCTGCGCCAGCTACCTGATTGCGTTGTTCGATCAGAAAACCATGGCGCTCAGTGCCCTGATCGACGGCAACCGGGTGACGGGTTTGCGCACCGCGGCAACCGCTGCGCTGGCAGTCGATTTACTGGCGCCCAAGCGCGCGCTGCGGGTGGGGGTGATTGGCTCGGGGTTTGAGGCCCGTGGCGCATTGGACTGCCTCAAGTCCGTGCGCGATGTGGCGCATGTCCGGGTATTCAGTCCAACGCCCGCTAGCCGCGAGCGTTTTGCCGAGAGCTTCAGGCCAGGGCTGGAGATCCAAGCGGTGAACAGCGCGCAAGAAGCTGTGCAGGATTGCGACGTGGTGATTTGTGCCGCCCGCAGTCGTGACGAATCTCCGGTCCTGCAAGGCGCCTGGCTTTGCCCGGGGGCCACGGTTGTGTCGTTGGGTTCCACCTTGCCTGAGCAACGGGAAGTTGACCCGGTCACGATGGAGCGAGCCGTCTGCATCGTCGCCGATATGCCGCAAGAGGTGCTTCACGATACCGGTGACGCCATTGCGGCGATCAGTGCCGGCGTTTATGTCGCCGACAAATTGGTCGCGCTGTCGGAACTCGTCGCGGGCCGTGTCATACCGCGCCAGCACGCAAGCGACATCGTTCTCTACAAGTCTGTTGGCTCGGCGCTGCAGGACGTCGTCATCGCCCAAGCGCTGTACGAGCGCGCCCGGCAACAAGGCCTCGGCATCGAGTTGCCCGCCAGCATTGTCCCTGTCTCGAAATAACTCCCTTCACTGTTCAAAGGAAAATCATCATGGCCACATACAAGAAAGCGGATGCCCGTGCCTGGGCGCGGGAAAACCTGGTGGGCTGCTCGGCTGTCACCATCCCAAGTTTCAGTGCTGATTTGAAGCGTCTCAATGAGCGTGGCATACGCCACGACATCGAACATACGGTTGGCCTGGGCTACAGTGCTACGTTGCTGTGCAGCGAGCTGGCGATTTCTATCCAGGAGAATGCCCAGTTCACTGCCTGGGCCCGTGAGTCAGGGAAAGACCTGATCCTGTTTTTCCATGCGGCCTTTGGCACGCTTGCCGAGAATATCGAGGCGGTGAAGCTCGCCGAGAATGCCGGTGCGGACATCGTCCTACTCTCCTATCCACCACAGTTCTGGCCGACCTGCGAGCAGGAAATCTACGACTACACCAAGTCGTTCTGTGACGCGACGGACCTCGCCGTCATGCTCTTCCCGATTCCGCTCTGGGGCTTTGAGCGCGTGCATCCGGCAGGGATGTCCTTGGAGTTGGTCAGTCGGCTGTTGGCCGATTGCCCGAATATCGCGGCCATCAAGTCCGAGCAAGGGTTCCCGCTGCCGGCGGGCATTTGCGAGATGTATTACCACTTCCGTGATCAGGTGGTGATCAGTTGCCCGATCGAAGGCGACGCAATCCCCTTGATGAGCCTGATGAAGTTGCAGTTTTCCGGCACCAGCAACACCGCCTGGATGAGCGACTACTACCCGAAAGCTTTCGAACTGGCACGCACGGGCCGCTTTGAAGAGGCGATGGAACTGTACTGGAAGGTCAATCCGGCACGCAGCGCCAACGGCGCCGCCGCGCAAAGCTATGCCGGCGGCACTGGTGTGCTCAATCGCACGATGTGGAAATACCAGGACTGGCTCGCCGGCTTCAACGGCGGCCCACTGCGTGCCCCGGCGATGCGCGTGCCGGATCGCTTCATGAAGTCGCTGCGTCAAGGGTTGGTTGCGTCGGGGTTGCCGGTGACTTCGGATCCTGACAGCGCCTTCATGATCGGGCGTCATCCGTGCTGATCAGGAGGGTTGCACAGTGAAGCATTTACTTAAAGATCCCACACTGTGGCGTGACGGTGCCTATATCGCCGGTGAGTGGCTGAGCGAGACGCCGCACGGTCACTACACGCTGCGTAATCCGGTTGACCAAACGGTGCTGGCCGAGTTGCCGCGTTGTCGTGAAACTGAAGTTCGGCACGCCATCGACGCGGCGAATGAGGCCTTTGGCCCATGGCGTCGCCTGACGGCCAAACGCCGTGGCGAGGTGTTGCGCCGCTGGTATGAGTTGATGGTTGAACATCGGGAGGACCTTGCCACGCTGATTACCCTGGAGGAGGGCAAGCCACTGGAGGAGGCGCGGGGTGAAGTCGATTACGCGGCGTCTTTTGTGCGCTGGTTTGGCGAGGAAGCCACACGGGTGCGCGGTGATCTGATTCCGGGCGTAAAGGACACTCAGCGCATCGTGGTCCTGCGCGAACCCATCGGCGTCTGCGCGGCGATCACGCCCTGGAATTTCCCCGCTGCGATGATTACACGCAAGGCCGCTCCGGCCCTCGCGGCCGGTTGCACGATGGTGGTGAAACCGGCCAGCCAGACACCCTTGACCGCACTGGCGCTCGCCGAACTCGCCCTGCGCGCGGGAGTGCCGGCGGGTGTGTTCAGTGTGATCACCGGCAATGACACGCGCGATATTGCCGGTGAACTCACGGCCAACCCGTTGGTGCGCAAGCTCACGTTCACCGGGTCCACGGAAGTGGGCCGGCTGCTGCTTGCGCAAGCGGCGCAGACGGTGAAGAAATGTTCCATGGAGCTGGGTGGCAATGCCCCGTTCATTGTCTTCGACGATGCTGATCTTGATGCGGCGGCTGACGGTGTGATGCTGGCCAAGTTCCGCAATGGTGGGCAGTCCTGTATTGGCGCGAATCGGGTGTTGGTGCAGTCAGCGGTTTATGACGCATTGGCCGAGCGTATCGTCGAGCGCATGGCGCGCTTGAAGGTGGGCAATGGCCTGGAGCCGGGTGTACAGGTCGGGCCGTTGATCGATGACGCAGCGGTACGCAAATCCCAGGCACTTGTTGATGATGCGCTGGCGCAAGGGGCCCGGCTGCTTTCCGGCGGCAAGCCCCATGCGCTGGGCGGGTGTTTCTTCGAGCCCACCTTGTTGGCCGATGTGGCCCACGGGATGCGGGTTGCGCGCGAAGAAATCTTCGGCCCGGTCATGCCCCTGGTGCGTTTCGACACGGATGACGAAGCCATTGCCATGGCCAACGACAGCGAGTTTGGCCTGGCGGCGTATCTGTTCAGCCGTGACGCGGCGCGTATCTGGCGCAACGCCGCGCGCATCGAATCGGGCATGGTGGGCATCAACTGTGGCTTGATTTCAAATGAAGTCGCGCCTTTCGGTGGCGTGAAGCAGAGCGGACTTGGGCGCGAGGGTTCACACCTCGGAATCGACGAATTCCTTGAAGTGAAATACCTGTGCTGGGATGGCTTGGAAAGCGTTTGAACTAACGCCGTTAAAGGCCGATGGATGGCGGCTCGTGTGGGCCGTCGTTCATCGGCTTTTGTATTTGTTCTGCCGCAAAGGCAGGCACTCCGAACAATGCCCCCGGCTTACCTGCGAGACCCATCGCCGCCAGCGATACCTCGGATTGTGCAAAGCGATTTCAGCGCTGATAGCCGATTCGATAGTCTCGTGGCTGATCCGACATTTTCCGTCGGCATTCCATGTTCCTGCGGCATTGACGCGATAGCGCCGCAGAGCTCGTCGGTGCGCCATGCAATGTCTGCCCGAGTGAATAAGAATAATTAGGAGAGCGTGATGATTGCAGCAGTCAGTAAGGTCCTGGTGATTGGGGGAGGGTTCTCCGGTATGACCGCGGCTATCCAGCTCGCCCGCCAGGGCGTCGAAGTGGACCTCGTCGAAATCGATCCATTGTGGTGTCCTTTGGGGGCGGGGATTACGCTCAGTGGGCCCACGCTGCGAGCGCTTGATACGGTTGGGATTCTGGAAAGGGTCGCCGGGGAAGGGTACCTGTCGACCAATTTCGATGTGTTTTCACCGGCGGGCGACCTGATCGTGCAATTGGCGCTTCGACCGCCGGTCAGCGATAAGCCGATTCCCTGTGGTGGCGGCATCCTGCGCCCGGTACTGGCTCGAATATTTGCCGACAGGACGCGGGAAGTGGGCACCCGTGTGCGCCTGGGCATCACCTACGACAGCGTCATCGAGCATGACGATGGCATTGACGTGTCTTTCACCGACGGGACCACTGAACGCTATGACCTGGTCGTCGCCGCTGACGGCGTGCATTCGCGCACGCGAAAGGACTTTTTCCCGGAAGCACCCTCGCCAAAACCCATTCATCAGAGCGTCTGGCGCGCGGTGCTGAAGCGTCCGCCGGAAATCGTGCGCCCCACTCATTGGCTGGGTCGCACCAAGGTTGGCGTCAATCCAATCTCCGAAACGCACATGTACATGTTCCTCATGGAAAACCGCGAGTTTTCCGAGTGGATTGATCCGGCCAGTTGGCCGGGTGAAATGGCGCGCCTGCTGAGTGAGTTCCCAGCCCCGATCCTGCAAGCGCTGGTGCCACAACTGCACGAGGCGGGCGCCAATATCGACTATCGTCCGCTGTCCAATCTGTTGGTGCCGCTGCCCTGGCACAAGGGCCGTATCGTGCTGATCGGCGACACGGTGCATGCCACCACGCCGCACCTGGCTTCCGGGGCCGGCATCGGTATCGAGAGCGCCATCGTGCTTGCCGAAGAGTTGCTCGCCAGTAGCAATCTACAGACGGCCCTGAGCCGGTTCGAAACGCGGCGCTGGGAGCGTTGCCAACTCGTGGTCGAGAACTCCGCGCGTCTGTGCGAGATAGAGAAAAGTGGCGGGGACAAGGAAGAGCATGCGCAGATCATGCGTGAGTCCACTGCGACGCTGGCTGAGCCTATCTGATTGATTGCGACCCTGCTGGATGAGAAGGGTCGCGCTTCTGGTCGTTAGGAGCAGTGATCGAAAATAACGACCTCTTTGACGTAAGCGAAAAAAGACGCCGACGTCAGCGCCACGCCGTCCTCGGCAAGTTTTTGAAACAGCGCTCGCTGATACTGCCGAAAGGTCGAAAAATCCGCTTCATTTTCAAACCACAGGCTAGAGGCGCCTTCGTATACGGCGATGTTTGGCCCGAAATAGGCCGTCACCTTGTCACCCTCGGGCAGATACCGGGAGCGAACATACCGGCGTAGGGCGTTCTGGAAGTCGGGCTGTTCGCGGGTAATGCTCTCGTGAGCTGCGTCCCAAGCTTCGAAAAAACGATCGAGCGCCATCGCGGGATTCTTCTTCAGCAGGATCATCGCCTTCCACTGGAGGGGGGCTTTAGCGACGTTGGAGGTCTCTATTTCTTCGTCCATCAATTGAGCGAGCTGCTCGGAAAGGTCAGCGAAGTTCTTTGCATCTGGGCCGACGGTTTGCTGGGTATAGGGATCGCTGAAGGTGCGAATCAAACCTGGCACGTCTTCAAAAAACAGCTCCGTAATGGAGTCTTTGTGGAAGGACTGTGCATAGGCATTGTCGGCGTCGACCCCGAAAGCCGCGTCGATGACATGGTTTTGCACGTACCGTTTGACGCCTAACGGTTTGGCTTTAGCGATTTCTCCGTGGGTGTGCTCTACATAGTTTAAAAACTCAGCATGCGTCATTCCTGGTTTTCTGCGTACAGCGGCTAGGATTTTAATCATGGGCGCGTTCTCGTTTTTGGCAGGGTTGACTGGTCTTGGACCTTAAATGCATTTTGTGCGGGTGTTATTCATCTAGTTGTTTTTCAACACCAAAATATAGAGTCAGAGTGGCCCTGCAAACCAATCAGTATTTCTACTGGCTGGTATCACGCAATAACATGCTTGACCAGCCTTGAGTCGGCTTCGGCTTCGGCTTTGAGCGTTTGGTGTGAAGTGAGAGAGCTCTGAAGGCAGAGCATGTAGTGAGCGTACTCTGCATCGCCTATAAGCTTTGCAATAGCCCTTCATGCCTGCATATCGGGGAACATCGCTTCTTGGACGAGACCGTCAGTGTTGGGTATACACTGGTTAAGCCAACAGCACTCAGCTTTGGAATATGGCATGGTGCTGTCCGCAAAATTGCATAAAAACGAAAATGAAAGCCCATCTGGTCCGCTATTTCAACACGTTCAGTATGCCTGCCTGGACCATCAAGAAAATGCTCATATGGCCTCATATTAGTGAGCAAATTGGCGCTTGGGGCGTTTAATTCCCCAAGCATATACGGCAATTTCCACCAAACCCATGCGGGCCTCCAGGTGCGGAGTGAGTGAATTGCCCACTGTCCTTGAATCCAGAAGGGCAGGCAGGCGCCGCAGGTCGAGGGAGCCAACCATCACCACTACATTGCGCGATCAGCTTCTGCGCAGCCAGGCTTGTCTCAACAGAGGTTAGCTTCTTCGAGATGGCTGCTGTTTCACCCTGAAGCTCTGTTGCCCAGGCTCCAGAGGCATATCCGGCTTGCGGCAGTGAGATAGGAAGCGCTCCTGACGAGGTCGTAAGAATGAGTTGGACAGAGCCATATGTCCGATTACCATTTGAATTGACCGCAGCCTTTCTCGTGCAAAGGAGCGACCACTGTGCTTCGCTTTGTGGAAGCTGAAACCCGACAACATTAAACGCTTTGTCATAGGACTGCACTTGGCCGTTATTTTGTGAACTACAAGAAACCGCCTCAGGGTCAATGGCCAAAGAGTCAACGGATTGCGGTAATGAACTCAGACGCTTCACGCTTATGGAAAAAACAGTGGGCGTCTCGCCCGGCGGCATGGATATTGACGTAGCAACGCCTTTAGCACTAAGTGCACGACAAGCAACGTAAGCATCCAAAGAACTGCGAACCACTAAACTTGAATCGGCTTGGTTGTAGTTGGTGTTTGTATTGAGCGACTGTTCTGCTTTGCAGTACTCATCTTTCGAAGAGTAAGAAAAACCGAGCGCGGATGAGGCGTCTTTGTAGTCAATCCCAAATCCCGAACCGGCCATTTTGCACACGTTTTGGTAGTAGTACTTCCTTTGGTCAGAGAAGGATACGTCGTGACGGACATCCCGGGACGCATACCTAAGAATATCTCCACAAGACTCGACTTCTTCAGCGGACGCAAGCGGTGCAAGGCCGCTGAGGAGCATGGTGGCTACCATAGGAAAAAATGCCTTCAAAGTCTGCTCCTTGCGAATAGATTGCGTTCGTCAGATGCTGGATTAGTGGAGCCCTTGAGGGGGCGGTCAAATTCCTATGCTTCATTCCTATGGCATCTGAGTATGGTCGAATTACTAGGAATGGCAATTGGCTATCCCTTGTCCACCTTTTAACTTTATCGTTGAGACTCCATCCTCTTCGCAAATCGCTGATGCTGCCGGGCTTTGCCTTTTAGGTTCTGACTCCAGCATTGGCGCGCCTGACTTCATCTCTCCAAACATGTTTCATGTCTCGCTCTCACAACGGAGCGTTGACCGGACGGCACGGTGTGCAAAACTACCTGGTGACCCGTTCGGCTAAGTTGCCATCGACGATACGGAAAATGGAAGAGAACCTCATGAATGATGCGTCGGCGTTGCCCGCTGGAGGATGGACGATTCACCCCTACAGTTCGATGGATCGTGATGAGCTGCAAGCGCAACTGGTGGCAAACGGGATCGAGAGCCAACGGCAATTGCCTGTACTGTGCAGTGACATTTGTGCGTTGCTGCAGCGCTGCTATCCCCCGCACCTGCTGGCGGTCCTCGCCCATTACGGGCTGCAGGCACCGGTCAGTGCCGAGGGCGTAGCTCAACGCAGTCTAATGTCGGGCATCGGGCAGCCGCATGTCGAATTGCTGCAAGCCTTGATCCTGACGTTGCGTCAGGATCAGTGGGGGCAGCGCCCGGCTGAACCCGACGAGATTCAGCAGTTAATCGAGCGCCTGAAAGCCCTAGCAGACGCGTTTTACCATGCCCGGTACACCTCACTGTCCGAGGCGAAGGAGGTGAATGAACGCGCCGCGTTGGTGCTCCAGGAGCGCTTGCGCGGGCATACCCAGTTCGTCAGGAATTGGGGCTACCATGGTGCCGTGTTACGCATTGCCCGCGAGCTATACGGCGCGTTGGACGGCGACCTTACCGCTGCCTACGGATTCGGCGCGACCGACGTGATCGAGGTGGCTAAGGCCTTGCTCGTGGATGTCGAGCAGCGCGCATCAGAACGTCTGCGGCGATTGGGCGCGATTATCCGTTGCCAAACCCATGCTGAAATGGTCCACGCTTTTTTTCGCGAGCCTGACTTTGTCGAAGGCGATCCTGAGGCGTTTCTGCGCCAAATCCCGGAAACCGTAAGCCGCGAGCAGTTGGCCGGTTGGATAATGTCTCACGCCGATTTTCAACTGCTCAAGCTGGCCATCGTGGACTCCGAAGGCATCGCACACGCCACCGGCCGTGATCGAGGCGTCGTGGTACGGGTGTTGGAACGCTTGTCGCGGGAACCTGGGAGCTTAAGCGCCGACGACATCCCCCATTTCTTCATGGGTAATCCGATCTGGTCTGCACCCTGTATCAGTACCGGACTTGAGTACTTCTTCCCCATGCCCCAGTTAGTGTTCAGTCATATTCATAGCGTAATGCGTTCGCTGTTGGGAGACCTCACCCCGGCCGTCAGGAACAAAATGGCCCGGACACGGGCCGAGTACCTGGAAGCGCAAGTAACCGATCTGCTGCGAGGGGCATTTCCTTCCGCCCGGCTGCAGGCGGGAGTCAAGTGGGCGGTGGGGGTAGATCGCTACGAGACGGATGTACTGCTGATCCTCGATCGTACGGTGCTGATTGTTGAAGCGAAGTCTGGAGCTTTGAGCGCACAGGGTCTGCGCGGGGCGCCAGACCGAGTTAAACGCCATGTGCAGGAATTGCTGGTCGAGCCGGCCGTTCAATCAGATCGGCTGGCGCAGGTGATTGACGCTGCCAAGCGTGGTGATGAGCTCAGTCAACAGGTTGTTACATCCCTAGGGATTGACGCCAGGGTAATCGATCAGGTGATTCGGCTGTCGGTGACACTGGAGGACTTTTCCATTCTCGCTAGTTGCGAAGCGGAGCTGAAGGAGGCAGGTTGGGTGCCGCTGGATCTCGAGCTTGCTCCGACGGTGAATCTCGCCGACCTTGGCTGCATTTTAGAAGTCTTGGAGGAGCCGGCATACATCCTCCACTATTTGGCTAATCGCGGATCTGTCCAGCGCTCGACGGGGCTGCTAGGCGATGAACTGGACTACCTCGGATTCTATCTGCAAACCGCCTTTGGCATGGGGGAAGTCGCGCGGACTGACGCACTGTTTGCCATCTCCGGCCTGTCCGAGCCCGTTGACCGCTATTACACCAGCCGTGATGCCGGAGTAAGTCTGCCAAAGCCAACGCTGCTGTTACCCGACACGCTGCGCTATATGATTCTAGAGGCGCAGCGTCGTGGCCGTCACGGCTGGACGACAGTCAGTCTGGCGTTGCTGGACATCGCTTTCCACGCTGGCGACAGCCTGGACGACGAGCTACTGGCGCTTAAACAGGATGTTGCGGTGAACCCGCATGATCCCAAGCAGCCGCGAGGGCTCGCTGTCTTGCCGGCGCCCTACAGCGATAGCGTGGTGGCGTTCTACGTCTTTCCGCGCATGCTCTCCAGTACGCGTAATGAAGTGGCTGGTCAGTTCGCTCAGGACATACTGGCGCAGACTGGCAAAGCCCGCTGCGTTGTCGTGGGGCGCATGATCGAAACGTGGCAGCAGCCCTACAGCTTCACTGCCATCGTGTTCCCGGGTTGAGACCGTGTATCCCATGGGCCGGTATTCCGGGGTGGCGTGAATCAGCACACTGTAGTCGAGCGTTCAGCCGGCGCGCCAATGACTGAGGTGTTGCCAGCCGTCAACAACCACTACATTGACGGCCTTAGCCAGCGCATAGGCAATATCGGGCAGAGCGCACAAGGCTGTGCCCACGAGCGTCAACAGCGTTGCAACAATAATCGCGCTGGCCTGACCCGCCAGCGCGTGGGGGAGGGTGATTTGCTCGTGGTAGCGGATATTGTCGAAGCACAGGCGCATGTGCGTTTTCAGTGCGGCAATCTCAAACACGGCATTACCGTGCAGATCCTGCAGCGTGCGTAAGTCCTGGCGTAGCGATGCCAGTTCACGGAGCTCCTCGCTAGGGTAGTGGTGCATCGCTGTGGTGTTGCTGAAAGAGTGCGACTTATTCTGCGCGACCGAGGGTGTGGGTTCAAAGGTCGCGCGCAGCGCTTGGATTTTCGCCGTGGCGGCCAGGGCGATGGTTACGAGGCCTGAGACCACCGCAAGGAGTAGGCCGAAGACCAGCATATGATTTTTTTCAAAGAGGCCGAGCGCCGTAAAGGTTGTCACCACCAGCAGTAGCGCTAGTCCTATTCCTAGAGCTGTTTTCATGATCGCGCCTACGCATTATTGGACCTTCATTATGGCCGGCGCCAGGCTGGGATTCTAGGCTGCTGCCCCGTAGCGGGGCGAGGCGGAGGGCGAACTTGACGAGTGACAGCGCATACCTCAAGCGGACCGTCACCCAGACTCCCTGTATGATCCACACAGCCATGCGAGATAGCGCGGAAAGGGTTTAGGATGGACATCCTTATGGACAAAGTGTCGAGTTAATCGTTGCTCATTTCGCGCTGCACAAGCCTCGGAATGTAGTTATTAAAAAAAGTTCTTGGAAATGGAGGGCAGCATCGTGACGGCATTCCAGTGGCTGGTGAAAGATTCCCCAATTGATTCGCCTTGGCTACGCGGCACGAAGATTTTTGGTGTCAATAAGCCCGTCATGTTGATCGATCAGTTCGGCGGTAAACAACCTTACCTAATTAACCAACAGTACCGGGAAGAGGGCGAGTTGAGTTATCCGGCCTGTGCCAGGGTCGTGGTCGATTCCAATTTGTTGGACGGCATCGCAGCGCTGATGTCTGGTGCTGAGATAGAAGATGGCATGCGAGGCTTTATTGAGTTTGTCTCGCGAGAAGGCTGGGATATCAACGCGGGCTTCTTTTTGGTCGAGCAGTATGCAAAATCAACGCGCGCAAATTTCATACTTCATGCCACACGGCGCTTACGGTTGCTTTATCGGTTTCTAGCCATGGACACCGGTTATTTTCTGGCGACAGGTAACGTCCGCCTGCTCCCGGCCGCCGTCGCGCATTATCTTGCGAAGGAGGGCGTAGATTCCCTTGATGAGATTGCCGAGCGGCATGTGCATTCATTTATCGCAACCCACACCCAGCGTAAGGCTCTGGAGACAGTTGAAGTCACCGAGATAGCATTGCTGAAGATGGTTCTGTTACGGGAATTTGAAATGCGAGGCGCCTCGGCAGCAGACCAGTATATTGCTTATCAGCGGTTTATCAGCTCTACGGTAAATGTCTCGCTTGCGCGGGAAAGCCAGTTGGCTTTGCATTACTTCAGCGGGCAAGCAGGCTCTCTGCTCGGAATCAAGGAGAACACCTCACGTAAAAAGGCGCTCAGAAATATTTCCGCTACCGCGTGGGACTTGTTGCTGCTGAGAACGCCAGAACTGCTATTGAAGCCGCCAGTGAATGGTGGCCATGTCGAAATCGCCTTTGTCGCGACACATGAACTGAAGCTGGCCGAGCTGGCGCAACTCATGGCAATACACACATTGTTTCCTGGCACCACGCCCATCGTTCAATACGATATGACAAAGGTACCAGATGAGATCATCGACACCATTCTCAATGAGTTTGACGGGCAGATGGTGAGCCCGATTTTTCGGCAGGGACCACCGAGCATCCCGACAGGACTGCGTGATGCGCTAAGTAATTCGCTTTTGCAGCGGTTGCCGCAGATGGGAACGTTTGAGTAGGAAATTTGCAGGATGACCATCCTGTAACGAAACGAAATGTCCTTCCCGCGTACCGTGTCGCGGATGTTGCGATGCCTGGCCAATGTTCAGTGTTTGCACGCTACTGAATCTGACCAAGAGGGAACATTAATGAACGGCAACTATCGATTCTAAAGCTGCTCTTCGCGAAATGCGATTGAGCTAAGCGATGCGATATATCGCTGTCGTCGCGCCGGTTGGTGATGGCAACATCAGCGACTCGTGCATATGTTACGGACTTGACATTGGTATGGATCTGACTATGGACTGGAAACTGGAGCTCGCCGCTCGCCAACTGTATGTCTTGGAACTTGCTAACGGAAAGTTTTACGTGGGGCAGGCAAAGGATTCAAACCGTCGCATTAAAAAGCATTTCAGTGGCACGGGATCTCAATGGACACGCCTCCATCCACCCGTGCGCGAAGTACGTCGGGTCGACTTGGGAGAGATTGACTACAGGACCGGGGAGTTGGCGGAGAACGAAGCAGTTCTCGCGCTGATGCGCATCCATGGGTATCAGAATGTTCGAGGCGGTTTCTTTACTAATTTGAGCCATGAGCTCACCGTCAAGGCCCTGATCAGTCATGGCCACCATGACGTGGTAGGTGCAATGCCTGGCATGGAAGCCTTCAACAGCGTCGCGTCCGCGATGGCCGCAGGACAACCACCCTGCGATGTTGTCGGCCCCGCAGAGTTGGGCAATGGCGGGGAGTACTCGCTGTTCGTGTTACTGCTGGAGGGGGACCGGTATTTTGTAGGCTACAGCAGTAACCCGGTCGCACGCATTCGTCGTCACTTTGCGGGCAAAGGTTCGGAATGGACCACGATGTATAGACCTGTTGAGGTTTTAAGCGTCCGATCTTTGGGAATAGTCGCCGAGTCGGAGGCCGCGAGTTTCGCCGCCAAGGCTACGGTAAGTCTGATGCGTAGAGTAGGGTGGCAGCATGTGCGGGGTGGCCCATGGTGGAGCGTTGACCCCGAGGCAACGCTCAAGTTACTGGTGGGGCATGGCGTCGGCGAAATCCCACCCTCTGTTCCATAATCTCTGCGGACGGGGGGACTTTTTCAACAGAATCGCCCGTGAGCGAACAGTCGGGATCGGCAGCTAACGGCCAATAGCAGACAGATCGTTCTACAGCCTCGGCGCTTTGTATCAGCCAGCAGAGCACTAGCGCAGAGAGGAAAAATACTGAGTAGGCGGTTTACCCAGTGCTTTCTTGAACATAGTGATGAATGCATTAACAGAGTCATATCCCAGGATGCCCGCCACACGTTGCACGGATACCCCCTCCGCCAAATGACTCAGTGCGATCATCAAATGCAATTGTTGACGCCAGCGTCCGAAGCTCAGCCCGGTCGTGCTTTCTACAAGCCTGGCCAGCGTTCGTTCACTGGTTGCAAGCCGAGTGGCCCACTCGCGCAACGTGGTTCGGTCGCCTGGATCTGAGAAGAGCGTATCCGCGATTTGTTTGATCTTGGGGTGGTCTGATATCGGCAAATGCAGCTCTTTCAGCGGGGCATCGGAAAGCTGCTCAAGCAGCACTGCAACCAGCCGAGCTGTCTTGCCCTCGGAATGGTAAGCAGGTTCCTGTTCAGCGAGATGCAGGACCATCTCCCGAACAAGGGGCGTAATGGCAACCGTGCAGCATTCTTCAGGCATGGCTGCCGCACCGGGCTCAACGAACAGAAAGCAGGTCCGGGCGTTTTCGGTCACTCGGCAACTGTGCGGCGTGCCGCCCGGGATCCATACGGCGTGCTGGGGAGGGACAAGCCAGAGTGCATTTTGCACCTCACAGCTCACTGCGCCATGCAAAGACAGGATGAGCTGGCCTTTGCGATGATCATGCGGACGGGCACCCGAATCATTGAGGTCAGGCGCAACCTTGAGGGCAATCGCTGCCTGGGCGAAAAGGTCTGAATCGAAATCTTCCGGCGAGGAAACGACATTTTTTGAGCTTGGCATAATTTAGATATCAGGTGTCTTGATATCTATATTAGCCGGTTCTGAAGTTCTCTACAGTTGTCTTCTTTTAAGAGGACAGATAAAGAATATGTCAGATACAAAAAACAAGTGGCATGCCATCGCGCTCGTCGCAGGCATTCTGCTTATCGCCGTGAACCTGCGCGTTCCCTTTACCAGCATCGCGCCCGTTTTGCCGCTGATCCAGAATGATTTTGGCTTGAGCGCCTCAGCTCTAGGCCTGCTTACTTCACTGCCATTACTTGCCTTTGCAGCCTTCTCCCCGCTCAGCGCATCGGTCGCCCGCAGGTTCGGCATCGAGCGCACGCTTTTCGGTGCACTGTTGGTCATTTCAGCGGGCATCCTGCTCCGCTCCGCAGGCAGCGCATGGGTGTTGTACGCCGGTACGATATTGATAGGCACTGGGATCGCCCTGGGCAACGTGCTGCTGCCCGGCCTGATCAAACGCGACTTCTCGACAAAAATGGCGTCCATGACCGGCGCTTATTCCATCACCATGGGTGCAGCGGGCGCTGTCGGTTCAGCCGTAATAGTTCCGCTGACCCAATCATGGGGATGGCCGATTGCCCTGAGTTTGTTGGTCGCAGCCCCGTTGTTGGCGCTGGTGGTGTGGCTGCCGCAGTTGAAAAAACACGAACACGTAAATCTGTCAGGTCCGAAACAAGCGCCAACCGTGGCCGTCTGGCGTTCGCCGCTGGCATGGCAGGTCACACTGTTCATGGGGCTGAACGCGATGCCTTTTTATGTAGCCGTCGGCTGGCTGCCGACCATTCTGATGGACCATGGCATATCCCCGGAGCAAGCAGGCACGGTACACGGCACGCTTCAACTGACGACGGCCATTCCCGGCTTGATTCTGGCGGCCACGCTTCGTCGTCTCAAAGACCAGAAACTGGCAGCCGCTACCGTCAGCCTGTTAACCGCCTCATCCCTGATCGGGCTCATTTACGCGCCAGACTACGCCATGTTGTGGGCCGCGGTCCTGGGCTTCGGCTCTGGTGCCAGCATGATGCTCGGCCTGACCTTCATCGGCTTGCGCACAAAAAATGCCGGTGACACGGCGGCACTTTCAGGAATGGCGCAGTGCGTCGGCTACCTGATGGCAGCCGCAGGCCCCTTGCTGCTGGGCCAACTGCACGACTGGACCGGTGGCTGGACAGGACCGCTGCTGATCACAGCCGCAATCTCCGTAGCCGGAGCATTCACCGGCATGCTGGCCGGGCGCAACGTTCAACTTGAATCTGCTGAATCATCGTCGCGAACAAGCCCAGCAATCCAGTCAGCGAATGCGCTCACAGCTGGCGATAAAAAGCGCTGATGCGGGTATAGCAGGTGAACAGGAACCGATGCGGGCTGCCAGTCAGCAAGCACTTCGACCAGTCGCCCTTCTCGCAGATGCTCGCTGACCACGTTCTCAGCGAGCTGCACCAGCCCGAAGCCTTCAAGGCACATTTTGATGTAAAGCCCAGTCTCGTTGACGGCCGCTGTGCCGTTCACCGGGACTGAGATTTTTTCGGTACCACGGGCAAAGCGCATTTCACCTGCTTGCCTTGCGCGGCCCGAGAAGTAATGGATGGCCCGGTGGTGAGACAAATCTTGCGGATTTTGCGGAGTGCCGTTCTCTTCGAGATAGGCGGCAGACGCACAGGTTACCCAGCGAAACCGACCGAGTGGGCGCGCAACGAGCGTTGAGTCATCGAGCTCGCCTGTACGAATAACGCAATCGACACCCTCTTGAACCAGATCAACCTGCCGATCGTTGACGCCTATCATCAGGTAGATATCCGGGTAGCGCCTGTAGAAGTCTTGCAGGTTTGGCATGACGATGAAGTGTGCAATGCCACCCGGCATATCGACACGCAAACGCCCCTGTGGCCGTTTTACGGAATCCGTCAGGCTGGTCTCTGTGTGTTCGATCAGCTCCAATATTTCCCGGCATTGCGCCAGATATTGTGCGCCCTCAGAGGTCAGGCTGACCCGACGCGTTGTTCTGTTCAGCAGGCGTACCTGCAAGTACTTCTCAAGATTTTTAACGCTGCTGGTAACTGTGGAGGCCGGCAGAGAGAGCGTCTGCGCCGCCTGGATAAAGCTTCCTGCTTCAGCCACACGTACGAAAACCTGCATCGCTTGAATACGGTCCATGACTGTTAGCAGCCTCAAAGCAGTGATCGGGTAAAGTCGTTATTATTCGTAGATATTGAATAATAAAAACAGTTTAACCATCTTTTTCCCGCAGTATCGCATTGCGTACATTGCTTCCAACGAAATTTGAAGAGGTGTACAGAAAATGGCTGAATATAACCGCAGCATTGTGCAGGCCCCGACCGCTCAGGCCGCCCGCACCCTTATCCGCGGCGCCACTGTGCTGAGCATGGACGGTGATATCGGCAATCTGGCGCGCGGCGATATCCTTATCGAAGGCAGCACCATCACGGCCATAGGTGAAAACATCGAGGCCGGCGACGCTATGGTTATCGAGGCATCCGGCATGATTGCCATGCCCGGCATGGTCGATACGCATCGTCACTCCTGGGAGGGCCAACTGCGTCGAATCAATCCGAATGCCGAAACCCTGGAAGACTACTGCAACGCAACGCACTTCTCGTTCGCCAAATACTATCGCCCGGCTGACATGTATATTGGCAATCTACTGACTGCATTGGGGTGCATCGATGCGGGCATCACGACCGTGGTCGATAACTCGCACAACAGCCGCACCGGCGCGCACTCCGACGCCGCGGTCGAGGCGCTGCTCGATGCTGGTATCCGGTCTGTACACGCCTCCGGTGCGCCAGTTTCTGGTGAGTGGGACAAAGCCCACTGGCCCGGCAACCTGGAGCGTCTCCAGGGGAAATACGTCAAGAACGGTGACAACCCGCTGCTCTCGCTGGCGGTAATGGCGCAGCTGGAGCCTGAGCTATGGGCTGAGGCCCGGCGCTTGGGGCTGCCTATCATTACCGAATTCTTCGGCGGGGACATGGCAGCTGAGTTGGAGGGTTTGCATCGCGAGGGTCTGCTGCGCCCCGATAACATCTTCAACCACTGCACAGCGCTGCCGGACGCCGGCTGGAAAATCATTCGCGAGGCTGGCGTGCGGGTCAACGTATGCCCGCGTTCAGATGCCCACTACGGCATTGAAGATGGAATGTTCGCCATGCAGTCGGCCCAGCGTCACGGCATCAGCCCGGGGCTGAGTGTCGATAACGAAACCTCCTATAGCGGTGACATGTTCATGGAGATGCGGGTGGCGTTCTACCTGCAACGCGTCATGGGCATGCACCAGCAGCGCTGCTGCGGCGCAGAGCATCATCCGGTGACCCTGCCGGCTCATGGCCTGCTCAAAGCCGCCACTCTTGACGGCGCCACCTGTGCAGGATTGCAGGACAAAGTCGGCACCCTGACCCCCGGCAAACAGGCCGACCTGATCCTTATCAATGCGCAGGACATCAACCTTTACCCGTCGGGTAACGCATTCGGCACCGTGGTACACGCGGCCGAACGCAGCAATGTCGACACGGTCATGATTGGCGGGCGCATCGTCAAGCGCGGCGGCAAGGTGCTGGGCGTGGACAGCGAAAGGCTGCGTGCAGCAATCGACGAATCCCGTGAGCATCTGTTTGATGCCGCAGGCTACCAGCCGGATATTTTTGCCGAGACATTCATGCCGCTTGAGTCAGCCAAGTAAGGAGGCGCGAAATGAACGCAGCTTACTACCTGCTGGCCATCGCCGCGGGGCTTGGCATTACCCTGCAGACCACGCTGAATGGTCAACTCGCTAAAGGTGTTGGTGGAGATTCCGTAGCGGCGGCGCTGTTCTCATTTACTGCCGGAGCGGTGTGCCTGGGCGTCTTTTCATTGATGCGTGGCGGGATAGTGGCCTCACTGGCGGCTATACCTGCCCAGCCCTGGTGGAGCCTGCTGGGCGGTCTGCTGGGTGCCGGTGCCTTGCTTAGTTATGTGGTGCTTGCGCCAAAAATCGGCCTGTCAGCCCTGCTGGGCCTCGCTATCGCAGGTCAGATTATCTCCTCACTGGTTATCGATCATTTCGGATTGATGGGGGCATCGGAAAGGCCGGTGTCTCTCATCAAGTTGGCCGGGTCGATGGTGATGCTCGCAGGACTGGCCATCGCCCTGTTCGGTGACAGGTGGTCAGCGCTTTTCTCCAACTGACTGCCTTGTTTGCCCCATCCTGTTTCGTAGGACGCAACCATGTTTAAAACCCTAAGCGGCACCACCAGTCTTCTTGGCGAGTGCCCTGTCTGGTGTGAAAGAACGGAACGCCTGTTCTGGACCGATATCCCTGGTTGCGAACTGCTTGCTCTGGACCCCGTGAGCGGTGAAGTACAGCACTGGCGAGTGCCCGAGCCGCTGGGGTCGTTCGCCCTTACGACCAATACAGACGTATTGCTAATGGGATTGGCCTCCTGCCTAGGTTATTACAACCTGAGTACTCTTCGCTTCACCAAAATTACCATCACGCCTGGAGTACCCGGAACCCGGGTCAATGATGGCCGCTGCGACCGTATGGGCAACTTTGTGTTTAGCACTATGGATGCCGGTGAGGCGGTGCAAACTATAGGGCGATTTCACCGGTTCAATGCCGCGACGCTCAAGACTGAAACGCTGGACCTTCCCGAAGTGGCGATCCCGAACAGCATCTGTTTTAGCCCGGACGGTTCCACCATGTATTACGCGGACTCCCTGCAAGGATGCATTTTCTGCTGCGATTACCCGTCGCTAGAAAACCAGCGTGTATTCACTACAGTCAACGGTCAGGGTGCTCCAGACGGTTCTTGTATTGATGCGCAGGGCTTTCTCTGGAATGCGGAATGGGGCGGTAGCAGAGTCGTGCGTTACGCGACTGACGGCAAAGTTGACAGCGTGATCGACTCCCCGTGTATTCAGACCACTTGTCCGGTGTTAGCGGGACTTGGTTATGAAACGCTTTACTGCACCAGCGCACGGATAGGGCTGGATAAGCCGGCAGATTTCGATGGCACGCTGATAAAAGCCGAAGCCGTTTTAGCTGCCGGATCCCCTGAAGAGCGATTTACAGGACGACTGCACTGAATAGTAGGTTCTAGCCTGTCGCGCCGTTCTGAATGCCAACTTGGTAGACGCGTATGAATGACCGCTTCTGGCCGATTTCTGCCTGTCGCGACCGGTTGAAACCGATATCGTCGCGACGATTCAGCCACAAAATTTTCAGCTTTTACGCAATGCGCCTCCTCTTTTGCTGTCTGTAACCCTGACTCTGCAAAAGGAAAGGCTTCATGTCGATACGCCCTCTGCTCTGCCTGCTTGCATTGCCGTTGTTCGCAGGCTGCCAGTTTTTGCCCCATACCAACTACTTTACCGCGCCCGAAAACGAGCCCAACCCTGCCTGGGTACGTATCGTCGACTACACGCAGCACGCCGAAATTTACCAATACGAAAACGGCAAACGTTCGGGCGGCGCCGTTCGCACCGGCCCCCTGCCGTTCACCCACACACAGGACGTGGGCATGCCAAAGGCAGGGCAAGACCTTACATGGGACTATTACGAAACGCAGATCCGACCCGGTATCGAAACGCAAGTGGATCTATTCTGGGAGGGGACACGCACTCGTTCCTGCTATGTCTCGACTAAGTTCACGCCCCAAGCCGGACGCTATTACCAGTTCAGGCTGACATCCGGCTCATCAGGCAACTGTAGATTATACGCATCACTGATCGAGCGCGACAAGGAAGGAAGCGGTTGGCATCTCACGCCAAACCCGCAGGTGACCTATAACGGCGATGGACCGACGGCCAAAACCCATTACGAGAACAGCCGCTTTGAGAACCCCAATTATCGTCCACCCGCGGATCTCTATCCGGGGATAGACGTTTACTAAACAGGTAAACGACTACAAGGAATCGTTGATTGGCTAGCGCAAAATACTTCCGAATGATCGGTGAGCGAGCCTCAGAGGATCTGTTTGCATGGTCGGCATTTGTCGTGCAAACAGAATTCCTATGGCAAGACACGGCGTCAGTCCAGGACGCCGTCGCTTGGCAGCGTGTTTGGTTCGAGCTGGAAATACTCAACGGGCTTGCATTGGCGCAATGGGAGGATGAGGGAAAGCCTGATAACTGGTCGTGCCGCTGGAACGCCGACTATCGACAAGAAGCGGCGGTCCTGGCGAATGAGTTGTTGGAGCTGCTGTGCGATGCAGTCTGTTCAAAACATGCCGAATAGAAACTCGGCTGCTCAATGAACCTTTGTCTTTGGGGACTTGTCATTACGAAAATGGGCATGACCCGGTATATCCGGCTAGACCTGTCGCAAGGTGAGTATATGGAAGACATAGATGATTTTAGATTTAGATGCCACGAGCTACTAGTTGAGCTTGATGCCGCCAATACCAAAATGATGATGATGGTGGTCTCGAAGAGAGTTTCAGGGCCTGATTGGGATGAGGAAGTCAAAAAGCATCATGAAGCATACAAGGCCTGGAACTCTTTTCTTCATCCCGTTACCGTCCCTCCAGACGATCAGCATTAGTTCTTATTAAGTGGCCAGAAGGTTCCCGAACAATGGGGCTGGGCACGACCAAGTGTTGTAAATGCTTCTATCGTATCGGGCCGGAATCAGTCTGGGGTATCGCCATTGCCAGCTTTGAGTCGAAAGCGGCTTTTAGTAAATGGCGGCTAATGGCCCAGAGTGTGTAAAAACGCTTCACCAAAATTTAAGTGTCCGCGTCTACGTCAAATCTGAAATTTATCGGTACGTCAGCAGATGTGGATTTTGCGTAGAAACGCGATTTTCGGTTCGGTTTTGAGTACCTGTCGCGCTCAAAAACGTTTTTCCACAGCCTCGGCCAGAAGCAGCCATTCATAATCCCTTAAGGTATAGGGATGCTAACCTCGCTAGGCCAAACTGAGGCAAGGCACCTGAGAGATTCCGGGGATCAAAAAATGGAAGAAACACTCTCCTCTACATTTATGCGCACCAAAGGGAAGCCCATAAGTTTCAATGGAAAAACTATCGTTGCGATAATGGAGATCAAGATCACAGAACCCAGAACCGTCTTTTCAGTTCGTCGATTGGGCGCTACGAACGGTCGAGTGCAAGGATTGGCATTAAAGATGATGGGCGGGCAAATCGTCGTCGAAGGCTCTGGCAACGGCTGTCCCGAAATAGTTTTGTGGTCTGATACCAGTCCCGATGCTTTGGAGATAGAAGTGTTTTCTAAAGGTGGAAACGTTCTAAAAATCTGGAACGTCTGGAAGAGCGCTTTTGGCATGAATGCATGGGTTGGCAATGCTGGAATTCACGTCCACGGGACCGATGGCACGATGACGTTGGAATGTAGCGACGGGGTGGGTGATGTCGACTTCTCCGATTATGTGGTTGTTGTGGAAAAACGATAATGCACGGAGTTATGTCGGCTTTGGGTCGACTCCCGCCCATAGTGAACGGCGGAGGTCGTTCAAACCCCTAGCCAAATACACTGTCGCGAAGATCGCACTCAAAAATTTTGGTGCAAGTGTGCAGCCAAGGAAAAGGGAGGATTCATGAGTCTTGATCTGTGCTTGGAAGCTGATAGTACGCTCACAATTTCGACGCTGAGCAAGGCAGTTGCGAATGCCAGTGCTTGGGAAATAGAGGTCGCAGGAAATGGGCTATACGCTGAATTTACCTCGGGACTTAAATTGAGTACCAATGACGTACTCGATGCCCCTACGATTTATGCTGAGAATACAATGGGTATCGACTTCCCTGTCGCTGTGCGTTGCACCATCAGAATTAAAGGGCCCGAACCAGAGGGGGAGTCGGCTATGGAAGATCTGAATAAAATCGCTCGGTCCATATCTCAGTCGTGTTCGGCTTTCTTTCTTATTAGCTTTCAGTTCGAAAAAACCTTGTACTGGCGGGATGCGACAGGGCTGCATCGTCCTTGAGGTAGGTGCCTGCGCGTCCTCTTTCAGACATTTCCGAATGGTGTTTTTTCGGACGAAAACGCCCCTGAATTGAGGAGCTGCTTTTGGCCGAAAGCAGTCCTTTGAGCGATCATCCAGGCGCTGGATCATGCCAGCGAACCGATGACGGTGCGCGACTTAGGGTTTGTCTGAAAAGTCAGCCCGCAAGCATTTCTCGATACAGGCCAGTGTAACCATGGCTTTGAAGCTGCTCGCCAGTTTTTCGTATCGCGTACAGAGCCGACGCTTTTCTTTGAGCCAACTGAACAGCCGTTCGATCACGTTGCGCTTTTTATATTGTGGCCTGTCGAACAGTCGAGGCAGGCCTGGTCGAGGCTTGCGATGCATCTTGCGCAAGGGAATGATCGGCTGCATGCCGTAGCGGTCACAGTACTGACGCAGTATCTGGCTGTCATAGCCCTTGTCCGCCAGTACACATCGGCAACGCTTACGCGGACGACCCTTGCTGCCTGGCAGGCTGATCTGTTCCAGTAGCGGCATGAAATAGCGCGAGTCGGCTTCTTGACCGGGCGACAACATGACAGCCAGGGGGAAGCCATGGCTGTCGCAGGCGAGATGTATTTTGGTGGTCAATCCGCCTCGGCTACGGCCTAGGCAGTGGTGTTGCGGTTCTTGCGGGCCCCTTTTTTTCCAGCACCGCTGGCCGCTCGGGTAGCTCGAATCGATGTCGAATCGACCATCCAGGTATTCAGATCGATAAAGCCATCTTCGCACAAACGAAGGTGTAAATGGCGCAGAACCTGCTCAAAAGTGCCGTTGTCACGCCATTGTCGGAAACGCTGGTAAACGGTCTTCCAAGGCCCAAAGCGCTCTGGAAGATCTCGCCATTTGGCACCAGAGCACAAAATCCAGAAGATTCCGTTAAGCATCTGGCGGTCATCGCGCCTTGGCCGCCCCATGTGTTGAGGAGGAGAAACGATGGCTTCGATCATCGCCCAACGCTCAGATGAAATTTCATAGCGGCCTGTCATGACGGCCCTCTTGGCAATCAGAGGGCATCATTTTAGCCAAAGAGACTTTTCAGACAAATCATAATAGATTTCCTAATATATTTTTTCTTCAGACGTTCTTCATTCACTTTTGATAACGTAACTATTGTGAAAATTCTCCTAATCGAAGACGACCTGGATCTCGGCAATGGCGTTCGTATCGCACTTGCAGATCAAGGGTTAGATGTCATATGGGTTCGCCGAAAAGTAGATGCGTTGCATCAGCTCGATGTCTGCGTGCCAGAACTTGTGCTACTCGACCTCGGACTGCCCGACGGTGACGGCATGAGCCTGGTAGCATGCTTACGTCAGCAGTTCAGGGGGATCCCCGTCATCATCCTGACTGCAAGAGGCACTCTGCAAGATCGCCTGTGTGGGCTCGATGCGGGTGCAGACGACTATCTGGTAAAACCATTTGTTCTCGCCGAGTTGTTGGCTAGGGTGAGAGCACTGGCCCGACGCAGTTACGGTTTTCAAAATGAGGTGATAGAAATTCGAGGATTATTTCTTCATATGCCGACTCGTCGCGTGACAGTTAGTGGACGTAATGTTGATTTAACGGCAAGTGAATACGCCCTGCTTGAAATTTTAATGATGCGCGCTGACCGCGTGCTTACACGACGTTTTCTGGAGGAAAGGCTATTCGGCGCGAAAGAAAATATGAGTAATCCGCTGGATGTGCATATGGGAAATTTGCGTCGCAAAATCGGCGAAGGCTATGTGCGAACGGTGCGGGGTGTGGGGTATGTCATTGATACCGCTACAATTCAGAAAGGGATTGGTTGATGCGAAATTTTTGGCTCAACTTGAAAACTCCAACGCTTGTAAGACGAATTATACTCGCCCAGATGCTACTACTTACACTGCTTTGGTGTCTTTTTCTGACCTACATTTTGTGGGAGAACTTGCGAAGCCCCTCTATGCTCACGGGTAGCAATACTTACGAAACCATTCTTACATTAGTTAAGCGCATGGATGATCGCCCGCAGGACCTCACTACCGTGCTGAAAAAGTTCAGCGAAGCATTGCAGGAAGGTTATGGCGGAGGTGAAGATCCCAAACTGTCAATCAGCCTCATTGTTCGTAAGAATAGAAAGATAATTTATTCATCTGATGGTGCTCCGACAGGAGTAACAAATAGCAGGTATGGAGAAATTCAGAGCATTCAGAGTGAGGGGCGCAGCTGGAATAGCCGTACTCTCAAATCAGGGAACTCCGACGCGGAGGTAACACTTATTACCCCTGCCGGAGGCTGGAACTTCTTCATATACCTGAACTCTCGTGGATACTACATATTGCCGCTGCTGGTGTGCATTCCTTTTCTTTTTTTTCCCGCATGGCTATCAGTCCGTATTGCAATGCGCCCTTGGAGCAAGGTGATAAATGGTATTTCTTTGCGAACTTTAGAAGATCTCTCCCCCTTAAAAGAAGGACCAAAGCAGATAGAGCTTCGCCAAATGGTGGACGCGACTAATCTATTTCTTGCCAGAGTGCGAGCAAGTTCTGAGAGGGAACGGGTTTTCATTGCAGATGCCGCTCATGAGCTGCGTACTCCCCTGGCTGCAATGCGAATCAATGTTGAGGCTTTGCAGTCCTATGTAAGCAGCACTAATCAACAGGAGCTGCTTGCAGGGATTATTCGCAGCAATAGCCGTGCTGCGCGTCTCGTCAATCAGTTATTGCTGCTGATGCATAGCGAAGCAAGCATCGACACTGTTATGGAGGCTGTGCCGCTGACGACCCTCATACAAGAGCAAATGGCTGCGCTGGCCCCCCTAGCGGCTGAGCGTAGGATTGAACTTGAATTCTACTCTGATGGTGAAAGCTGGATCAATGGCATCAGGGAACGCCTTATGTCGCTGATTGATAACTTAATTGAAAATGCCGTGAAGTACAGCCCTGAGGGCGGACGCGTTGAGGTAGATGTGCGATCACTTGATAAATCTACTCAGCTACGTGTCTCAGATGCAGGCCCTGGCATTCCATTTGAATTAAGGGCGCGAGTCTTCGATAGGTTTTTTCGCGAGCCCAATCAAATGCAAAGCGGCAGCGGACTGGGGCTCGCAATAGTCAAAGCGGTTGCACTGCAGCACAACAGCAACGTATGGCTAAGTACATCTGCAGAGGGTGGACTCCTGGCGACTGTTGATTTTCCAAAACACAATTCCGACTGAAAAAGCATGATTTGATGCCTGCCCGGCGGAGGGCCCATACCAGAACAATGGAGTTGAAATTGAAATATTTATCCTTGCCTATACTATTATTTTCTATCTCAATCAGCGGGTGCGCTATAACCGTCAGCGAATTAAAAAGTAGTCATTCATCTTATGACGGCAGCTTCACTAGCGAGAAGACGCCCTCCGATACTTATCGAAACTTAAGACTAATGGCAAGACAATGCCTGGAACATGAGACATATACAGGAAAGCCGGTCATCGTATTAAGCGAGTTTAGCGATGAGCGCAGTGAAGGTGAGATCAATCAAAAGCTCCTTTCGGAAGGACTGTTGATTAACAACGCCCTAATTGAAATAGAAAGACATGATGCGAACAAAGCACAGGTCAGGTTGTACACAACAAAGAACATCTTGAGTGTCGGTGCTAGATCGCCGAAGATAAGTGATATCAAGCGCTGGGCTGACGGCGATATAAATTGCGCTAACGAACTCTAGTTCATGCCGTGAGTACTCCAAGTACTATTGGAAAAATCCCGCATAATTGTTCAATCTGCTTTTATAGGTCAACGGCGACATATGCAATGAGCCGTTTGCCAGTCGCCTGCATAGAGTCGATGCAGCGAGGAGCCGACTTGTCGCTTAGGAGTAGTGGGCCTAAATGTAGGTAGCATTCTATGGTTGGGTGTTTGAATGCATCAGGGTATCGGACGGAGCCGTAAAGCTTGATCGCAATATGCTCTGAATAATGGTGACCGATTGGCCAAGTGTCGGTAGGCGTGGCCATGCTGAAAGACCATTGTTGGCGCTGGAGCGAGATTGATCCAGTTGCTAATATTTAGCTGACCCGGGCTGTTGTGACGTAAACGATCATTGGCTCTGGGTAATTCGCGAGCTGACCGGGTAAGCGTCCCGTCCGCAACAGGGGCAATCCGTCATCAGCGGTCACAAACAGTCTTCCAAGGCCCAAAGCGCTCTGGAAGATCCCGCCATTTGGCGCCCGAGCACAATATCCAGAAGATACCGTTAAGCATCTGACGGTCATCGCGCCTTGGGCGTCCCATGCGTTGAGGAGGGGAACGATGGATTCGATCATCGCCCAACGTGCAGATGAGATTTCATATCGGCCTGCCATAACGGCCCTCCCAGCAACCAGAGCACGTCATCTTAGCCAAAGCGACTTTTCAGACAAACCCTAGGTCGCAGTTCCAGGATACGGTTCATTAAACTCGTAGGGGCGCTACAGCAGGAGCAGTTTCACGGCCCCATCTAGTTACCTAAGAAATTAGTGAGTAATTGTCCAGACCGGACGCTCCCGTCCGGCTGGTTATGGGTAGAAGCAAATAGAGCAGCCCGGAATCACGCTTTCTTAGCCCTTGTTATTCCCCAAATACAAGTCCAGAATTAAGTCTTTTCCTGCTACGGCAAGAAAAGAAACCCCTTATATTTCAATGAGTCGGACACCAGATACGAGTCTCGTTTCCCGCTCCAAGATTCAGAAAAAGCCACTCATATGAGTGGCTTTTTTTGTGCCTGGAAAATGCCCCAGCGTTTGGATGCCTGTGCTAGATGGCCTGCAAGGCTTTTTGGTGCTCGGGCGTATCGGTAAATGCCAAGCACAAGGAGGCAATTTCAAGTGCTGGTGGAGTAAAGCCATCAATCCGAGACGATATTGGGCTACGGGATGATCAAGGCCCGCTGTACGGGGCTGGGCTATTTCTTTTGCGGCGTATGCATCGCCGCGTCAGGCTGGCGTGGTGGGTATAAGAGGGCGGGCTTTGAAGCGGCCTCTTGGCCGGCGGCGTTGTATGGACTCTTTTGGCCGATTCTGTTGAAAAAAATCGGCCATGGTTTTATCAAGGCTCGCTCCTACCTGGCACTAGGCGTGTCACTCTATCGCGCGTGATGTGCTCTGCGACGACTGCCTTAAGCTCAATGGGCTCATGTCGCTCCAGTTCTTTTCTATGTAGGCGAGGCAGTCCGTTTTGGTGCCTTGGAACTCAACGGTGCGCCACCCATTCGGGATTTCCTTGACGATTGGCCATAGGGAGTACTGTCCTTCTGCGTTGACGACTACGTGAAACTGAGTGTCTTCGTTATCCCACAACATGATATACCTTCATAATGAGCACTGTTTTATTCGCTTCTCGCGTTTGAAAACGGAGGAAAAGATCTGGAGGGCTTAATAGGCGTCAACCAATGCACTTCTGATATTTTCTACTCGGGTAGAAATAACCGACAGAAGTGTATCGCTCAGGCCATGAGTGTCCTCGCAGGCTCCTTGCAGGAAAACAGCAGGTTTGAAGTTTTCCGTCGAGCCTAGGCGGTATTGACGGTCTGCACGCAAGTCGCCCAGATAGGGCAGGAGCGGAGCGAGCAGCGTTTCGTGTTGGTTTCGCACATACCCCGTTGCCAGGATGACGGCGTCGTAGGTATGCCCTTGAGTTGAATTGCCAACCATATCGTATGTGTTGATGTGGACACCCTCGGCGTGCGCTTGGGCGCTAGTCACTGTATGGCTTTTCAGGAAGCGATGTTTGTACTGACTTTTGATTTTCTGGTTGTAGAAAATCTCAAACATCTTTTCTGCCAGTTCAACATCGGGTGCTGAGTAGTTGGTGTGCCAGAACTCTTTGATGAGTGCCTGGCTTTTATCCGGATGATGATAAACAAAGTCGACAAAGTCACTGTTGAATATTTCATTCACGAAGGGGCTGTTATCGGAGACCCTCAGCGTATGCCCGCGCATGATGATATCAATGTTGGGTGAGTCCGGGTGCTTCTGGAGGTCCATGAATATTTCGGCCGCGCTTTGTCCCGAGCCTATGATCGCAACGTTGCGGATGTTGGATCTGCACCTGATATCTTGTAGGTAAGAACTGGAGTGGAACACCCGGGCATCCGCTTTCAATGACAAAAAAGCCTCGGGGATATGTGGGGCGCCACCAATGCTGACGACGAGGTTGCGGGTCAGGCGTTCATGGGGCGTTCCGTCGCTATTGATGGATTGCACGCGAAGCGCGCTCACCTCATCTCCCGTTTTTTCAGGAGTGATGCTGACTACCTCTTCACCATAGCGGCAATGGTCTTCGAAGTGACTGGCTGCCCAGTTGAGGTAATCATTGAATTCATATCGACTTGGGTAAAAGGTCTTGAGGTTAATGAAGTCCTGAAGACGCTGTTTTTGGTGCAGATAGTTGACGAAAGTAAAATGGCTTTTCGGGTTGCGCAGTGACACCAGATCTTTCAGAAACGAGATCTGCATTCTAGTGTCTTCCAGCATCATATGTTTGTGCCAGGCGAACACTGGCTGACGCTCAAGAAAGAGGGTGTTGAGCGGACGCTCCTTCTGGGGCTTTTCATTTAGTGCAATGGCCAGCGCCAGATTTGAGGGGCCAAAACCGATGCCGATGAGATCGTGAACTTCCATGTTTTGACGTCCATTGAAATAAGAAAGTTGAATCAGTTTGCCTTTGGAATCCAAAGGCTTTCCTCAAAGAATCGCTCTCGTGATATTACACACAAGGCCGCTCGCTTGTGGGGAAAAGAGAACTCTTTAAGGAGGGCGTAGCCGCACTTGGATAAGTTGCCGATCATCTTCAGGTTGTCCACACGGGGTTCTACCACGACCCGTTCTGTACGGCAATCGTCGAGAAAAAGATAATGCGCAAGAGAAGGCAGCCACGCTGACAGATAGGCTCGGCCCCTGTATGTGGGCTCTCCCACCAAGGCGTGCCAGCCGCGGTCATGGTCGCCTGGATTGCAGAACGGGGCGATACGGTCTTCTTTGGCCCAGTACGTTTCGAAGTAGCCGAAGGGGACGTCATCGAAGCAGCCTACGACGCTTTGCTGATGTGGCATGCCTTGTAAAGTTTGGATGTAGGTTTTGTGTTGTTCTAGATCGCCTTCCTCCTGCCAGAAATGTGCAACACGCGGGTCATTCATCCATTTATGGAAGAGCGGCAGATCATCCTTAGGATCGAGTGTTCGAAAGCTCAGGGTTTTGTTCAGCCACGGCACATGGCGTTGGTACAGAACCCCGGATGTTTTGGGGCGGCGAAGGGGGTGTCGCGTGCCTTGGGCATTGACGTATCGGGTCGGATAGGGAGCGGGATTGGTGCTGTGCCAGATTCTTGGTGATTGCCAGAAGGCTTCCCGTGCAACGACCGCACCATGGTCGCCCTGGGGGACAGCAACGCCGGTATGCAGCAGATGTTCCACATGGCGTGGCGAGCCAGAAAAGTGAACGTGGCCGATGCCAGGGTTGCATGCAAACACGGCATCGATGACAGCCAGTGAATGTCGACCCTCATGTGAGGCCTCAACGTCGGTTGAGGACTCCAATTGCACCAGATGATTCTCGCCAGTCAATCGCCAATGGCTGTGCGTAGAACAGTCATGACTGTTCACTGTAAATGCCCTGCCGTTTTGCGAAATCTCCAGCAATTGCGCGTCGATGAAGGAGCGGAAGTGTTGGACATTATTCTCGATTTCGGAAGCACATCCTATTGCTTGCATGTTGTAATCTTCTGTAATGTAATATTAGCGAAACACGGTTCGAGCTATGGTAGCAGCAGTTCTTCCCGCAACGCACGCGAGTGACTGTCAAGATCATGAAGCATCAATGCTCGCTCTGGCTCACGTAGTAGCCGATTTTGGGCAGTAAGATCCATTCAAAAAAGGCGGCGAGCAGTTTCTTTCTAACTAATTTTTCCTCAAGCCTCCGTGTGTGTCAGCTGAAATGACTGGCCGCGCCAGTGCCGTGACAACGGCTCTGGCGTTCGAGCGGGTGCGCAGAATACCTACCGTTTGCAATAAGGATGTTGTGATGATCTGCGGCGATTACATCGAAATCACCCACAAGTTTTATTCCATTGAAGATATCAGCAAGGCAGCTGCGAGTGGGCTGCCTATTCGCCTATCGCCCGAGGTCGCTCGCAAGATTGATGAGGGCCGCGACTACGTGTTGAAAATCGCTTCGTCGGAAGATTTCGCCTACGGTATCAATACTGGTTTCGGTTCGTTGTGCACGACGAAAGTGGATCAGTCCGAACTGTCCGCTTTGCAGCATAATCACCTGCTTTCGCATGCCTGTGGCGTCGGGATGATCGTTCCGGAGTTGCTCAGCCGTATCGTGGTGCTGGTCAAATTGCTGACCTTCCGCAGCGGCAATAGTGGTATTGGTCGCGAAACCCTTGATCGGGTCATTGACCTCTGGAATCAAGGCGTGGTGGGTGCCATTCCTCAAAAAGGTTCTGTAGGGGCCAGTGGAGACCTGGCGCCGTTGGCGCATCTTGCACTACCCCTGATCGGCCAAGGTGAAGTCTGGATGGATGGTCATTTGATCCCGGCATCCGAGGCTTTGAATCGCTTGGGTATGGCGCCCGTCCAGCTCGGACCCAAGGAAGGGTTATGCTTGACCAACGGCGTGCAGTACATCAACGGTTACGGCGTGATGTCTTTGGTCCGGGCGCAGCGCTTGCTGAGGCTCGCAGACCTGTGTGCAGCCATGAGTATTCAGGGGTTTTGCACGGCAAACACCTTCTACGATGCGCTTATTCACCGCACGAGCCATCATCCGGAGCGCAGTGTTTGTGCTTCAAACATCACGGCACTTACCCAGGGCAGCAATCATTACGCATTGCCTCAATGTAACGCCGCCAAGGAAGATCCATACTCCTTCCGATGCGCGCCTCAAGTACATGGCGCAGTACGCCAGGTCATCGATTTCGCAACGTCGAGTATCGCCAAGGAATGCAACAGCGTCTCGGATAATCCATTAGTGTTTCCTGAGGCTGGCAAGCTTTTGACTGGCGGTAACCTGCACGGCCAGGCAACAGCGTTCGCCTTGGACTTTGCCGCGATTTCCATGTCCGAGCTGGCGAACATTTCGGAACGGCGCACTTATCAATTGCTATCGGGGCAGAACGGTCTTCCTGACTTCCTGATCAGCCGTCCTGGCGTAAACTCGGGCTTCATGGTGGTTCAGTACACTTCGGCGGCGCTGGTCAACGAGAACAAGGTGCTGTCGACTCCCGCCTCGATCGATACGATTCCGACCTGCCATCTACAGGAGGACCATGTCAGCATGGGCGGCACCTCCGCCTATAAGCTAGTCACGGTGCTTGATAACTGCGAAATCATCTTGGCTATCGAGTTTCTATGTGCCTGCCAAGCAACGCAGTTGAACGAAGGCCTGGTGCTTTCCGAGCCGGCAGAGCGTTTGCTCAACGCGTTTCGCAAGACGGTACCTTTCCTCGAGCACGATCTGTTGATGAGTGACCTTATCAATAAAACCCGTGTATTCCTGGCTTCTTCACCTGAAGTCAATGCAGTTCTCGAGACCCTAGAGTAGTCGATCATGGCTGGCATCAATGATGCAGCCGAGCCGGGTATCGAATTGATGGCTATCCCCGTTCCCGTATCGTCCGGGCCTGCATCGTTGATGCAGGAAGGGGTGTGGTTTGTCGAGTCGATGCGTCAGCAGCAGGGTGCTTATAACGAGAGTGTGGTCTTGCATCTTCGCGGTTCACTCGATGTGGCTGTGCTTGAGCGTGCGTTATCACACGTGATCGCGCGTCACGCCGCACTGCGCACTTGTTTTGTAGAGAGTCGGGGAGGACTCGTGCAATGCGTTGCGTCCGTACCGTCGGTAGTGCTGTCAGTCGCGCCCGCGTTGCAGGATGACGAGCAATTGTTGGCCAGTTGGATCAAAGGTGTCACGCTCCCAGGGTTCAATCTGCGAACAGGGCCTTTGTTTCGTGCAGAGCTCGGCACGTTAGCAACTGACCATCACGTATTGGTCATTGCTGTGCATCACATCGTCGTCGATGGGTGGTCGCTTGGAATATTCAGGCGCGATCTCTCAGCATTTTACGGTGCTTTGGTGCGACAGGTGGATGTCCAATTACCTGAAATACTTACCACGCCAAGTGCCTATTCGGCACGGCAGCGGGCTTTTGTGGCCAGCGCCGCCGGGGAGGCCGCAGGTCGTTTCTGGTGCAGCCAACTGCGTGATCGTCCGCTGCGTCCGTTGCTGGTACAGCGCCCCGGGATGGCCGACCACGCCGTCCATGAGCGACTGGCTCCGCCACAGGCTTTGATCGACGGCGCTTCAGCCTTGGCTCGGCAGGCAAGAACGAGCGTGTTCGTGGTCATGCTGTCAGCGGTCGCTGTCGCCTTGGCCAAAATGACTGGAGAGAAGGACCTGGTGATTGCGACCGACTTCAGCGATCGGGGCCTGCCCGAGCTGGAGCCAATGATCGGACTGCTGGTGAATCAATTGCCCTTGCGCCTGAACATTGGTCATGTGAAGACGACGCAGGCGTTACTTGCCCATGTCCATGGAGTTTGTATCGCTGCTCTAACACACAAGGACTTGCCGTACCCGATGATTGCGCGTGCGTGCAAGGATGTGCCGGGAGCGGGCGCTGAGTTCGCGGTAAAGTTTGTGCTTCATAGCATGCCGATGCATACATTGGATATGCCAGGTCTGGCCGTCGAGCAGGTTGAGATCGAGCCCATGCGGGCGAAGTTCCCGTTGCTCATCGAGCTTTGGGATGCGCAGGCCGGCATGCGTGGCGATATGGTCGGTTCTGCGCATTACACCGATTCAGCTTGGTTGGGAGCACTGCACCGCGGTCTTTTCTCCACGCTTGAACAGATGGTCGCCGACCCTGGCGCCTCGATTTTCCCCGATGAGGCTGGTGTGCCTCCACCCGTGGTCGCCCCGGCAGCCTTTATCGCTCGGCGGGTACCGGTTGCCGTTGGAGCCTTGGCCCGTATCGTACGCAATGACGTCCCCGGAGCACTGCCCGCGACGGTCATTGCCAGTCATGCCAAGGTTGATGCGCGAGCATGGGTTCGACAATCAGCTGTTGAACTCAACAACCTGCTGGTTGAAACCGGAGCTGTGTTATTGCGCGGATTCCATGTCGACAGTGCTCAGCATTTCAGTGACATCGTGCGCGCCTTTAACACCGATGTAATGGATTATGTGCAGTGCTCGACTCCTCGTATTGCCGTGCTCGATAAGGTCTATACGTCCACCGAGTACCCGGCGGATCAGGAGATTTTTTTCCATAATGAAAACTCATACGCCTCCGTTTGGCCTGAGCAGATTGCATTTTGGTGTGACCAGCCTGCTGCCGCAGGTGGCAGGACACCGATTGCCGATGGCCGCAAAGTCCTCGCAAGCTTACCTGGCTATGTGAAAGAGGCTTTCGAATCACGTGGGCTGTTGTATCGCCGCCAGTTCAGCCCCGGGATGGGGATTGCCTGGGAGCAAACATTCGGTGTTCGCAACCGGAGCGAACTCCAAGAGCGATTCGGGCCTCAGGGTTATCAATTTGAATGGCTGGGTGAACATACCTTGGTCGCGCGCTTTCGGGCTCCCGCCGTAGTGACTCATCCCGTCAGCGGCGACAGGAGCTGGTTCAACCATGCCAGTCTGTTCCACCGGGCTGCTTTGCCAGAGATGCTGCGCCGACACTTCCAGGATCATGATCCCGATGGGATGGCAACCTCGACATTCTTCGGTGATGGCGAGCCCATACCCGACTCGTGGATTGAAATAATCCGTGATACCTACCGGCGCAATGCCGTGCATTTCGACTGGCAGCAGGGTGACATTCTGTTGCTGGATAACCGACTTATGGCTCACGGCCGCGAAACCTACACCCCACCTCGACGAATACTCGTCAGCATGGCAGGTGGTTCGCGTCACTGAGCAAGACCAGATAAAAGGGAATTTATACATGGCGTCACATTTCGAGCCTGCGCCTCATCAAGTGCATTTCTGGGCGGTCGACCAGCAAACCGGGGACGATCAAGTGTCCACGGTAAGTGCATATGCTCGCATTCAAGGGGCCAGTAGCGACCTTAAACAGCTGCATGCGCATCTGCTGACCGTCTGGGATCTGCACCAGGGGTTGCGTTCCAGGCTTGAAGTGCCGGAAGGGTTTTCCGAGCCCCTGCTCGCTGTGGACGAATCGGCGGCACCCTGCATCGTCTCGTTGTCGCTGGAGGCAGTGGACAGTGAAGAGTGGTTGCGTGGTTTCCACGAACAAGTGGGAGAGGCCGAGCGAAACACTGCGAATCAGCATTGGCTTCAAGGCGGTGCGGTGCTTGCGGTCGCACCGGACGGTCTGATTCATGTGTCACTGCACCACCGCGCCGAGGTGGTCGATACCGCCAGCCTCGTCATGATTCTTGAGGATGTGGCACGGCGAATCGACGCTCTGCCCGAAGTCCACAGAATCCCCTTTGCTGACGTCGCGGGCTGGTTGTTGACGTCGATGCCTTCCGGCGAAACCTCCGTACCGACCAGGGTTGGGCAGCGTCCGGCACGCTGCTCGATGCAACTGAAGGTCGCGAGGGAACCCCTGGTCTCATTGTTTCCGGACGCTTGCGTGGAGGCGGTCCTGCTCGCCGCATGGGCTTCATTGGTGGCCCGCATGAACACCGTTCATGCTATCTCGGTGGAGGTCTGCACCGACGTTCGAACAGTGGTCGGCGACAGCGCGGGCGTCGGGCCGTATTCGATGCCGAGGGTTCAGTGTGTATCGGTCGAAGAGCAGGTGTCGTTCCAGGACGTGGTGCGCCAGGTGCACCTGGATATCTGCGAGCCCGTGGATGTTACGACCTTCATGCTCCCGGCACAGGCGTGCAACTACTCGTTCTTATATACCCGGATCGAGAAGAGGATCGAGATCGGACGGGTCAGCATTGAAGTCGGCGAGTTGCAATATTCGGCATCCGGCGTGCCATTGGTCCTTTCATGTGTGGATTCAGGCACATCCCTGCAAGTGAATATCAGCGCCGACCCGTCGTTGTATGACGTGCAATTGCTTGAGCATATAGTCCAGGGCTACTCCGCGATTTTGGCGACCATCCTGCAACAGCCCGATGCGATCGCTTTGCAGATGCCTCTGACTGCAGACCCGAAGCAGCTCGCTGCGCAGATGCAAGTGTCGGGGCCGGCATCTACTCAATACCTGCCATTTCCCCTGTTGTTGCAACGCACCTTGGGCTGGGCCAGCGAGCGGATTGCTTTGCGTTGCGGCGGGCAAGCCTGGAGTTACAAAACCCTTGATGCCGTGGCGAGTGGCATGCGCGTGCAGCTCGAGGCCGCGGGTGGCCGACGAGGTGACGTCATCGCGTTGATGATGCCACGCTCGCCGGAGCTGATCGCCGCAATGGTGGCGGTGATGCGCATGGGCGGCGTGTTTCTGCCGCTCGATATCAGCGCGCCGGCCCGACGCTTGGGTTACGTGCTTGATAATGCCGAAGCGGCGTTGGTCATGGTCGACCCGACAAGGCACGAACATCCGGCATTGGCGAACCGCCGCTGTGTCTTGGTACAGGATGAGGCCTTGCCGGTTGACCCCGCAGCCCAAGACGAGCCGGTGCTGCTCGAGCCGGATGACTTGGCGTATGTGCTCTATACCTCGGGTTCCACCGGACAGCCCAAGGGCGTCGAACTGACTCACGGTGGATTGTCCAATTACCTCCAGTACGCCGCTCATGCTTATGAACTCGATAAGGGGCGTGGGGCTGTCGTTCAATCGCCAGTGACCTTTGACCTGACCCTGACTGCCTTGCTCGGCCCCTTGCTGGTCGGGCAGACGGTGATCCTCATCGAAGACGATGCGGTCAACGGTGCTGGAGCGCAGATTGAAACTGTGCGTGATGAGTTGATCGCCGGGAACTTGACCCTGCTCAAGGCAACCCCTTCGTACTTGCAATTGATCAATGAAATCCTCCCCGAGAAGCATTTCAAGGGTGCAGTACATAGCCTGGTAGTTGGCGGTGAAATGTTGCACTGGGATGTCATTGCGCCTTGGCTGGCCGACGGTGTCACCACAAGAATTTTCAACGAGTACGGGCCGACGGAAACCGTGGTGGGTTCGATTTGTCACGAGGCGACCCGTGACGATGTTCGCATGGGGCATGTGCCGATTGGTATGCCCGTCGACTACACGCATATTCTGGTGTTGGATTCCCAGGGGAACCCGGTGCCGTCCGATGTGTTCGGTGAAATTTGTATTGGCGGCAGGGGTGTCGGTCGTGGCTATCGTAACCTGCCCGAATTGACGCAAAGGTCGTTCGTGACGCTGCCCTGGTTTGACACGCCACAGCGCTTCTACCGTACAGGAGACCTGGGACGGGTGCGGGCCAGTGGCGAAATTGAGTTGGTTGGCCGGATTGATGCGCAAATGAAGGTCAACGGTGTGCGTATCGAGCCAGGGGAAATTGAAGCCTTGCTGTTGGCGCATTGCCGAATCAGTGCAGCGGCGGTGATGAAAATCAGCGAGGGGGCCAGTGAGACGCTCAAGGCATATGTGGTCCCGGGTAATTCTGACCTGCCTGATTTGCTCGGTATGCAGGCTTGTCTCATGGAGCATTTGCCCGCGGCCATGGTGCCGGGGCAGATCGTAGCGGTTGCCGGCTTTCCACTGACGCGTCACGGAAAACTCGATCGCGAGGCATTGCTGGCAATGGCGCACATCGACTCGCTCAAGGTCGGCGCAGTCGAAAGCAAGACTCGGCCCGTCACGCCCTTGGAGAGCCTTCTGGTGGATGTCTGGTGCCGAACCCTGGGGCTGACCGATGTCGGTACCGATGAAGACTTTTTCAGTTTGGGGGGCGATTCGATACGCAGTATTGCGTTGGTCGGTGAAGCTCGTCTGCAGGGCGTGGAAATCACGGTCGCCGAGGTGTTTGCCAACCGCACGATTCAAGCCCTTGCCCAAGCCTGCCAAGCTCAAAAGGTAAGCCCTGAACAACCCGTGGAGCGCTTTGCACTGCTTGACGAACAGGATAGGCGCCGGCTGCCCCAGGGGCTTGAAGATGCCTATCCAATGGCCACATTGCAGCTGGCAATGGTCTACCACAACGAACACGGCGGCAGCGATGCGCTGTACCACGACATATTCAGCTACCATCTGCGATTTGCGCCGGATGTGGCGCTACTGACTCTGGCGGCGCGCCAGCTTGTGCAAAACTACGAAGTCCTGCGTACTACGTTCGACTTGGTGTCGTACAGCCAGCCGCTGCAACTGGTTCACCCCCATGGACCGGACATGCTGATTGTCGAAGATATCAGCCAGCTGTCGCTTGAGCAGCAGTCGGCCGTCGTTGAACGGTACATGGCTGAGGAAAAGAGTCGTCGTTTCGATATCGAAGCCCTGCCGATGATGCGCTTGATGCTGCACATCCGTGGTGATGGAACGGTGCAGTTGACCATGAGTTTCCATCATGCGCTGATCGATGGCTGGAGCGATGTGGTCATCCTCACAGAACTGTTCGAGCTGTATTTTGCACTGCTTGCCGACACGCTCCCTACGCCAGCCCCCAAGGCCCGATACGCAGAGTTCGTCAAGCTGGAACAAGCCACCATCGCCGACCCCGTCGCCCGCGAGTTCTGGCGCAAAGAACTTGAAGGTTATCGGTTCGTGCCGCTGCCCCGTGCCGTGGCAGTGAAACAGGGTGTCCATGTACACCCTATATCGCTGCCTACCCCGGTGGCAGAGCGACTGAAGCAAATCGCGCAGGACAACGACCTGCCCCTCAAGAGCCTTTTGTTTGCCATCCACTTGAAGGTAATGGCCCTTCTTCGCCAGCAGGACGACTGTGCGTCATCGATTGTAGTCAACGGTCGGCCCGAAACCCTGGACGGCGATCGTATGGTCGGCCTGTTCATCAATAGCATTCCGGTCCGAATCCAGCTGGAAGACGAAAGCTGGATAGACTTGGCCCGCCGTGTCGTTTCCCGCGAGCGTGACTTGCTCGTTCATCGACGCCTGCCGTTCGCCGAAATCAAAACCCTGGCTGGCGGGGATGCGATCAGCGAAACGCTGTTCTATTTCACCAACTACTACATTGCCCGCAAGCTCAAGCAAGAACATGGAGTGGAGCTGCTCAAGCTGTCCGGACATGAGGCTTCGAGCTTCAAACTGGTGGCGAATTTCTGGGTGGAACCCTTCACTGAGGAAGTCAAGGCATCACTGGCCGTCGACCGAAGTGTGGTGGATGAGACGCTGTTGATGAAGCTCAGTGAGTGCTACGAACGTGCCCTGTCTTCCATCGCAGAGACTCCCTATGCACACCACAGTGATCTGAAGCTCCGGGACAGCAGCGATGTACAAGCGCATGCCGATTTCACGGTAGAACGCGCGATTGTATCGCGCGCGACGCTCAGCCCCGGCTCTAATGCGCTGATACATCGCAATACGCACGTATCGTTTGCCGAGCTCGCGCAGCGCGTACAGGCTTGTGCCCAACGCTTGCGCAGTCAGGGGGTAATGCCGGGGGACCGGGTGGGGCTGTGCGCGACAATGACACCGGCGTTCGTCATCGCCATGCTGGCGACCATGCGTTGCGGGGCGGTGTATGTGCCATTGGCGACTAACCAGCCGCCTGCTCGCCTGAGGCTGATCCTGGAGGACTCACAACCCAGCCTGGTACTGACGGACCTGCGGGGGCGCACGCTATTGCATGAAGCAACCCCGTGTGCCGACCTGATTGAAATGACACAGGTCTCTGCCGATCTGGCGGCTCTGGACGTGTCCCTGAGTAAGGCCGAGGGCTTGGCCTATCTTTCCTATACATCGGGCTCGACGGGTAAACCCAAGGGCGTCGCGGTTTCGCAAGCCAGCCTGTCGAGTTTCTGCGCGGCGATGAGCGATCTCTTGTCATCTGACTCTGCGTCAGTGTGGCTGTCGGGGACCAGTGTCGGGTTTGATATTTCGCTGCTCGAACTGCTGTTTCCGTTGACTGAAGGCCACACCGTTGTCCTTCATGACGATACTCAAGCGTTGCTGCCAAGTGTTTCATCTGGCAGGAAGAACCCGCGGTCCGGCCCGGACATGAGTTTGTTTTTCTTTGCCAGTGAAGCGCCTGACGACGCTTATCGGCTTCTGCTTGAGTCTGCCCGGCGCGCCGACGCGATGGGCTTTAACGCAATCTGGACTCCCGAGCGGCATTTCAACGCTTTTGGTGGGCCATTCCCCAACCCATCCATAACCAGTGCAGCGCTGGCCATGGTCACCCAGCGTCTGCAGATTCGTGCGGGCAGCCTGGTAATGCCTTTGCATGATCCCGTGCGAGTGGCTGAAGATTGGGCGATGGTGGACCAGCTTTCCTCCGGTCGTGTGGGTTTGTCCATCGGCTCGGGCTGGCATCCTGACGATTTTGTCCTGGCCAGAGAGCCGCATGCGCAACGACGCCAGAGCATGGAGGAGGGGATCGATGTACTCACACGTCTTTGGCGGGGTGAGGCTGTTTCGGTTCGTGACAGTGATGGTTCGACGCGATCGGTCAGTACCCTGCCTAGACCGGTTCAGGCCCAACTGCCTATCTGGCTTTCCGCCGCCGGCGGTCGTGAAACGTTTGAACTGGCGGGTTATTCCGGTTTCGGCGTACTGACGCACTTGTTGGCTCAGGATGTCGAAGGGCTCACGGAGAACATCGCGAGTTACCGTCGTGCCTCCCGCGAGAAAACTCATGTGGCCTTGATGCTCCATAGCTATGTAGGTACCTCTGCGCAACAGGCGCTGGATGTCGCCGGTGGCCCATTGCGTCAATACCTTGATGGGGCGATGAATCTGGCCAGCCCGGCGACGGGGCGCGAGGGTGACTCCCGTGCGCGTGACGCGCTGTTGGAGCAGGCGGTTCAGCGCTATCTGGAAAGCGCCAGCCTCATCGGTTCTGTCGAGGAGTGCGTCGAGCGCGCACGCGATCTCCATCGACGCGGTGTGGATGAGCTGGCGTGCCTGATTGACTTCGGGATCGATGCCAACCAGGTGCTTGAGAACCTTGAGCGTCTCGACGAAGTGCGGGCCAGGGCCGGTGAGATCGCCTCAGTGAGTGACGACCATTCCCTCGCCGCGCTGATTGAGCGCCATGGTGTCACGCACTTCCAATGCACACCGACCCTACTGCGCGAACTGATGGCCAACCCGCGTACAGGCCGTGCTCTGCGCAGTCTCGACGTACTGCTGGTAGGCGGGGAAGTCTTGCCTGAAACCCTGGCTCAACGCCTGCGCCGGGAAGGGCCGTCGAGAGTCCTGCACATGTATGGGCCTACGGAAGCGACCATCTGGGTCAGCGGCAGCGAGTTAAGCGATGCAGTGCTGACGTTGGGGCAACCGTTGAGCAACAGCAGCTTGCATGTCCTGGATGACGAGGGTCAGCCGGTGCGGGATGAGGAACCTGGGGAGATTCACATCGCCGGTGCCTGCTTGGCCAATGGTTACTGGAACAATGCGCCACTGACCGCCACCGCATTCGTCGACGGTCTGGTGCCGAACCAGGGGCGGCTGTATCGCACCGGTGACATCGGTATGCGACTGGCCGATGGCAAGATCAAGTTTCTCGGCCGCAAGGACCGGCAGCTCAAGATCATGGGCCAACGTATCGAACCCGGTGAGATTGAGCATGTCTTGATGACCCATCCGGCGGTTGCCGACTGTGCCGTGGTACTGGAGGCTGATCAGTTGGTTGCCGCCATCGTGCCGGCCACCGGTCAAGTGCTGTCGGAGGACGCGCTGCGGCATTTCGCCCTGGATCACCTGCCGCTGGGTATGGTGCCCGTCCGTTTTCTCGTGATGCCGCGCCTGCCGCGTACGCCGAATGGCAAGCTGGATGCGTCCGGCATTCTCAGTCTGGTTGGCACATCGTCGGCCTCCACCGTGCCGGTTATCGAGCCAGCACCGGAAACGGCACTGAGCACACGCATTTCACAGCTATGGGCGCGAACATTGGGTGCGGCGCCAGCCAGTGCGGATGCGCATTTCTTTCGTTCCGGTGGCAACTCATTGAAGGCGATGTTGTTCGCCAAGCATTTGAGCGAAGCACTGAGCGTCGATGTCACGGTGCGCACTGTCTTCGAAAACGCCACGGTCGAAGCGTTGACTCGCTGGATTTCGCAGCAGGCGCCGGTGACGCTGGAGGCTCGCACGGCCACTGTAGAGCAGCCTCATTCAGTTCATCCGCTGAGCTTCTCCCAAAGCAGCTTGTGGGCGATGGTGCAGTTGGCGCCGCAGTCGATGGCGTATAACGATGCGATGTTGGTGGAGGCCTGTGGCTCCCTATCGATCGAGCGTGTACGCGCAGCGGTCGAGTGCGTTATCGCTCGGCATGAGTGCCTGCGCAGCCGCTTCTTCGAAGAGCATGGCGTTGGCCGCGTCAGGTATGTGCAGTCGTGCGCTTTTGATTTCGAAACGGTCGACCTGCGCGAGCTCGACCAATCCCAGCGCATCGACGCGGGTATCGCCCTGGCGCGTGAGGTGGCGCGCAAGGGCTTCGATCTGGAGCAAGGGCCTTTGCTGCGTATGCTGGTCACCCGTTTGGGGGAGGAGCACTACCAGTTGCTGCTGGTGGTGCACCATATCGTTTCCGATGGCTGGTCACTGGCGTTGTTCATGCGCGAGATAGCGGCCAAGTACGCCGAGCCGGAGCGCGCGCTCCCACCGCTTGCGTTGACATACTCTGAGTTCGTTCGTCGCCAGCAGGACCATTTGGCGCCGGCGCTCAAGTCGGAACAGTTGCGATATTGGCGGGAACAGCTGGCGGACCTGCCGGTTCCGTTCGAACTGCCCCTGGATTACTCGCGGTCCCATGCTCTGGACAATCAGGGCGCGATTACCAGCCTGTTCATCGTACAGCCGCTGCTGAAGGCGCTCGACGAACTGGCAGTGCAGCAAGGTACTTCGACTCATATTCTGTTGGTTTCAGCACTGGCTGTTGTGTTGATGCGCATGTCGGGTCGTACCGACATCGTTGTAGGTTCGGACAGTGCCAATCGCTTGTCGCCTGACACCCAGGAGCTGGGCGGGTTGCTGGTCAACCAACTGGCGATCCGTTGCGATCTGTCGGCAGACCCGTCGTTCGCGCAGCTCCTGGCGCGTGTGCATGGCACTGCACTGGATGCCTACGATCACCAGGACCTGCCGTTCCAGATGATCGTCAACGATCTCAGCCCACAACGGGAGGTGTTCAGGAACCCGATTTTCCAGGTTGCTTTCACCCTGCAAGAGACGTTCGATTTCACGGTGGACAGCCTGTCGCAATTGACACTCAAGCCCTTGCCGTTCGACATTGGCATTGCGCGCCTGGATCTGGAATTCAACGCCCACAGAACCAGCCAGGGCCTGACGTTGCAGGCCATCTATAACAACCAGCTGTACAAAGTCGAGACGGTCGACCGACTGCTTGATTGTTTGTTGCGGTTGCTGCAGGGCGTGTTGCTCGAGCCTGGCCGACCTATCAGCCAGATCGATATCATTGGCGACGCCGAAAAAGACCGCCTGCTTAATCAGTTTAACCAGACAGCGGTGGCGTGGGAGCAACGGTCGTTTCTTGAGATCTTTGCCGATTGGGTGACGCGTACTCCCGATGCCCAAGCCGTGGTAGGCGAATCGGGCGCCTTGAGCTACCTCGAACTGGACGAGCAGGCCCGTTTGCTTGCGCTGCGTTTGCGGACGGAGGGTGTGCAGTCCGGTGACGTGGTGGCCGTTATCTGCCATCGAGATGTGCCATTGCTGGTGTCGATGCTGGCGTTATGGCGAGTGTCGGCGGTTTACCTGCCGCTGGACCCCAACTGGCCATCGCGACGCATTGGTGAATTGTTGCTGGAGTCGAGCGTCAGGCATGTGCTGTGTACCGATGACCTGACGCCCAGCGTTGGTGATGCCTGCTTGGTGGCGCGCCAGGCAGGCCAGGAAGTCGGGATTATCGACCTGCCTGTTCGCTTGGTGGTGCCCCTCGCGGGGGGGGAGGACATCAAACCTAATGAGGATGTTGCTGACGCTGCAGCGTATGTGATGTTCACGTCTGGCTCCACCGGCAGGCCCAAAGGGGCTATCGTGCAGCACCGCGGCATGATGAATCACCTGTGGGCCAAGATCAGCGACCTGTCGTTGCAGACCGGGGACTGCGTAGCACAGACAGCACCGCAGACCTTCGATATCTGCGTGTGGCAGATGTTGTCGGCGCTGGTCGTTGGTGGGCGTGTGCGGATCTACGATGATGAAATGGCGCAAAACCCTCGTGCGCTCATCGATGCCATCGACCATGAGGCGGTCACCGTCTTGCAGGTGGTGCCCAGCTTCCTCGACTTGGCGATCACCGCCGCCAGTGCGGCCGGTGCGTCGACGCTGTTTGCGAAGCTGCGTTGGCTGATCTCCACTGGCGAGCCGTTGACCGTGGCGCTGTGTCGTCGCTGGTTTGTGGTGTTCCCGAATATTCCGCTAATGAACGCCTATGGCCCGGCAGAATGTTCGGATGATGTGACCCATCACGTCATCACGCACATGCCGGAGGTCGATGCCGTATCCATTCCTATCGGGCGTCCGGTCGGTAACGTACGCATCTACCTGGTGGACGAGCACCTGAACATCGTGCCAATGGGGGCTGCCGGCGAGTTATGTGTCACTGGCATCGCCGTGGGCGCGGGGTATCTGAACAACCCGCAAGCGACCCAGCGGCAGTTCCTCGAAGACCCTTTCAATGCGGGCAGCCCGTATGGGCTGTACCGGACCGGTGATCTGGCACGCTGGCGCCCCGATGGCGTGCTCGAGTTTCTCGGACGCGTCGACAATCAGGTCAAGATCCGTGGATGCCGTATCGAGTTGGGTGAGGTCGAAGCGGTGCTCAATGAAGATGCCCTGGTACGCCAGAGTGTCGTGATTGCGGCGGGGGAGACGCAGACGCGATTGGTCGGTTACGTGGCCGCAGACTGGCCGCAAGTGGAGGCCTTCATCGCCGATCATGCCAACCATGATCGCACTGCGGAATGGCAGTCGATCTACGAATTTTACTATCAGGACGGTGATGAGCGCGCGGTTGAGCCGGCACACCCACAAGCGCCGATTGACCCGACTTTCGACACCCGAGGCTGGGTAGATAGTTTCACCTCCGACGCTATCCCCGCGCAGCAGATGCGTTCCTGGCTGGACCAGACCGTCGAGCGGATCCAGTCATTGAAGCCGCGCAGAATTCTGGAGATCGGCTGCGGTACCGGCATGCTGCTGTTCCGGCTCGCTGAGGGCTGCGAGCGTTATCGCGGGATCGACTTGTCTGCAGTGGTCATTTCCCAATTGCAAGTGTCGCTGGCCGAGCGACATCCGGATTGGGACCACGTGGAGGTCAGCCAATGCGCGGCCCATGAACTCGAGCTTATCGACGAGACAGGGTTTGACTGCATCATCCTCAACTCGGTGGTCCAGTACTTCCCAGGTGAGTCGTACCTGCGCAATGTATTGGAGGCGGCCAGCCGCAAGTTGGTGAAGGGCGGTCATATATTCCTGGGTGACATCCGTGCACTGGAAATGCTCGAACCGTTTCACCAAGCAGTGCAGTTGACCGGCAGTGAGGATGAGTTGTCGTTGGCCGAGTTGGCGGAGCGCACGCGTGTAGCGATCACCCGCGACAAGGAGCTATTGCTGTCCAATCGTTTCTTCAACGGGCTGCTGGCCGAAAGTGGCCTCGACGGTCGACCTGTCGGGGTGCGCAAGTGGCTCAAGCGCGGGCCGTTTGACAACGAGTTGGTGCGTTACAGACTGGATATCGTGCTGATGCTGGATACGCGCGCCAGCAACGTGATCGACAGCGTCACTTGGCAGGACGTGGCGGGATCGGGGATTGTGCAGCGACTGCGTGACAGTCGCGTCGAGACTCTGCTGATCACGGGCGTTCCGAATCTGCGGCTGGAGGCTGAGTGCCGAGCGGCCAGTTGCCTGGCCGCCAATGAATCGCTCAGGACTGTCGGTGAACTGCGTGAGCAGATGCGTCTGTTGGCGATGCCGACGAGGGTCTGCCCCGATGAGCTGATTCACGAGCTCGCTGTGCAAGGCTATGTGGTGCAGACGGGGTTCAGTTCCGTCAGCCAAGCAGCCTTCGGGTTCGATCTGCTGGTCAGTCGCCAGGAAATCTCCTGGCCGGTCGTGGAAGACATTGATACCGATGCCATCGCGTTGTCGAGCAATCCCCTGCGTAACCGTGCCCAACAGGTCCTATTGCAACGGCTGCGGGAAAAACTGGCTGAGCGCCTACCTAGCTATATGGTGCCTGGAACCCTGGTTGTATTGGACGACTTTCCACTGCTGCGCAACGGCAAAGTCAACCGGCGAGCGTTGCCGAAAGTGCAGTTGGTACAAGAAGAAACCCCGCTTGATGAGCCTCGTACCCAAGCCGAGCGCATTCTGTGCCAGATCTGGGGGGAGTTGCTCGGCGTCAAACGGGTAGGCATTCGAGCCAACTTCTTTGCGTTGGGCGGCGATTCGATTCTGGCAATCCAAATGGTTTCGATGGCGGCCAAGCAGGGCCTGAAACTTAAGACTCGGCAAGTGTTCCGTCATCAGACCATTGGCGACCTGGCTGCTGCCACTATCGGGCAGTTCAGTGAGGACAATCGAGACGAGCCGCTTCACGGTGACTTTGCGCTGGCGCCCAACCAAATGGATTTTTTTGTCGCGGGGCACGCGAACATCAACCATTGGAACCAGGCCGTCGTGCTGCACTGTAGCGAAGCGCTCAACGAGCCGCTCTTGCGCGACGCCTTGCGGCATCTGCTGCATCGCAACGACGCGCTGCGCATGCGTTTCGTCAATGAGCACGGGCGCTGGCATCAGGTGTATTCGCCGGTGGCAGAGTGTCCGGATATTCCGTTGACGCTTATCGCTCATGACAACACTGAAGCCTTCCAGGCTGCTGAAGCCCAACTCAACGCGGGCCTTTCGCTCGAGCACGGACCGATTATGCGAGTGGCCGTACAACCGGCTGGCGATGGCGGCACCTGCAAGATATTGCTGGTGGCACACCATTTGGTGATTGATGCGGTGTCGTGGCGGATTATCGTGGATCAACTGTCGCACTTGCTCCAGGCTCTGGCGGCGCAGCGTTCACCGATGTTACCGAGCAAAGGCGCGAGCTACAGGGAGTGGGTAGAGCGTCATATCGCCCTGGCGGAGTCCCAAGTACTGCGTGACCAATGGCCATTTTGGGTGGAGCAGGCGCGTGTGGGCCAGGCTCATCCGATTGCCGGATCGCCAGGAGGCGAACCGGCGGGTACCGCGATCATCACCACGATGATCGACTCGCACAGCGCTCACCGTTTGACCCAGCCAGCGCCGCGCCTGGCAGGTGCCAGCGTCGAAGAGGTGTTATTGACCGCCTTGATCCTTGGATTGAAACAGCGGTTTGGCAACAACGATGTGATCGTCCTCATGGAGGGGCATGGCCGGGATCTGTTTGATGAGCTGGACCTGAGCCAGACCGTTGGCTGGTTTGCGACGGAGTACCCCATGCGCCTGCGCGTCAACGAGCATGCGAATGTGGATCGGCAAATTGAGGGGCTGCTGGAGCAGATACGGTTCGCCAAAAGGCATCAGGTCGGTTTCGGCGTGCTCAAGCATTTCAGCCCTGACGCTTCGATGCGTCAGGCTTTGTCAGAGTTGCCACCTGCGGAAATCGCGTTCAACTATTTCGGCCGCGTTTCCCGGGCCGGTGGTGTTCCAGGCCCACTCAGCTTCATCGAGGCGGGCGGCGGAACGGTTCGCGACAGTATGAGTGTCAACCCTTGCGCGGTACAACTGGATGTCCTGGTGCGTGAGCAGGCGGTAGAGCTGCACTGGACACTTGACCTGGCACGGATCTCACGGGAGCGGGTGCTTGAAGTCGCCCGAGTGTTCGAGTCTGAATTGACCAAGGCGCTGGATATCCTTGAAGGCCGTGACGACACCACTCAGGAGCGGGTATCCGACCGCTTCGACTCAGTCGCCATTGAAGATCTTGGCGCTGCAATTTCAGAGATCAGTCAATAATGAATGTTGCTATGAGCAGACTATCGCCAGCCGCTCCCCGGAAGTTGGCAAGGCAGCCCCAAGACCTGATCTTTCGCGATCTGTTTTATGAGCTTGAGGGGTTCAGCGAGCGTGCACGAGTGATTGCCAAGCTCGAGGGCTTTAACATCACCGGGTCCATCAAGATCAAGACCGCGCTCGCGTTGCTCGATGACGCCGAAAGGCTGGGAGGGGCAGTGCCGGGCAAAACCACTATTGTGGAGTCGTCCTCCGGCAACCTAGGCGTGGCCCTCAGTTGCGCATGTCAGCAGCGCGGTTACCGTTTCATTTGTGCCACCGATCCATCCATGTCGCGCAGCAACCTGTTGGCAATGCGTGCCTATGGCGCGCAGATAGTCTCGGTGTCTGAACCTCACCCGGTTGAAGGTTTTGTGGGTGCCCGAATTGCCAGGGTGCGGCAGATAGTGCTCGAAGAGCCCGATTGCCTGTGGTTAAACCAGTATGCAAACCCGGCAAACAAAGGGGTGCATGCCCGGGAAACGGCGCGTGAAATCCTGGCGCACATCCCACGTCCCGACTGGCTGGTGTTGGGGGTCGGCACCTCTGGCACGTTCATGGGGTGCGCCGAGGTATTTCGCCGCGAGTCGCCCTCTACCCGCCTGGTTGCCGTCGATCCCGTTGGTTCCGTGATTTTCGGCGGGCCGGCGGGAGTTCGCAGGATCCCCGGGCTGGGAGGCGGCCGAGTGCCTGAGTTGTTGGATACCACTTTGCCAGATCAGGTCATACAGGTTGAGGAACGGGAGACCATACGGGCCTGTCGGCACATTGCCCGCAATTACAGTCTGCTGCTGGGTGGTTCTTCAGGCACGGTGTTGGCTGCGGTGCGTGCACTTGAGTCGCAATTCCAGGACGGGCAGACCGTGGTTGTGATCGCTCCGGATACCGGTGACAAGTACCTGGATACCATTTATGACGATGACTGGGTCATCGACCATTACGGCGCGTTGCCGACCGGTTACTGAATTTTTATTCAAGGAGCATGTTTTTTGAACGTTACCCCTTCATTCACCCTGGTTCCGGGTGTCGCCGTGACCGACGTCCTGGCCCGCGCCCACGATGCGATCGCCGAGGTTGTCGAGCAGGCCTATCTGTTGCATGCGCAGGGCCAGTCCGAGAACCCGGACAGTTACTTCCTGCGGTTTGCCGAAAAGCCTTCGGCGCGCATTATCGCGTTGCCAGCTTACCTGGGAGGTGCGTTCGATTGCGCCGGGCTTAAATGGATCTCCAGCTTTCCGACCAACGCCGCATTGGACCTGCCCCGGGCTTCTGCCGTGCTGGTTCTCAACGACTACACGACCGGGTTTCCAAGGGCCTGCCTGGAAGCCTCACAGATCAGTGCACATCGCACGGCGGCTTCGGCAGTGCTGGCGGCCGAGAGGTTGTCTGGACGTGGCCGTAGCAGTCAGCGTCTGGCGATTGTGGGGGCCGGCTTGATTGCACGGCATGTGGTCGAGTACCTCATCGGCCGCAACTGGTCACTGGGGGAGGTTGTGGTGCATGACCATCACGCTGATAGTGCCGACCGATTCTGTGGCTGGCTGGAGGGCAAATGCACATCTGCCCAACGCGCGGTAGACCTGGAGCAGGCTTGCCGCGACGCGGATCTGGTGGTGTTTGCCACCACTGCTGCCACGCCCTATGTTCACGATGCCGGTGTGTTTGCACAGGCGCCGACAGTGCTGCATTTGTCCTTGCGTGACCTGGCACCGGAAGTCATCGCCTCTGTGCAGAACATTACCGATGATGTGGAACACAGTATGAAGGCAAATACCTCGTTGCACCTGGCCGAGCAACAATTGGGTTCCAGGGCATTTGTCGCCGGTACGTTTGCCGATCTGGCGAGCGGCACGCTGCAACCGGATTTCTCCAGACCTCGAGTGTTTTCACCGTTCGGCCTGGGCGTACTGGATCTGGCCGTGGCGAGCCTGGTGCTCGAAGCGGCGACCAAGGCCGGTACAGCCATGGAGATCCCGGGGTTTCATATTCCCAATCTGTCCTGGTCAAGCTGAGGCGCCTGGGAGCGCTGAGTACAGGTGCGCGCTCAGGTGCTTGTGGCCATTTCCCGTTTCAGGCAGGCGATGACCGCATCCAGCTGGGTGTTGATGAAAAAGTGGTCACCTTCAAAGCTGTGGGTGCGGCACGGGCTCGCTGTTTCTTCAGCCCAGCGGTTGGTTTTATCAGGGCTGACCTGAAAATCCCCGGTTCCGTTCAACACGATGATCGGGCACTGCAACGCAGGGCCTGGGCGGTAGGTGTAGCTGCGAGCCATGTGCAGGTCGGCGCGGATAAGGGGGATGAGCAACGCCATGAACTCGCGATTTTCAAGGACGTCGGTGGGGGTGCCATTGTTTTTTCGCAGCCATATGGTCAGCGAGTGGTCATCCAGAGCCATCGTGCCCCGGTCCAGATTGAAGAGTGGTGGTGCATTACAGCCAGAGACAAACAGTTTCTCTGGTGGCAAGCCCCAAGCCTGCAGCTTTCGGCTGACTTCGAATGCCACCAGAGCGCCCAGGCTATGGCCAAAGAAAAAGAACGGGCCTCTGACGTCCTGTGCGATGCATTCGGCCAAGGGGGTCACGACGTGATCCATGCTGACCAGCGGGGGCTCCGAGAACCGCGTTCCTCGGCCTGGCAGTTGTACGCCGTAAACATCGGCAAGGGCGCCCAGGTGCTTTTGCCAGTTGGCGAAGCTCGATGCGCTGCCGCCCGCGTAGGGGAAGCAATACAGCTGTCGGCTACGTACTGCAGGCACTGGATGTATGAGCCAGGGAGAAGAACTGTACGATGGGGTCACAAGATTCATCCATCAGGGTGTCATGAAAAAGCGTGGGAGGTGCAGCCTATGGTGGACCTGTCCCGCGCAGTGTTTGGAACGCATTGGCGCATTGTGCATGACCGGTGAGCGCTTCCCAAGGTTTGCATGGTGTCCTGAAGACCACCGGGTCATAGGCATTGATATGAAAGGATTCAGTTCTTGAGCAAGAAATTTCCACTGTTGACGCGCGTCATCTTGATCATCGTCATTCCATTGCTGGTCGTGTTGGGGCTGATCGTTCATCAATTGCGCTCGGCGCTTCCCGAGCAGGACACGCAGCTGTTGCAGGGCGACGTTTCGAGCAACCCTATGGCGCATATCCTGCGTGACGAACAGGGAGTGCCGCATATCGAAGCTGGTAATGATCGAGAGGTCTTCTATGCCCTGGGCTATGCCCACGCTCAAGACCGTTTATGGCAGCTTGAGCGACAGCGGCGCATTGCCCAGGGACGCTTGAGTGAGCTGTTCGGGCAAGGCATGGTCAAGCAGGACGCCTGGTTCCGGACATTGGGGCTGTACCGGGCCGCCCAGGCGGCCGTGCCCGCCCTGAGCGCCGAAGCCCGGGATTCGCTTGACGCCTATGCCGAGGGCATCAATGCCTGGATTGGCAGCCATCCCACGTTGCCGGTGGAGTTCACTGCGCTGGGCATCAAGCCGGAGCCCTGGACGCCTGCAGACTCATTGGCCTGGATCAAAGTGTTCTCCTTGAACCTGTCGGGCAACTTCAGTGAAGAAATCGAGCGCTACATCAGCAACCAGTACCTTTCCAAAGAGGAGATGACCTTCCTCTATCGGGATCGCGGCCAGGGGCAACCCGTTATCGTGAACACCCAGGCGCAAGCCAGGGCGAAGGCCTTGACATCGGTCATGGGGCTTACGCAGAGCGTTCAGGATGAATTGCATTTGGGTGGCAAATGGCTGGGTAGCAATGCCTGGGCCGTGGCAGGGCGATTGTCCACAGACGGGCATGCAATTCTCGCCAATGATCCGCACCTGGGGTTGAGCATGCCATCGTGGTGGTATCCGGTCGTGCTCAAAGGCTCACGCTTGAGGAGTTCTGGCATGAGTCTGGTGGGGCTTCCCATCGTGGTGCTCGGGCGTAATGCGGACCTGGCTTGGGCGGCGACCAGTATGACGGCGGATGTGCAGGACCTGTATTTCGAAACCACCGATACACGCAGGCCCGGGCAGTACTTGAGTAACGGTCACTGGGAAAACTTTGCGAGTCGAACGGAAAGTATTCAAGTGCGGTCGGATTTCCCGTCCAGTTTGCGCCCGCCGCTCCAGCCGGTAGACATCCGGGTGCGCTCCACCCGCCATGGCCCCGTGATTACTGACAGCGAAACGGCGCTGGACGCAACCGCATCGTTGCGTTGGGTGGCCCTGGATCCCGGGGACACGACGTATGAGGCGTTGCTGAAACTGAATTACGCCCAGGATTGGGCGACGTTTCAGTCGGCCCTGGCCTTGTTCGTGTCCCCGGCGATGAATTTCCTGTATGCAGATACCAAGGGGAATATCGGCTACCTGGGGGCAGGGCGAATCCCGATTCGCCAGCAAGGCGAGGGAAGCTTGCCCGTTGCCGGCGAAACAGACGCCTATGCATGGAAGGGATACATCCCTGCAAGCGAAATGCCCCGCAGCTACAACCCGCCCAGCGGCTACCTGGTGTCGGCCAATAACCGGGTAGTAGGGCCCGAGTACCCGTATTTCATTTCCAACGACTGGGCGCCGCCGGGGCGCGCGCAACGCATTACCCAGTTGCTGGACCTGTACAAAGCAAACGGGACAGGGATAGGCATTGAATCCCATCAGAAGATTCAGCTGGATGTGCTGAGCTTGCCTGCAGTCAAGATGCAGGCCGTACTGAAAAAGGTCGAGGGCCGAACGGCGCGTCAGCAGTCGGCCCTGAAGTACATTGAACAGTGGGACGGCCAGATGGCCATGGACAGTCAGGCGGCGTCGATCTTCAATGTGTGGATGCGCCATCTTGCCACCCAGTTGTACGGCAAAAGAATCAAGGTGCCGTGGAACTCCAAGGGTCATAACACCTATTTGAACGCATTGATGGCGCGTACCACGACGGATGATTTGTACGCTTCGCTGACTGAACCTGCCAGCCCCTGGTGTGATCAGGCACAGTCGCCGCTACCGTGCGCCGATGCGCTGTCACGTTCGCTGGACGCAGCTCTGGATGAACTCGGCAAGCTGAAGGGCGATGACATGAGCAACTGGAAGTGGGGTGAGATCCAGCGTGCGTTTTATGAGCATATTCCCTTCAGCAATGTTAAACCGCTCAATGCGTTATTCGAACGCAAGGTCGGCACACCGGGCTCGACGGACACCATCAACATCGCCTATTCGGTGTTCAAGAATTCCGAGGGCTACCTCAAATACTCCGGTGCCGGCTTCCGCCAGATCATGCAAATGGGCCCTGAGCACAGCGAGCACGTCTACATGAACTCCACAGGGCAGTCTGGAAACGTATTGAGCCCGCACTACGCCGACATGGTGGTGCCTTTCGAGCAAGGTCATTACGTGAAACTCGACGATGCCGAGCCCTCTGCCAGATAAGCCATCTGGCTTGAAACCCATGCTGCAACAACGGTAATCGACATGCTGATCAGTGAATTCGGGCGCCAGGCGCCCAACCGACTCTTTGCCGCCGTGGTACTAGGGTGCCTGGCAGGCGTGTGCTATGCCTTTCTCATACCGATTGTGCTGAGCAGCCTGCGCGGCGCAGGCGAAGGGGAGACTGTTGCGGACAGCCAACCCTTTACGCTGTTTTCCATCGAAATTGCGGATCACAGGCTGGCGGCGGTGTTCCTCGCCTTGTGCCTTTTCATTCTAGTGGCTCGCACGGCCTCACGGGTGATGTTGACGCGCATTTCGGTGGAAATGACCGTGAGCCTGCGCAGCCGGTTGTATGCGCGAATCCTCTCGGCAGACCTGCACAATCTTGAGCGTGTGGGCGCGCCACGGTTGATGGCGACAATGACCGAAGACGTCAAGCGCATCATCCTCGGCGGGCAACTGCTGCCTGACCTGCTGATGAACTGCGTGACCCTGTTGGGGATATTGGGTTTTCTCGCTTTTCTCAATGGTCCAGCGTTTGTTTTTGTACTCCAGGCCATTCTGTTCGGCGTGGTCACCCACCAGGTGCCGGTGTTCTTGAGCACCCGCAGTTTTCGCAAATCGCGCCAGATATTCGGCAAACTCCAGGAGTCCATTACAGGGCTGGTGTATGGCGCGAAGGAGCTCAAGCTCAACTCGGCAAGCCGACGCACTTATCTGGATGAAGTCGTCATGGGCCATGAGCGGGATTTGCTGCAGTCGGACAAAGCGACCTACACCACGCTGGTTGCCGCCAATGCTTATGGCGACCTGCTGAGTTTCTTCGTGATCGGCGTGGTCGCCTTCGTATTTATCAACTATCACGCGGTGAGCACCACAGAGTTGGTCGGTATCGTGATGGCGCTGCTCTATGTATCCGGCCCCGTGGCGGTGATCATGGATGTGATCGCACCGATCGCGATGGCCAAGAGCGCGGTCGCTAGTATGGAGCGCGTGTTCGCGGAGCTGTCCGAGGACCCCTCCCAAAACGCCCTTGAGGCGGTACAACCCTGGCGCCATATTACATTCGAGGACTTGGTCTACGAGCATCCTCGCAGCTCGCGCAAGGATGGTTTCAGCGTCGGCCCGGTGGGTTTTGAAATCAGGCGCGGGCAATTGACCTTCATCGTGGGTGGCAATGGCTCTGGAAAATCCACGTTGTGCAAAATGATCTCGCTGCATTATCTACCCATGAAGGGCGGGATTCATTTTGGCGAGCACCCCGTGACCGATAGGTCTCGAGAGAGTTTTCGTCAGGAGGTCTCGGCTATCTATTCCGACTACCACCTGTTCGAGCGTCTGCTGTGTCCGTTGGACGACCGCGTCCTGGCGCAAGCGCGCATGCACCTTGTCGACCTGGGGCTGGAAGACAAAGTCTCTATCGAGGATGGGCAGTTTTCGACCCTGGCTCTCTCTGACGGTCAACGCAAACGTCTGGCCTTGATGGTTGCGCTGATGGAGGATCGATCGCTGTATGTCTTCGATGAATGGGCGGCCGACCAGGATCCTGCCTTCAAGGAGGTTTTCTATCGCAAGATTCTTCCGTCGTTACGCGCGCGGGACAAGGCGGTCGTGATCATCAGTCACGACGATCGTTATTTCGATATCGCTGATCAGATCCTGGTGATGGAGTCCGGCAAGTTGGTTGATAGCCGCACGCCTGTAAAAGTGCCGTATCGCGAAGGGTAACAGGGCCTTTGCTGCGCCGCGATCAATGTCGGGCGCAGCAAGAGCGCCGGCCTACGTCAGGGCGGCGTTGGCTGCGGCGCAAGCGCTGAACGTTTTGCTGGCCAACGCTTCCACGGTTGGATTGGCAAGGAACTCGCCAATTGCAACTTGAGTGCCTGTGCGCCGCATCACTTCGTTGAGCAGTTGCATGGCAATGATCGAGTTGCCTCCCACTGCAAAGAAGTTGCTGGTGATATCAATCGTTTCCTCAGGGAAAAAACTGCTCCAGATCTCAATCATCAAGCGTTCGTTGGCACTGAGCTTGGTGGTGGCAGACGTCGGTGGTGTGACCGATCGCTTGGTTCGTTCCAGTCGCGTGCGGTCCAGTTTGCCGTTGAGCAGCCGCGGCAGGCTGGACACCCGGCGCAACTCGCCAGGAACGTGGGTATGCGGCAGCGCTTCGAGGCAGAAGCGGCGCAACTCGGTGGCATCCAGCGCAGTGCTGCCGACCACCAGGGCGATCAATGTCGCATCGGCGCCTTCTTCGCGGTCAAGGGTGACCAGACACTGCTCGACGTGTTCATGACGTAGCAGGGCCGCTTCCACTTCGCCCAGTTCGATACGCACACCTCGCAGCTTCACCTGATTGTCCCGACGGCCCGCCAGCTCCAGCACACCGTCGCTCAACCAGCGCCCACAGTCACCGGTGCGGTAACGCCCTTTGATAGCGCGCACAGGGTCAGGTTTGCGCACGAAACCGTTGCCGACGGCGGGCGCGCCAAAAGCGTAGTCCTGGGGCATGTCCCACGTCTCTACCCAGATATCACCTTCGATGCCCACGGGCACAGGTTCACCTTCATTGTTCAGAACCAGCAACGTGCGTTCATGGATCGGACGACCTACCGGGATCTTGGGGCGGCGAAGGTCCATTGCTGTCACATGATGGTAGGTGGCGGCGACGACCTCGCTGGGACCATAGAGGTTCAGCAGGTCCAGCGGCGCCTGGCTGCGCCCCAGGATCTCGCTCGCCAGTGCTGGCGTCAGTGCCTCACCGACATTGGCCAGGGTGCGCAGGTGCGAAGGCCATGGGCCCGGGCTGAAGCGCAGCACTTCGCTGACGAACGATGAAATGAGCTGTACGCAGTGGATACGGTCACGCTCGAGCCAGGCCATGAAATTACCCGGCGCCAGATCGGTATCGCGATTGGGCAAGCAAAGGGTTGCACCAAAACAAAGGGCGCCGAGTATTTCGCAGAAGCTGACATCGAAGCCGGCCACTGCGACTTGTGCCACCCGGGTGCCTGGCTGAATGGACAAGGCGTGGGCCTGCCATTTGAGGAAGCGGTAGAAGGCCGCGTGGCTTTGCTCGATACCCTTGGGTGTGCCGGTTGAACCGGAGGTGAAGACCAGGTAGGCGGGCGCTGCGCTATCGACCTCTCTACAGCGTGGAGGTTGGGGCCTATCGCCGGGTACCGTGACATCGACCAGGGCAGTGCAACGGTGCCCCAGAAGAGGGGGCTGGTCGCCATCGGTCAGCAACAGTGCCGGATTGGCCGCTGCAATCCGTGCGCCCAGATAATCTTCGGGCGCCTGGTGGTTGAGTGCCATGGCGATCCCGCCCGCCTGCAAGGTGCCGAGCAGGGCTGCTACCTGCAAAACCGGATCTTTTATCAGCAGGCCTATACGTGGGTTGTGCCTTCCATGGGTTGCCCCGAGGATCTGGTCACGGATGCGCGCGGCCATGGCATCGAGTTGTTCATAGCTACAGGACCGAGTGCCAAGCAGCAGGGCGATGTTCTGTGGCGTGTTGCGCACCCAATGATCAACCTGCGTATGCAGGCAGGTCGAGTTGGTTGCCTGGGGGGCGGGTTGGCCCCATACCAGGGCATTGTGGGTGTCGCTGGCCGAACGCGGGATATGTGGACTGATGAGTTCTTCCGGCGCATCGACGAGGTGTTGCAGGCATTCGGATACGCGAGCGGCAAAGCGCTCGGCGCTGGCCTTGGATAGCACGTCAGCGTCCATGCGGAGCAGCGCGTGCAGCGTGCCCGCACACTCGGCTGAAATCAGTTCGACGGTTTGTTCAAGCCGCGTGACGGGCAGCGCAGACAGTGAATAAGGCCCAGCCTCGATCGACGTATGGCTGTTGCGCAAACCCAGGCCTGCCCACTCGTGGGACAGGCCGGGCGGCAATGACAGATGAATGGCCGCCTTGTCCAGCACCAGTGATTGGTGAGCGTGGCCACTGCGGCGCAATGCACTCAGGATCGGACCGAGTGTCAGCGAGCGGTGATCGATTGCAGAAAAGATCGCCTGGCCGACGGCTTTCACCGCGTCGACATGGCTCATTCGCTCGTTCAGTGAGAGCCTGAGTGGCAGTGGGTTCACCTGGTAGTCGACGCTGGTCGGGTCCTGGGCGTCATCGCGAACCGAGATGGGCACGGCAATGACGACATCGTTGTCTGGCGAGTAGCGCCAGAGTGTGATGGCGTACGCCGTCAGCAATACGGCGAAGGGAGTGTGCCCCCAATCGCTGGCACGCTGGTACACCGCTGTCGAAGGCACCGAAACAGATGCCTCATGGGGCGGATGTCGATAGTCCGGTATGTTGTGAAAGTCTGTAGGGAAAGTGCTCCAGGTGCAGTCACGCAGGTTGTCCACCCAGTACGTTTCGTCGCGGCTGTCCGATTCGTCGCGAGAGCGGGCCAACGCTGGGCGAACCTCCAGGGGCGATGGCTCGTGCGGCTGCGGCGTCAGGGTGTTGAGCAGGTCGTTGGCCAGGAGCGCCAATGAAGTAAAGTCCGCGACGATGTGATGCACCATGACCAGTACGCTGTACATGCCACCGGATTGTTCGCCATGGACCAACCGGAGTGCACCTTGCTCCAGGTCCATGGGCGTTTCAAGTGCGTTGGAGAGCTCATCGCGCCACTGGGCTTCGTCATGTACACCCGTCAGATGCAGCTCTGCCGGTTGCGCTTGAGGTTGCTCGAGTATCACGGCAATGCCAGCCTGTTCCGCGAACCTGCGGGCCAAGGCCCTATGGCGCAGGGGCAACGCACGGGCCGCTGCGATCAGTGTCGTTGAATGTGACGCCTTGCATCGGACCTGAAAGGCCAGCAAAAACGCGGCATCGCCGATTTCTTTGCGGCGTATCCATATAGCCTGGGAATCCGGCCCGAGCTTTTGTTCCGCATGCACAGATAACGGCAGCGGGCTGGGCGCGGCAGGCGCCTCGGCAGGCATCGCGCGGGTGGACTGAAGGGTGGTGGCCAGATCCAGAACAGTGGCGTTGCCATAGAGCAAGCCCATGGGCAGCCTTACGCCGGTTTGTGCGCGGATGCACGAGAGCAAGCGCATGGCATGCAAGCTGGGTAAACCGAGGTCTGTCAGTGGGGTTTGCGCAACAATTGGGTTAGTTGAGGTTGCCCAGTACCCACATAGCTGGCAAAGCGCTTCGATCATGGCCTCAGGTGCCTGTCGACGGTACGCCAGCCTCAGGGCTTCAAGCGCGGTAGAGGTTGGCTCGGCAGGCTGTTCGGCAGGGCGAGTCCAGCGTGCGAGCATTTTCAGTTGCTGATGAACCAACTGATGGCGCATCTGTGCCCGGCGGACCTTGCCACTGGTGGTGAGCTCCACGCCACCTTGGTGAACGATCACGACAGCGGCGACGGCGATACCGTGTTCTTGCGCGATGGCCTGCCGTAGCGCAAGCATGGCGATGTCGATCTGATCCGCCGGGGTATGTCGGCCGACCTCATGTACGACCACCACGCTGTCGTTGGTTTCTCGCTCCGCGGACTCGATACCGAACGCCGCCTGCATTTCCTCCGGGCTCAGCGCCAGGGCCGCGCCGAGCCCAGGTGTCAGTAGGGCATGGGCAGCGCGCACGGTCTCTTCGATATCCTGGGAGTGATGATTGCTCCCGGCGATGATCAACAGGTCTTTCTGGCGCCCGACGATAAACAGCTCACCATCGATCAGGCAACCCAGATCGCCGGTGCGCAGAAAGCGGTGGTCGTGTGAGGTGTGATAATTCGACAGGTCATCGCGATCTTGCGGCCAGTATCCAGGGGTGATGTTCGGCCCACGGAGGCATACTTCACCAATCTGGCCGGGTAGCACGGCGGCATCGGTGTCGACCTGGGCAATGGCAATGTCGCAGACGGGAGGGCCGAGGGAAACCAGGGTCTTGGCGTCTTCATCGTGCGGCGAAACAGTCACCAGCCGATCTGTGCGCATGGCCGCTTGAGACAGGTGAACTTGGCGCGGCACGCTGTCACGACTCTTTCCGGAGCACAACAGTGTCGCTTCTGCCAGGCCATAGCAGGGCAGGAATGATTCTTGACGGAAACCGACGTTGCTGAAGGCGTCTGCAAAGGCTTTCAAGGTGGTCGGGCGCACAGGCTCGGCGCCGTTGAAGGCGACTTTCCAGGCGCTCAGATCGATGTTGCGCAGGGCTCGCGCCTCAGTGTCGCGCGCGCATAGCAGGTAGGCCGAATCAGGCGCACCGCTGGTGTGCGCGCGATAGTCGGAAACCATCTGCAGCCATCGAGATGGCTGTTCAACAAAGCCCGCCGTGGGTAGCAGGATGGATTCGGCACCGAGAAAAAGCGGCTGTAGTACCGTGCCCACCAAGCCCATGTCGTGAAACAGTGGAAGCCAGTTGGCAAAGCGACTGCGGGCGTCATGCCCGAACGCGGCGCGAATCATGCGTGCGTTGGCCAGCCAGCCCTCATGCGTGACGATCACCCCCTTGGGTTGCCCCGTGGAGCCTGAGGTGTACTGCAAGAAGGCAGCTTGGGTGGCCGGTACGCTGGCGGTGGTAAAACCTTGGCCAGGTTCTACATCGGCCATTGTCAGCAGGTTGATCTCAGGGTGGATGACGCTCGGGGTGGTCGCCGTGCTGGCGTCCATGATCCATGCCGTCGGCGAGCAATCGGCGACAATGGCATTGATCCGCTCACGGCGGCGTCCCCGGTTGACGGGCGCAGGAACTGGGATGGCACCCAGCAGGGACGTGCCCATGAACGCGCAGACGAAATCGGCCGGGCTGGAGCACGAAACGACGACGCGATCACCTGCGCGCGTTCCACATCCTTGCAGTGCGCTGGCGACATCTGCGCAGCGTTGATACAGCTGGGCATAGTCCAGCTGTGTTCGCTCCTGGCCATCCTTGTCGAGAAAGCGAAAGGCCGGCTTATCGGCATCGTGCACGGCACGCCATGTGAGGATTTCACCCAGGGTAGACAGGCCGTCAAATGTGTTGGTCTGGAAATTCATCGGGTGGTGCGTTCCCTATAGGTTCGGCATGTCGAAGAGGTCGAGGAAAATGCCGAAGGTCAAGGCCAGCAGCACCGCGTCATCTTCGATATGAGGGTTCAGGGTCCGCCCGGTCTTGCGGCTGTCATCGATCATTCGGGTGATCCACTCGACATTGAGATAACCCTGGCGCTTGAGCGTTTCCGGTGCCAGCAATTCTTCGATCCAGGGCTCGTTGAGGCTGAGCAGATAGGGGCTGCCTGGCGCCCGGAACCCAAATTTTTCGCGGTTGAGGATGCGCTCTGGAACCAGGCCCTTGGCGGCCTGTTTAAGCAGGTATTTTTCTTCCAGGCCACGCAGTTTCAAGGACGGCGGTACTTTGATGAGAAAGTCGCATAGCGAGCGATCAAGAAATGGATATCGGCCTTCAATCGAGTACGCCATGTTCATCCGGTCGCCATGATCGCCCAACAGGTGATCGCCAAGACGCGCTTTGACGTCGATGTAGGAGCGCTGGTGCAGCCGATGGCGGCCCTTGAGCTGCTCAATGTCCAGGATAGGTGCGCCCAGGCAGCCCTGTTCGCCCAGTTCATGCAGTGCATCGGCGGAGAACAGGTTGCGTCGCCACTGGCTGAACTGACCGTATTGGCGTTCATAGCGAATGTCCCGCGCTCCCCACAGCCGCTGGTTGGCCACCTGCTCCTCGGGCGAGGCCATGCTTGGGTTGCTCGCGGCGAACTGGTCGAATCGATAGCCGGGATATCCGCCCAGCAGTTCATCGGCACCTTCCCCGCCCAGGACCACGGGGACTCCGCTGGCCCTGGCGGCTTCAGCGAGCGCCATGGTGCAGGTGTTGTAGGTTTCCTTGATCGGGCATTCAGAGTGCCATACGGAGTCTCTGAGCCGAGAGGCGATCTGCTCGCGGGAAAAGGCGATTTCGTGATGATCGAATTTCAAGGTCTGAGCAACCAGGCGCTGGTACTTGCGCTCGTCGATCAATGTCGAGTCGGGAAAAGTGATCGAGAAGGAAGGAATGCTTCTATCCGGTTGGAGCTCACGCATGACGGCGGCGACAATCGATGAGTCGAGCCCGCCGCTGAGGTAGACACCCACCGGCGTGTCCGCGCGCAGTCTCAGCGCCACGGCATTCTTGAACCGGTAGCTGAACTCTTCGACGGCCTCGTCTTCGGTCATGACGTTTTCGGCCACGCCATCGGCGGGGTAATTCAAGTCCCAGTAACGGGTGGCGGTCACTTTCTGATTTGTCACGCTCAGGCAATGGCCTGGCGGCAAAGCGCTGATGCCCTTGAACATCGAGCGGGGACTGGTCAGGCCTGGAAAGCAGAGAATCTGGTCAAGGCCGGCCAGGTCCACGCGCCGGGGCACCGCCGGGTGGCACAGCATCGCCTTGATTTCCGAAGCGAACACCAGCACGCCATCAAAGACCCCATAGTGCACCGGAGTGATGCCGAAATGGTCGCGAACGATGTGCAGCGCCTGGGTACGTTTGTCGAAGAGCGCCAGGGAAAACTGCCCGTTGAGCTGATGCACGAATGAGGTGCCCATTTCCTCGTACAGGTGCACCACGACCTCCAGGTCTCCTTCGGTCTTGAAGCAATGGCCGCGCGCCTGGAGTTGCTGGCGCAGCTCGCGGTAGTTGAAGATTTCGCCATTGCCCACAAGGATGATGTCGCCGCTCTCATTGAACAGCGGTTGCGCGCTGCCTTGAGCGTCGATAATCGAGAGCCTGCGCATGCCCATTGCCACGGAACCGTTGATATAGGTCCCGGTGCCGTCCGGTCCACGGTGCCAAATCTTGTCAAGCATTGCTGCCAATACGTTTGCGTCTGCCGGGTGTCTTCCCGAGAGATCAATGAAACCTGCTATTCCACACATGACGATCAACCAAAGCGGGGACGACGAATCTGCGGAATGATCTCCAGATCGTCATTGAAATCCTGGGCCTCCAGAGGAGGGTTCGTGGGTATATCGATCTGATTCAAGGGTTTGTCGGGAAACTCGCAGACGGCCAGAACCAGTTTTGTGAACGCATCGGCAAAACGCGTCATGGTGCCTTCGTCAAACAGGTCCATTCGATAACCCAGCCAGCCGGTGAGGCCTTCGCCGCTCTCGGCAAACTCGAACAGCATGTCGAACTTCACCGAAGTACTGCCTGCCGCCAATAGCTTGATATCTATCTGTGGCAATGACAGGGCAGGCTTGCGGGTGTTTTGCAGGATGAACATCACTTGGAACAGCGGGTTGCGCCCCGGTGGGCGCTCTGGCTGTAGCATTTCCACCAGCATTTCGACGGGTGTGTCTTCCTGTTCGAATGCGTCCAACGATGAATTGCGCACGCGTTCCGTCAGTTCCTTGAACGTCGGGCTTCCACCCAGGTTTGTACGGATGACGGCGGTATTGGCGAAAAAGCCGATCAGGTCTTCCGTGCTGGGGTGGGTGCGCCCGGCGACCGGCACGCCGACGGTGATGTCTTCCTGCATTGAGTAGAGGTGCAGAAGACCTTTGAAGGCGGCGAGCAGCGCCATGAATACCGTGGCGCCCCATTGCTCGGCCAACACCTTGAGGCGTGCAGTGGTTTGGGCGTCGAAGTGTACGTAGCGGTACCCCCCGCGGTCAGTGACCGCCGAAGTCGGCGTCCGGTCAAAGGGCAAGCGTAGTGGCTCGACGCCGGCAAGGCGTTCACGCCAGAACCTGCGCAGCGTGTCCAGCCTTGCGCTCGTCATGTGTTCTTGTTGCCAGCGTACGAAGTCGGCGAACTCGATGGCCAGCGGTTTCAACCGGTGGGGACGGTTTTCCACGCGCGCTCGATAGCATTCGCTGAAGTCGGCGACGAATACCCCTGTTGACCAACCATCACTGATGATGTGGTGCATATTCACCACCAGGTAATGCAAGTGCTCGCCAACGCGGATCAAGGTCATTCGAACCAGCGGTCCGTTCTCCAGATCAAAGGAGCGATTGGATAGGTCGGTGAGCATCTGCGTCACCCGCTCCTCCCTGTCGGGGTCGCCTTCGGCGAAGGGGGCCTGGACGACTTCTACGGCCTGGTTCGTGACCGGCAGGATCGTCTGCGCGGGGCCGTGCTCGGTATCGGTAAAGACCGTACGCAGGCTGGAATGGCGCTCGAGCACATCATTGAATGCGCCGTTGAAGTGTTCCAGCTCGATGGGGCCGGTCAGTCGTGCGCACTCCGGCATGTTGTACATCGCACTGTCAGGTGTGATGCGAAACAGAAACCACAGCCTGCGCTGAGTGTATGACTGGGGGATGAAGGTGCTGTGGTCATAGCGCGGTATGGGCGCAATGGCGGTTTTCGCCTTGGCACGCATGGCCTCAACCAGTATTTGCCGCTGATGCGGTGTGAGGTCCTGGAAACGTTGGCTCAGGGATTGTTCAGGCTGCTTGCTCATGAGGTGGTCCACCGTTCGTTGAACACATTGGCCATGCGTTGATCTTCGCCATGGCGTAAATCGATGCTGGCGATCTGTACGTTGGCGTCATCGACCACAACGTCCAGCAAGCGCTGGAACCGTTGGGCAAAAGTTTCAATGTCTACCAGGTCGAACAGGTCAGTGTCATAGGTGAAGCGTAAGGTCAGGCCGCGATCGAGTTCGAACATCTCGATCAGCAAGTCGGTCTCTGCGGTGGCGCTATCCACTGCCTGCGTCTTGATGGGGATGCCGGCGATATGGCATCCGGGCGCTGGCATGTTTTGCATGACAATCATGATTCTGAACAGCTGACTGATACCGTCATGGCGATCCAGGCGCTGGACCAACTGCTGGAAAGGTACGGCCCGGTGACGATGCGCATCGAGGAATACCTGTTGTACGGTCGCCAGCAAAGTCTTGAATGAATCATCGGGGCAGACGGGTATACGCATCACCAGCGGGCGTGAGAGTGGCCCCACGACGGATTCGAGCCATGGCTCATCGCGACCGGCATCCATCGTGCCCAGACAGATGTCTTTATCCGCGTGGTAAAGGTGCAGCAGGACGCTGAAAGCACTCATCAGCGCAGCAAAGCGGGTCGCGGAGGCCAAGGTGGCTACGGTTCCCAGGCGAGTCATGGTGGCCGGCGAGATCGTCAGGGTGTGGTGCCCGCCCACAAAACTGGGTACTGCCGGCCGTGGTCGGCGCAACGCCAGTGTCGTCGGGCGTACACCGCTCAGGTGTCGGCTCCAGTATCTGAGGGCTTCGTTGAAATGGCCTTCGCGCACGTGTTGCTGTTCCAGCGCTGCATATTGGGCGAATTCGGGACGCACTGTATCGGGTAGTGCGAGCGCAGGGTCTATTGCCGCTTCATAGCATCTGCCCAGATCGTCAATCAGCAACTTCAAGGACCATTCATCTACAAGGATGTGATGGATGATCAGCAGCAGGGTGGCGCTGGCTGTCTGCTCCATAAAAATGCAGCGAACCGGCACGCGCTCTTCGAGCAGCAGTGGGCCACTGATTTCCGAGCGCATCCGGCGCTCCAGTTCGTTCGGCGCAGCGTCGCGCAAGTCGATGACTTCCAGCGCCACTGTCGGGCGTTCGAACACCTTTTGCTTAAGGCTGTCGCCTTGCTTGACGAATGTCGTCCTCAGGATAGCGTTGCGTTGTTGCAATGTTTCCACGGCCTGGCGCAGCGCCAGCAAGTCCACTGAGCCTTCGAAGCGAACAGCGGCACTCAACTGGTAAGGATGGTTCGCCGGGGATATCTGCGTGACGTAATACAGGCGCTCCTGGGTGGCCGATGCGGGTTGAAGTTGCGCAAGATCTACCGGCGGCAGGGTGTCCTGTACGGCGCCGGGCGAGCGCAATGCCTGTTCGATAGCTGTGACGAACTGCCCGGCGCCAGGGTTTTCGAAGATGGTCGCCAGTGGCAGTGAAACGTGACAGGTCCTATTGATGGCCGACATCAGAGAGATGGCCTTGAGCGAGTGGCCACCGAGCGCAAAGAAATTGTCGTCGCGCTGGAAGGTTGCGACGCCCAGGATGGAGCACCAGATTTCTCCCACCGCATCCTGCAAGAGTGTGCGCGGGCCCGTCGCAGCAATTTCGGTATTGACGAGGGGGGTGGGCAAGGCTTTCCGATCGACCTTGCCGTTACTGCTGACGGGCAGTGCATCCAGATGCACTAATTTTGCAGGAATGGCAGCGCTGGACAGATGCGGCTTGAGGAACTCGATGAGCTGAATGTCCGCTTGCTTCAACCCGGCGCTGACGACATAGGCAACAAGCGTGTCATGTCCTTGCAGCGATACCACCTTGACCGCGACAGCGCTGACCTGCGGATGTTGGCTCAGTAACGCTTCGATTTCTCCGAGTTCGATTCGCACGCCTCGTAGTTTGACCTGCGTATCACTGCGGCCAATGAAGCAGATACGCCCATGCGCGTCCACGCGCGCAAGGTCGCCGGTGCGGTACATGCGCTGGCCGGGGTGGTCCGGCATCGGGTTTGCGATGAAGGCGTTGGCAGTTGCACCTGGATTGCCGGCATAACCCTGCGCCAGGCACGCTCCGGCGAAGTACAGCTCGCCGGCCACGCCATCCGGAACCGCTCGCAGCCATTGATCGAGGATGTAGCAATCGACGTTACTGATGGGGCGGCCCAGCTCTATTGGCGCGGGGCCAGGCTGGACCTGTGCAACCATGGTCCAGATCGTGGTTTCGGTAGGACCGTATAAATTCCACAGAGAGGCGGTGCACGCCAGGAGGCGGTCAGCGAGATCACGAGACAGGGCCTCCCCCCCACACCATGCCCGCAAGCACGAGCGGCCTTGCCAGCCACTCTCCAACAGCATGCGCCATGAGGTAGGCGTCGCTTGCATCACGGTGATGTCGAACTGTTCGATAGCCTTGGCCAGCAAATCAGCGTCACGCACCATGTTTTCTGCCGCGATCACCAGGCGTCCTCCGGACATGACGGGCAGCAGCAGTTCAAGTACCGAGATGTCGAACGACACGGTGGTGACGGCGAGCATGACATCTTCGGCACTGAAGCCTGGGTGTAATGCCATGGCGTGCAGCACGTTCTCCAGGGCGCTATGGGGGACTGAAACTGCCTTGGGCATACCTGTGGTGCCCGAAGTGAACATCAGGTATGCGATGCGTTCATCACCGCCTCGCAGGGTGTTCAGCGCTGGAGCTCCGATACTGGAAATCCCCCCCGACTGATCAAGGGCTATAGTGGGGAAACCATTGGACGGTGGTTCCCAGGCGACAGCGATGCGCGCGCCACTGGCCTTGAGCATATGATGCTTGCGGGCTAAGGGAAGCATCGGGTCAATTGGCAGGAGCGTGGCTTTCAATTGCAAGATGCCGAGCATCGCTACCACCAATGCAGGTGAGCGCGGCAGGTGGATCGCCACGACATCACCGGCCTCAATGCCGGCCTGCGTCAGCGCCTGCGCGAACGAGCGGCTGCGTTGCGCCAGTTGTGCATAGGTCAGTCGGCAGTCGTCGTCAGCCCCTGACACTATCGCTATCCGGTGGGGCTGCGAGTCGGCATGGGCAAGGATAGTCTTGGCGATGCCCGTCGCTGGAGCCGCACGGGCAGGGCCACGCACAACCGTGCAGGCGCCGCTGCCGAATGAAGCACCGTCCAGCAGTTGCTGTACGGTCTGGGGGGCTTGAAGAGCGCTGGATACGAGGCGTTCCAGTTGCTCCAGGATTCGCTCGATGCCGTCAGTGGAAAAGCGGCCACTGTCAAAAGAAAACTCAAGCTTGAGTCTATGCCCGGGGGCGATCATCAGCGACAACGGGTAGTTGGTCTGCCAGTGAGTACGCCGGTCTTCGATCATCAACTCACCCTCGGAGGAGGGCTTGAGGGCAGTTGGCAGGTTCTCGAAAATCATCACCGACTCGAACAGCTCCTGCCGAGGATCTATCGAAGCGACACGCTTGATCTCTGCAAGCGAAAGGTGTCCGTACTCATTCGCTTCTATAGAGCGCAGCGCGACTTGTGCGTAGAGGTCTTTCAGTGTTTGCGACGGTTCGACACTGACCAGCAGGGGAACGGTCGCGATCATCAAGCCCACCATCTCGGAGGCTTGTGCAAGGTCGTGCGGGCGAACCGACATTACCCAACCAAAGCAGATCTCACTTGCGTTGCTGTAGCGATGCAGGGCAACCGCCCACATTGACTGCATGAAGTGCGCCAGGGTCATTTGCCGGGTGCGTACATACGTTTCGACTGCGTGTGAGAGCTCAGGTGACAGCAAGCGCACTTGCTTGGTGATCTGTGTGGCGCCTGGGGCCGACGGCTCGGGCAACTGCATTGTGCCCGCGATGTTGTGATTGGCCAGCAGAGATGACCAATACTGGCGTGCGCGATTGCCATCCTGGTGCTCTAGCCATCTTGCGAAATCCTTGAACCGGGGCGCGTTGCGTGTCGTTTGCTCAACGGGGTGCTGGTACATCTTCATGACGTCTGACATGACGATCAGGGCAGACCAGCCATCGAGGATCAAATGGTGATAGGTCCAGACAAACTGATACTCGTGTTCGCTCAGGCGAACCAGCGTCATTCTCATCAGGGGAGCGCTGGAAAGGTTGAGACCTTGGGCCCGATCCTGCGCCAGGAAATCTGTCAGGTTGAACGCTGTAGCATCCGGTAGGCGAGCATCGATCTCGTTCCATTCAGGAGCTGCGTTGGCGGCAATGACTTGTACGGCTCGCTTGACTTTCTTCCAGCTGAAACCGGCCCGCAGGATTTCATGATGGGCAATCACACTGTTCCACGCTCGCCTCCAACGATCGGTTTCCAGCCGGGTCAGCTTGCATGAAACTTGGACGATGTACTCATTCGCCTCCTCATCCTGCAAAGAGTGGAAGAGAATGCCTTCCTGCATCGAGGTCAGATGATAGGCATCGAAGATGTTCGAATTTCGATTCACTGAGGTTGCTTCGCACTGATTTCAAGAATGAGGAGACGGGCATGACGCTCCCCTTGATCGTATGACGATGTATGGGCGAGACGGGGTCGAGATAACGCCCGACACGAGTCGTACGTCAGCAAGGTGCCGACGTAAAAAGCATCAGGTCATTAAGCTGCCAGGCTGGCCAATCGTTGCGAGAAAGGCATCGAGAGGTCGCTGGTGAGAAGTCAGGGTCACCCCGGTATTGGTCACGGGGTTCCATCGACGATATTCGATTGTACTTTGCATAATCCTCCCTGATTCGCTCATGTGCAGTGGGGTGTGGCAAAAACTCCCCGCTGCTTGGGGCCGGCACGGCGATCGAATTCCCGGTGCTTGCCGAGTTCATCCGATGCCACTTGGGTATTGGCTACCACGCGCACGCGCAACGCGTTGTGTTTGCAATAAGCAAACCAGCAGTTGCGGATGTGTGAAGTGATTTTTGATGCCGTCGCTCGGATGAACGGATAAGATCTAAGCGCAAATGAGGCGTGCATTGCAAGAAACTTCTAATGGCGTCGCTGCGCTGAACGTTAAGTGCGAAGCGAACACTACCTATTGAATTTGGTGCGATGAGTAGTGCCTGCGAAGCGACGTCACGCTATGTTTCGCTTGCGCGGCAAGGATCAACTGAAACAAACTATTCATACATCGTCACTTCATATTCACACAACACTCGCACATTCTGTTTAGTCGAATGCTTTCGAGGGGATCCCGTGTGAGTAGGCAAGGCCTTTTTAATGAGATTTGTTATCAGTTCCCGTGAAAGGTCGCTCGGATAAAAAACATTGATAAGGCGTTTCTGGCGGACAATCACGTCTGCAGGCAAGTCGGTTAGCGTGCTGTTTCTGGTCAACTATTTCAGGGAGGAAATCTAGTGTCATCGAACATATCCGAAACGATCGCCCAGGTAATTACGGCATTGCCCGATCACGTGGCGATCAGCACGCCAGACCAGGATCTCAGCTATCGCGAACTCGGACATTGGGCTGCAGGTATTCAGCAGCAAGTGGCGCAGTTGGCCACCGACACTGAGGCTGCCGTACTCATTCTGAGCGCCGATGCGATGGGGGCCGCGGTCTCGATGATCAGCTTGATGGCCAGCGCCAAAGTCATGGTGCCGTTGGATATGGACCAGTCGCCCCACCGCTTGTCTCAGATCGTTGAACAGGTTAAGCCTCAGTTGGTACTGCATGACACCGAGGCTGCCAGGGTGTTGGATGCCGTCCCCGCGCTGGCTACAGTGCCCCGCTTGAATATTCAGCGCGATCAGTTATCGATCACCTCCTGCGGACAGTTTCAAGTCACCCCGCGTGATCCCGATGCGCCTTGCTACATCTACTTCACGTCCGGCTCCACCGGTCAACCCAAAGGTATCCTGGGTCGACTCAAGGGGGTCGCTCATTTTATCGACTGGGAAGTGGACGAACTGCAGCTTGAGGAGGGCGTACGTGTCTCACAGATCACGTCGCCTTCTTTTGATGCCGTGCTTCGCGACCTGTACACGCCACTCACATTGGGTGGCACCGTCTGTGTGCCATCCTCTCGCAAGATCGTGGGTGATGGCGCCGCCTTTGCCGCTTGGCTTGGTAAGGCGCACGTAAGCGTTCTTCATTGCGTGCCGTCGGTATTGCGCGTGTTGCTTCAGGCCATCAAGGCGAACGGCGCCCTGCGCCCTGCGTCGCTGCAGCATGTGTGTGTCGCGGGTGAAGTCCTGTTTCCCGCGGACGTGCAGGTGTTCAAGGAAACATTGGGCGACACGGTGTCGCTGATCAACCTGTATGGCCCTTCCGAAACGACCATGGTCAAGTTGTTCCATCGTGTGGACATGCACGCCGACTCGCGCGTATCGGTGCCGGTGGGCAAGGCGATGCCCGGTGCTCGCGCGTTGGTGATCGACTCGCGCGACAAACCCTGCGGCATTGGCATGGTTGGGGAGATCTACATCCGTACGCCTTACCGCAGCCTGGGTTACTTCAATCGCCCGGACCTGACCGCCGAAGTGTTTGTGCCTAACCCGTTGAGTGGTGATCCACTGGACCTGGTGTATCGCACCGGCGACTTGGGGCGCATGCTGGATTCCGGTGACATCGAGTTCGTAGGCCGGCGTGATCGCCAGGTCAAAATCAACGGCGTTCGTATTGAGCTGGCTGAAATTGAGAGCCTCATCCGTCTGGCCCCTGGTGTCACTGACGTTGCCGTGGTCGAGCGCCAGTTGCCTGAGCGTACGAGTGAATTGGTTGCCTATATCGTGATAGCCGAAGGCGCTGATATCGAACAGGTCCGCAGCTTTGTGCTGGAACAGGGTTCAGCCGTGATGCTGCCCCATCACTTGCTGCTTATGCCGGTTCTGCCGCGTACGGTCACAGGCAAGATCGACTATGCGAACCTTCCAGCCGTCGAATTGCTGGCAAGCGATAGTGATGATGATGGTCCTCAGCCCGGGACGCCTCTGGAGATCGCGGTGGCAGAGTTGTGGCAGGAATTGCTGGAAGTGCCCGAACTACCGGGCATCGATGCGCGCTTTTTCTCCAAGGGCGGGCACTCGCTGCTGGCCATGCAGTTGCTGTCGCGGATCGAGGCGACGTTCGGGGTCAGCGTATCCATTCGCAACTTCCTGGACTCGCCCACCGTTCGTCATCTTGCTCAATTGGTCGAAACCGCGTTCCTTGAGGCCAGTGCGGACGACGACTTGTTCGCGCTAATGGACGAGGGGGCGTAAATGGAGTTGATCTCTGTATTTCCGACGACCTCGATGACCTCTGGCGCTTGGGTCTCGCGGATGCAGTCCGAAGGGCTGGCGACTGATGCCGTCCTGTTGAGGGCGGCCCAGCCCAAGGGCTGCCGTTGTGCGCGCTGTGGGATTTCCGATTTCGTGGACGGCATCGTGCTGGACGCGGCTGGAGTCTGTAGCGAGTGCCTGCGTTACGACACCTATCGGGATCGCCTGGCGGCCTATTTTCGGACACCTGCCCAATTGTCGGAAGTGTTCAGCGAAAACCGCGCCGTAAAGCGCGGGCCATACGATTGCCTCCTGCTGTACAGCGGTGGCAAGGACTCGACCTATGTGCTTTATCAGCTGCTGAAGATGGGGTTGAAAGTCCATACGTTCACCTTTGATAACGGCTTCATCTCAAAGCAGGCACTGACCAACATCAGCAACATCACGCAGAAGCTGGATGTTGAACACACGACGCTTACCCATGCGAACATGCACGAGGTGTTCCGCGAGAGCCTCACCCGTCACAGCACGGTCTGTAAGGGCTGCTTCAAGGCATTGCTGGACCTGAGCCTGGAGTTTGCCGAGCAACAGGGGATCAATCTGATCGTCAATGGTTTGTCCAGAGGGCAGATCGTCGAGGAGCGGCTGAAAAAATTCTACGAACAGGACACTTTCGATTCGGGCACCATCGAGCAAGGGCTCAAGGATGGGCGACGGATCTACCACACTGTCGAAGCGTACAGCGGTTTGAATGGCGCCCGTTTCAAGGATGACAGTATCTTTGATCGCATCACGCTCATTGATTACTTCAGATACTCCGATGCTTCGAAGGAAGATATCTATCGCTGCCTGACCGATCACGACAGCTTGTGGAAAGAACCGGAAGATACCGGTTTCTGCTCATCCAACTGCCTGATCAATGACGTGGGCGTCTACGTGCATGGCAAAGAGAAGGGCTACTCCAATTATGAGGTGCCAACTTCATGGGAGGTACGCTTGGGCCATCTCAAGCGTGAAGCGGCGTTGGCAGAGTTGGCGCCAATCCAGAACGAGCGACCTGTGCTCGGCATTCTAAGACGTATCAACTATGCACCTCGCACCGGACACGCTGTAGCGGCTTCGGTTCTTTATTGCGTGCTGGCGCCCGGCAAGACGCTGGCGCAGGCGCAACAGGCGGTGAATGCCGTGCACACCGATGGTGTGCCTCCGCATGTCGTGGCCGTTTCGCATATTCCTCGCGACACCGATGCGAACGTTCAGGAAGATGCTTTGCGCCTGTTGGCCGCGGTCGTCAAGGAATCTAAGCCGGCAGTTGGCGATAAATCCACAGAGCCAGCCTTGGCGTCCGAATGGCTTGAGGCCCCGCCGCCTGCGGATTTATGGTTGCAACGCAAGATCGAATCCAGCCTGATCCTGGATAAGGCCGCATTCCGCCGCGTGATGTTGCAGTTGTTCATTCAGCACCCGGCACTGCGCAGCTCGCTGGTGGAAGTAGAAGGGCGCTGGCGCCGCGACTTTCCAATGCCTGCTGCCGGGTTGCCCTTGCAGTGGCTCGACCTGAGTCAAATCGCTGTGGACCGACGCGCAGCGGTAACGGCGGCGGCGATGGGCAAAGTGCTTGAAAAGGCCCGTGCTGGCTCCGGTGGCCCACTGGTGAACTTCCTGGTGCTTACCCATGATGAAAACGCAGGCAGCAGTCTTGTGATCACGACTCACGGGATGGTGGCTGATGATTGTGCGTGGGCGCTGTACCTGTCGGATTTCCAGGCGGCTTATGTCGCGGCGACAGAGGGCGCAACCGCTGTTCGTTCTGGCCCCGTTCGGCAGCGAGTTGAGACGCTGGCACCGCTTCAGGTCCCGCCTGGGGGGATAGCTTCTGCTGCGCGCCGCGCTGAGAGGGTTGCTACCGCGTGGCTGCCGTTCGCCGAGCCTGCGCAGTTGCTGGACGTCTTGCGCAAGCACGTTCCGGGGCACTGGTCATGGGCCTCGGATCAACTGGAGTGCAAGCGCGCTGACGACGGCCAGATCGTGGGGTCCCATTCACGGTTTGTGCCGATGAGCGTATTGCCCGGCAACGTCGGCGCCGAGCAATCGGGTGAGCAGGATTTTTGTGTACTGCTCTTCTCGGATGAAATACAGGGCAGCACGGCGCTGTTTCCCGATACGACCCAGGTCTACCGACCATTTTTCGTGGGGCAGGCCTCCTGGCTGACGATTCAGCCGGCTGACGGTGGCTTGAGCCTGATGTGGAGTGCCAACACAGACCGCGCAGATGACAGCGCACTGATGCAGGCCTTGGCCCGTCTCGTGCAGTGATGAGTGAGCGTCGCCGGTGCCTGCGATTGCGCAGTCATCGGCCTGGGCAACGTGGTTGCGTCGATAAAACGTACAAGGAAGGCAAGGATGGAATCAGGCGTCGAGGAGGCCGCCCGCGTAGCTCGGGAACAACGCAAGCAATTGTTGGATGCCATGCTGGCGAAGGGTGCATTCAAAAGAAAGCAGCTGATCCAGCCTCGTCCCGCAGGCCAAGATAAAATCCCATTGTCATTGGCTCAGCAGCGTATCTGGTTTCTCGATCAGCTTGCATCGGATCCTGCGGTTCATAATGTGCCCAATGCAACCCGGTTCTACACCGCCCTGGATATGTCAGCGCTCGGCCTTGCGATCAACGAAGTGATCAAGCGCCATGAAGTGCTGCGCACCGTTTTTGATATGCACGATGCCCAGCTCTGCCAAGTGGTTTTACCAGCATTGACGGTCGAGCCTGTGTTGGTAGATCTGACCCAGCAGCTATCCACCGAGCCCGGTAGCTCGGTGCTGTTTGAGCGTATTGACCGGGACGTGGCCAGTCCATTCGATTTGCGCACAGGGCCGCTCATCAGGGCGCATGTCTACCATTGCGGTCATGATGATTTTGTTCTGTTGATGACTGTGCATCACATTGTGTTCGATGCGTGGTCGATTGGGCTCTTGTATAAGGAAATGCTGACGATCTACCGCGCACTGCTCGAGGGCAGGGCTCACGGGTTGCCGGCGCTGTCGCTGCAATATGGCGACTTTGCCCGCTGGCAAGCTGAACAGTTGGGCGGCCAATCCTGGTCCGGGCAGTTGGCCTACTGGCGTGATCAACTGGTGCAAATGCCTGAACCGCTTGAGTTGCCCTTCGACTTGTCCTCTTATGCCATGGCGGACAGCGCGGGTGCTGTGTTGCCGTTTGCTGTGGACGAGCGTGTGGCAACCCGCCTGAAACAGTTGGCTGCTGCCAACGACGCGACCTTGTTCATGGTGCTGGCCACTGCGTTTTATGTGGTGCTGCACCAATATTCCGGCCAGAGCGACATCTGCATCGGCGTTCCCGTGGCGGGCCGAGGGCGGTTGGAGTTGGAGCCGGTTATCGGACTGTTCACCAACATGCTGGTTATCAGGACTCAAATACCCGTCGATGAGACGTTCGCAGGGTTGTTGAAGGTCGTTAAAAAGAACTTGCTCAGGGCCTATGAGCATCAGGATGTCCCCTACGAAAAGCTCATGGAGTTAGCCAGCGCAGAGCGAGCCGTTGGCCCGCTTTTTCAGGTGGTATTCTCGATGCAGGGGACCGCGGAAAATACGGCGCGCGCGCGTGTGTCTGAAAGTCAGGTGGCGTCGGTCAATTGGCATGGCAACCGGTATTCGAAATATCCCTTTTCCCTCTTCATGCAAGACACTGCCGAAGGGCTGGTAGGGTCTTTCGAGTACCAGACGTCGCTGTTTCATAAAGAGACGATGCACAACCTGTCGAGCAACTTCCTTCACCTGCTTGCGCAGATTGCCGAGTGTTAAGGGGTGCTGTGTCCTGTTGCTTGCATGGCGAGGTCAAGGATGGATATGGACAAAAAAGGAGTGTCGTGTGCGTTTAGGTGATTTGGATGTGCTCGCTCCCGCGCAGCGACAGCTTCAATTGACCGCCTGGAACGATACCTCGCGCCCCTATCCGCAAGGGTTGCGTCTGCATGAGGTGTTCGAGCGCCAGGCCAGTCAGTTTGCCGATTCGATAATCGTGGAGCACGGCGACGTTCGGCTGACTTACGCCCAGCTCAACGGTAAGGCCAACCAATTGGCTCACCGCTTGATCGAAGACGGCTGTGGTGCCGGCAGCATGGTCGGTATCAAGCTGGAGCGCAGCCTGCAGATGATCATTGCATTGCTGGCGGTCTTGAAGAGTGGTGCGGCGTATGTCCCGCTTGACCCGGCGTATCCGAGGGCGCGTCTGGACTACCTGTTGCGCCAATCCGGCGCAGCAACGGTGATCACGTCTGCCGCGCTTGCCGACAGCGACGACACCACGCTGCAGTGGGTTATCTATGACGATGACCAGCTTGGCGGCTATAGCGAGGACAACCCTGAAGTCGTTGGCGGGGAGCTCGCCTATGTGATATTCACGTCCGGCTCTACGGGACTTCCCAAAGGGGTTGCAGGCTTGCACGGTAGCATCCTCAATCGTCTTCAATGGATGTGGGAAAAGTATCCGTACGCAGTCGATGAAGTCTGCTGCCAGAAAACGGCGCTTAATTTTACCGATTCGATCACTGAGATTTTCGGGCCGTTGCTGAGTAACGTGCCTTTGGTGCTGATCAGCGATGCGCAGTTGAAGGAGCCTTTGACTTTTTTGTCACTGGTGCAGCAGAAGGCAATTACCCGCATTGTGCTGGTGCCTTCGTTGTTGAAGGTGTTACTGGCGGTGGGCGGTGCGGTGCGCCAGCAGTTCGCCGGACTCAGGTTGTGCGTGGTCAGTGGCGAGGCGCTGGATGGACAGACGCGAAATGAGTTTCTGCGTTTGCTGCCCCATGTCCTGCTGCTCAACCTCTACGGTTCCACTGAGGTCTCGGGTGATGTGTTGTTCGCCGAGGTGAATCAGATGCAGCCAGTATCCGTGCCCGTTCCCATTGGTCGTCCGATGGCGAATGTCAGGGCTTATGTCCTCGATGTGAACATGAGCCTGTTACCGCAGGGCGCGCGGGGTGAGCTGTATGTGGCGGGGAGTAATCTTGCGCTGGGCTACTTTGCCGACCCGGCGGCGACAGCCTGGAGCTTCGTGCCTGATCCTTTCTCGACAGTGCCCGGCCAGCGACTTTTCAGAACGGGCGACATGGCGCGGCTGCGAGCCGACGGGCAAATCGAATACCTGGGGCGCCGCGACTCGCAGGTCAAGGTGCTTGGCATGCGCGTGGGGCTGGGCGAGATTGAGGAATGTCTGCGCCAGTTGAGTGGAATCAGGGATGTCGTGATCGTAGCGCGGTCAAGGGAGGATGGGCATGACCTGGCGGCTTACTACACCCTCGGCGGGCCATGGCCGGACAGTGTCAGCGTGCGACGCCACTTGCTCGACAGGCTGCCTTCGCACATGGTCCCCAGGTTTCTGAGTGAGTTGGAAACCATGCCTTTGCAAATCAACGGCAAGATAGATCGACATGCTTTGCCGGAACCCAGCCTGGCGCTCGCTACCCTCGATGATGGGGTTCGGCTGCCCCCGGTGGGTGAGACTCAGGTATGGCTCTGTGAGCTCTGGTCCAGGGCCCTGGGTCTTGACACGGTGGGAGTACGTGACGACTTCTTCATGCTGGGCGGTAACTCTCTGGATGCAATGAGGCTCGTCGCAGCTATCAACACGCACTGGCGTCACGTGAATATCGGGGTTCGGGATATTCTCGAACTCAGGACTGTCGAAGGGCTTTGCGCGTCAATCGAGTCGAGGTTGGCGCTTGATCCAGAGAATACTCAAAGTCAGGCCGACGAGGATGAAGAGATCCTCTGGGTGCTCGATGATCTTGCTCAATGAACGCTTCACTGCCCGCCGGAAAGTGTCATGACTAATTCAGTTCTTCCTGTTGATATGGGCTCAATCGAGTTTTGCGAAGGGCAATACCTCGCTGCACGCGTCCGTGCTCTGTCTGCCCTGGCTGGAAATCCCTATGGCGCGAGTGTTCGTGAATTGGGGGAGTTGTCGGGGTGTAAGGTGATGGCGACCAAAAGCCCGATGTTGAACCGGGTTTGCGGCGATGCGGTGAAGTCGCCAGATCACTTCGCTGCGCTGGCACGTTGGTTTGCAAATGATGGCAGGGAGGTCGCTGTGCCCCTTGTGTCCGCCCGCAAGCCGGGTGGTGAGGCGCGGCAGGTCGGAGAGTGCCGGCTTACGAAAATGCGCGGTTGGACTCATGCCCAGATGGCCGCATCGGTCGATGAGTTGAAAGCGATCAAGCCCGGCGTGCGGATCGAAGAGTTGGACGTAGCGAAATTGGGCTCGTTTCTTGATATCCATGCCTCGGCATTTCATACCCCACCTGAGGAGCGCGAGATGTCACTGGCCTCGTTCGTCGGGTTGTACGAGTCGGGGCGTGCCGGTTTTTTCGTGGCTCAGATCGACGGGCGAGTGGCGGGTGCGGCACTTGTCTATTTTGCCACCAACGGCATGGCCTATCTGGGGACCGCTGCCACGGCCAAAGCATTTCGTGGGCAAGGTTGTCACGCTGCTCTGATTGCAGCGAGGATCGCAGCAGCGCGTCGGTTCGGATGTCATGGTGTGGCGGCGACTGCGCTGATGAATTCGCAAAGCCGGCGCAACCTGGAGCGCTTCGGCCTAGGCTTTTCCCATGTTCAGACGCTTTACACGGCTGCGCAAGACTGAAGCGGCCTGGGCCGTCAGTCCGCGGCCAATGCATTGACTGGGTTCAACTTGGCTGCTTTTCGCGCCGGCATGAACCCGAAGACCAGGCCGGTCAGAACGGCACAGCCGAAGGCGCTTGCGCACGCCGCCAGCGACTGCACCACCGGTACCTTCAGCCACTCCAGGGCCACAACCACGCTCGTCCCGATGATCACACCGGCGGTTCCCCCTATGGAGGTAACCAGTACGGCTTCGGTCAGGAATTGGTACAGGATATCGCGCTGTCGGGCCCCCGTAGCCATGCGCACGCCGATCTCGCGCATTCGCTCGCGGATACTCATGAGCATCACGTTCATCACCCCGATACCGCCGACGATCAGGGAGACTGCCGCCACCAGCCCGAGCATCCTGGTCATGGATTGGGAGGCAGCGGCTTGAGCCTGCATGGCGTCGATCCTGTTCCACACCTGCACATCCCACACATGACGCTGTTCGGCCAGCAGCGCCTCTATGGCTTCGGCGGTCTCCCAGGATTGCCCCATGTCCCGGATCTTCACGGCTATCCAGGATGGGTTGGGGCGGCCAAACAGGCGGGCGGCGGCAGCCGAGAAAGGCACGGTGACACGATCATCGAGATCCTGGCCACCGCTGGCGCCCTTGGGGGCAAAGACGCCGATGACTTGAAAGGGCACCTGATCTACCAGGATGTTCTGCCCAACAGGGTTTGAACCGTCCGCGAAAAGTGCCTTTTTGACCGTCTGGCCGATCATCGCGACTTTCTCGACACGGCGATCATCCTGCGCATCGATCATCGTGCCTTCAGCCATCTTCCAGTTCATGACTGAAGCGAAGCTCGGGGTGGCGCCACCCCCGTAGGTTACATGGTCCACATTGCCACGTCTGACGACTACCCGATCTTCGATATACGGGGCCACGGCTTCGACATTAGGCAGCGACTGGATAGCCTTGGCATCCTCCAGGGTCAGTGGCGCCCCTTGGGTGCGGGTGCCGGCCGCCTTGACCGACACAAACATCGTCTGAATGCCCAGGGTTTCGAACTGTGCCATGACCTGGCGTTGCGTTCCGCTCCCCACGGCGAGCATGACGATGACGGAAGCGATGCCTATCACGATACCCAGCAAGGTCAATCCGGTGCGAAACCGGTTGGTTTGCATGACACGCCAGGCGGAGCGGGCCATTTCGCCCAGATCGGCCGGCACTCGTCTGGACCGCGTCGCGTTGAGCTGCGGGCTAGGTGCTGCCGACTCGGTTTCTAAGGCGCTGGGTGGGGTATCGAGTGTATGTGCGTCGCCCGAATCTGCAACGATTTGGCCGTCATGGATTTCAATGATACGACGCGCTTGTGCGGCGATGTCACGGTCATGGGTGACGAGAATAATGGTATGGCCCGCTTCGGCCAGTTCATGCAGCAGCGCCATCACTTCTGCTCCGCTGCTGCTGTCCAGCGCACCGGTCGGTTCGTCGGCGAGGATGATACGTCCGCCATTCATCAGGGCGCGGGCAATCGCGACGCGCTGCTGCTGACCCCCCGATAATTGGCTGGGGCGATGCGCCAGGTGTGCACCCATGCCCAGCCGCTGAAGCAGGTTGGTGGATTGCTCCCGGCGTTTTTCGCGCAATTGCCCGGCGTACAGGGCCGGAACCTCTACGTTCTCCCTGGCTGTTTCGGTGGCCAACAAATGGTAGCCCTGAAACACGAAGCCAAAGCCGTCGCGTCGAAGCTGAGCCAGTTCGTCGGCGCTCAAGCCAAGGGTATCGCGCCCTTCAAATAAATAGTCTCCGGAGCTGGGCTTATCCAGGCAGCCGAGAATGTGCATCAGGGTGGATTTACCTGAGCCCGACGCGCCGACGATGGCGACAAATTCTCCCGGGTATATCTTCAGGGAGACGCCGCGTAGCACTTCGGCACAGGCAAGGCCCTGGGCATTTCGCTTCGGCGAGTCGCCATAGGTCTTGCGTATGTCGCGCAGCTCGATCAACGGTTGCGCGCGGTTACCAAGGTGCCCATCCATGGAGGTCATCCTTTTGCACCATTTTGGATAAGGCTGCCGGTGACAACACGCTCACCAGGCTGCAGTCCCTCGAGGACCTGAGCGAAAAAGCGATTGCGCGTCCCGATACGTACCTGGCGCGTTTCAGTGTTGCCATCGGCTTTCACCACCTGCGCCAGGAACAGATCAGCAGAGCCCTCTACCGGAAACAGCGCGGCAAGAGGTACCGACAATGCGTCCTTGGCCGAGGTCTCGACGAAGGTTACCTGCGCTGTCATCTGGGGCATGAGTTCGGCATCTGTGTTGCTGACGTCGAACAGCACGGTATACACCACCACCTTGTTCGCGGCGCTTGGGGTGCCCGTGGCAGCACCTGCCGCTGCAGCAGGCGGCGCGGGCAATACTTGGCGAACCTTGCTTTCCCAGCGGCGCTGGTCATTGCCGAGTGTGGTGAAGTAGGCGGCCATCCCGGGTTTGACTCTTCCCACATCCGCCTCGGAGACTTCGGACCACACTGTCATGGACGTCAAGTCTGCGATGCGCAGCACGTTGGGAGTCTGGTAGGTGGCGTTGAGCGTCTGTCCTTCGCGGGCATCCACCGACACAACCGTGCCAGCCATGGGGGCGTAGATGCGGGTGTAGCCCAGTCGCGCCTCATCGGCCTTGAGTGTGGCTTGAGTCTGGGTGATCTGCGCTTGCAACTGTTGAATGCGAGCGCCCGAGGAGGTGAGCGTGGCTTGCGCGTCTTGCAGTTCGTCAAGGCTTGAGGCACCGTCGCTGGCCAATGGCCGAAGGCGCGCATGCCGCTGAGTAGCCAGCCAGTACTGCGCGTTCTGATCGATCAGTTGGGCTTTCTGGGCTTTGAGCGAGGCGCGTCCCGCGTCAACCGAGGCTTGTTGGACACTCGGGTCGATCTCAACCAGCAGTTGTCCCTTGGTCACGACATCCCCGGCCTGGGCATGCAAGTGCATGATCTGTCCCGACACCTGTGCACCGACATCGACATACCGATGTGGCTGCAAGGTGCCTAAGGCAGTGACGCTGGTTTCGATAGTCGAGCGCGTCACGGCGACGGATGCTGGAGGGTTCGACGCTCGCTGATCCCAAGGGTGCCATGCCGCACCGCCAACCAGCAGAAGGACAAGTACGAAACCGCATGCAAACCAGCGCGCCAAGCGTGAATGACGTGGCGTGCCGACAGAAGTTCTAGAGGACATAGTGGTGGACTGCCAATGACGGCGGCGAAGAATCACGGCCGGCTTCCTTGTTCGGATGGACCCCCATCTTGAGGGCTGTTTTCTTAGTGGACACTCAGTATACTCGGCGCGACCTTTGAGCGCTCCCCACGAAGCTTATTGCAGGGAGTGCAAAAATCGAAAACGTCACATCGATATCATGGGTTTGGCCGTAGTATCTGCATGTTGCGCACGCGCAAATTATACGTCTTTTATGGCGCTGCACATTACTTTGGCTTTTTACTTCACAGGTTTTTCTATCAGAGCAAGGAGGCGCGATGGCTGCAAGTCGATTGACCAGGAAACTGCGTGGTGTTGATGAGGATCAGACTGCTGTTGCATCGGATCTTATCGCTCTAATTCGCAGCGCAAATACAGAGGGGATCGAGAATCTCGATCTGGTGGGCATGGAATTTCCTGAGGTGGTGCTCGATGGCATCAGCCTGAAGTTTGCCGATCTGTCGTCTTCCAATCTGGAGGGTGCGCTTTTCTCTGGTGCCGTCCTCAGCGGCGCCTGGCTCGAGAAGGCAAGGCTCGCTCATGCCAATCTTTCCGGCGGACAATTTCTCGGGACCAGTTTCCAGGGCGCAGACCTTCGCGGGGCGACGCTGGAAGGCGTCTCGCTGGAAGGTGGAAACTTCATCAATGCCGTTCTTGTTGATGCACGTGCCAAGCGCGGCGAGTTCAATGTGACCAACTTCAAGGATGCCGATCTGTCCGGCGCCGATTTCAGTTTTTGCACATTGAACAATTGCAATCTAGGTGGGGCTGATCTTCGCGGTGCCAACTTTGAAGGCGCTCGATTGAGCAATACCAACGTTCAGGGAAAAACACTGGATGGGGCGATCTTTGAGAATGCCTATCTGGGGGAGTGCCTGGCGTCAGATGTGGATTTCAGAAAGGTCAATCTCAAAGGGGTCGACTTCAGTTATGCCAATCTTGCAAATGCCAACTTCTCAGGGGTAGACCTGACAGGCGCCAAGTTTATCGAAGCCTCATTGAAGGGCGCGGATCTGCGTGGTGCGATATTGACCGATGCGGACTTCACGCATGCGTCGATGAAAGGTGCATTGAAAGACGACTGAGTCTGGACCTGTCACCAGGCGGCTTAAATGCCCAGGCGCGCCGCGCTGGTGATGCCGACACCAAGGTTGGAGGCATGGCAAAATGGATGAGCATAGGGAAAGCGCTTTGGACTCAGGGTTGATGGACCCGTTGTTGACACCCGACTGGATCGCAGCCTGCGAGGAACTCGACGTACAGTTGGCCGACGTTGCCGAACCGGATCTGGCCAGGCTGGCTTTCAGGTTGATGGCTGCAATGTATTGTCGGGATCTCAAGACACTGCCTTCGTGTGCTCCGACTCAGGCATTGGTCGAGCAGTGTGCTCAGTTGGTAACACCGTTGTATCGGCCAGAACCAGATCTGGTTCGCGCTATCTACTTTCCCACGCGTCCCGGTGATGTACCGCAGTTCTATGGAATTATCGCGTTTTGCGCGTTCTGGGCGTTGATAAGCCAGTACGAAGGGCCGGTTGCCTGGTTGTCATTTCCTCTTGGTTTACTCGGTGACAAGGTGCATGGGGAAGTGTGTGAACTCATTGCCTGTGTGGAGCGCACCCGACTTCGGGCTGGAGCGCTGGCAGGGTCCAACAGGCCCGTGACGATCAGCTTCGAAGATGAGTCGGCCTCCCTGAGCATGTTTCATCTGGGGCGTCGCTGCCCTCCTGCCTGGGAGGTGCTGGCAAACGAGCCTATGGCGACGGCGTTCGGGCTCCCGCTTGTCTGTGTGCCAAGCCGCTCGGTGGCTCAGATGAGAGTGTCGCGGACGTCTTGGGGAAATGTCGTCGGGGTATTCTGACGGTGGTAGGTTGTATTGCAGCGTAGTCTGGCAAGGATGCATGAATGACGATTTCAAATCAGGATATTTTCGATGCCGAGTTGCGACTTGAGGGTGTTGTCCGGAAGACGCCGGTCCTGTGCAGCAGCAGCCTTGATCGAATGATCCATGGTAACGCCTTCATCAAGGCAGACTCGCTGCAATGGGGAGGCGCGCTCAAATATCGCGGCGTGATGAACAAGTTGTTTGCCTGCCCAGTGCCACCCGGCACTACGATAGTGGCGTATTCCTCAGGTAATCATGCTGTCTCTGTGGCGATTGCTGCTCGCCAACACGGTCTCGTAGCGATACTCGTGATGCCCCATGATGCGCCTGCAATCAAGATCGAACGGGCGAGAGAGCAGGGTGCAGAGATTGTTTTCTACGACCGGACCCATACCGATCGAGTCGCTCTGGCACAACGCTTGTGCAACGACGCCCAAGGCGTGCTGTTCCCGCCTTTCGATGATGAGGACATTATCTGTGGCCAGGCAACGGCAACGCTCGAACTGATCCGTCAGTGTCGAGAGCAGGGGAGTGAGCTGGATCACATCCTGATCCCATGCGGTGGAGGCGGGTTGCTCTCGGGAGCAGTGCTGGCCGTCCGGGCCGCTCGGTCGAATGCCAGGATATGGGCGGTTGAGCCCGAGGGGTTCGACTGCATGCGTCGATCCATGGAGGCTGGGTGCAAGATCGAAAACCGCTTGGGCGAAGGGTCAATTTGTGACGCGCTCATGGCCCGCGCACCTGCCGATATCACGCTTGAATTGGCCTTGGAAGGCCGGTGTGGATCGTTAAGACCAGATGATGAGACGGTACGCAAGGCAGTTGCCCATGCATTCTCCGAGCTTAAGCTGGTCGTTGAGCCGAGCGGTGCGATTGCGTTGGCGGCGGTCATGTCTGCTCCCGAATTGTTTACGGGAGCCTCGGTAGGTGTGGTCCTGTCGGGCGGAAATGTCGATGCGTCGGCATTCGCTGAAATCATTGCGCTTGAGGCGCATCTCTCATCAAGCTGACGTGCTCCGGATCCGTGATTGACGCCGCTGCTGGTGCGTGCTGACAACTACGCGTTGGCAAATTTCTCGTTTTTTTGGCCTGTCGGCCATTCTCTTTTTGTCTGGAGTCCCCTGTGCCTGCTGAAGGTTCAAACCGCCCGCACGGTTCGCCGCTGGATATCTTGCGTGTGCTTGAAGCCGCCAATATACGGCTCACACTCACCCCTGCTGGCCAGCTCAAGGTGCAGGCGCCAAGCGATGCCATGACCGAGCCTATGCGGGAGCTGATCGTGACCAGCAAGCGGGCATTGATCGATCTGCTGAAGAGTTTCAACGGCGCAGGGACAATCCCAAGAGTGGCGGATAAGGAGCGGATGCTTCCTGCTGTTTTGTCCTTTGGTCAGGAGCGGTTGTGGTTCCTCGATCGCTACGAATCCGGCAGTGCCCAATACAATATTCCGGCGGCCGTTCGCCTGAGCGGTGAGGCATTCAGTTTGCCGATATTGCAGTGCGCGCTGGACGATCTTTTGATGCGGCACGAGTCACTCAGGACGGTATTCGTGGAGCGCGAAGGCCGGCCATATCAGGTCGTTCTGCCACAGGCTCGATCACTCATCGACATGATCGATCTAAGTGCTGTGCCAATGGTTGAGCGAGAGGCTCGGTTGATGGCACTGCTAGCACAGGAGTCGGCCAGGCTGTTTGACCTGACCAGTGGCCCCATGCTCAGGGCAACGGTGGTTCGCATGGGCGAGCGCGAGCATGTGTTGTTGGTGACGTTGCACCACATCGCCTCGGATGCCTGGTCCATGTCGGTGCTAATCCAGGATGTACTCAGCCTTTACAACGCGCACTTGTCCGGTCTTCCGTCGCAGTTGCCTGAGTTGCCGTTGCAGTACTTGGATTATTCGGTGTGGCAGCGCCAACGGTTGCAAGGTGAATTACTTCAGGAGCAGGTGACTTATTGGCGTCGTCAGATGGCCGGTGCTCCCGCTTTGCTCGACTTGCCCACGGACCGACCCAGGCCGCCCATCCAGACGTACCAAGGGGCGAGCCTGGACTTCATGTTGTCCAAACAGACCACCGCCAGGCTGAGGGAACTGGGGAAAATCCATGGCGCAACATTGTTCATGGTGCTACAGGCAGCTTTTTGCGTGTTGATGCACCGCTACAGTAACCAGGAAGATATCAGCCTGGGAACACCGACTGCCGGCCGCAGCCGCACCGAGTTAGAGCCGCTGATCGGTTTCTTCGTCAATACGCTGGTGCTGCGTACGCGTATCGATCCCCAGGCACGCTTTCTTGACCTGCTGGCGCAAGTCAAGGAAACCGCTTTGCAGGCTTACGCCCATCAAGACTTGCCTTTCGAACAGTTGGTCAATGAACTCAAGCCCACGCGCAGCCTCAGTCATTCGCCGTTGTTTCAGGTAATGTTCATTGTGCAGAACGCGCCACGCGGCACCCTGAATATTCCCGGCTTGCATTTCGAAACGCTGGAAAGCCCTGTCCAACTAAGTAAGTACGACCTGACCTGTGCCATTGTGGAAAACGCCCACCCTCATCAATTGCTGGGGAGTCTGGAGTACAACACTGCACTGTTTGACGAGTCGACGATGCGCCGGTTGGTGCAGCACTTTGAGGTGCTCCTGGAGGACGTCGGCGAACGCCCTGAGGCGCGTGTTGAAACGCTACGGCTGCTCTGTGCTCAGGAGCTGCACAAGGTGGTGGTCGAATGGAATGACACAGCGACCAGCCAGGCGAATGTCGAGTCGATACATCAGTTGTTCGAGCGACAGGCGAGCCTGGTGCCCGACGCCGTAGCTGTGGTTTTCGAAGGGCAAGAGCTGACTTATGCAGAGCTAGATGCCAGGGCCAGCCGTCTTGCTGCCGGGCTGTTGGCGCTTGGGGTGCAGGCCGGCACGCGGGTGGTGTTACTGGCGGAGCGTGGGCTTGAAATGATGGTTGGGCTGTTGGGCATCTTGAAGGCCGAAGCGGCTTATGTACCGCTGGATCCTGGGTATCCCGTAGAACGCCTGGCATTCATGTGCGAAGACTCAGGTGCGAAGGTGATGTTGACCCAGGCACATCTGGTTAGTGTATTGCCCGAGAGTGCTCACTGCCTCACCCATATCCTGCAGGAAGACTGGAACGTACCCCCAGAATCTCGCTGGTCAGGGCTAAGGCACGCAGGTCGCCCGGAAGATCTGGCCTATGTGATTTACACCTCGGGCTCGACCGGTGTACCCAAAGGGGTAATGGTCGAGCACCGCAATGTCATCAACCTGCTGGGCGCCATTGGCCGGCGCATCCCCTTGGCAGCGGGAGAGGGGTGGCTGGCGGTCACCACAATTTCCTTCGACATCGCTGTACTGGAACTGTTTTTACCTTTGGTATGCGGCGCGCGCATTGTGCTGGCAAGCCGTGAAGCCGCTGCCAACCCCGGGATGCTGACGCAGCTCATGGAGGACCATGAGGTGTCGATCATGCAGGCAACACCTTCAACCTGGAAGATGCTTGCCGAGCATGGCTGGCCTGGCAGGAAAGTGCGGGTATTGTCGGGTGGCGAACCATTGCTGCCAGGATTGGCGCAGGGCTTGCTGGCGTACTCGGGAGAACTCTGGAACCTCTATGGGCCTACGGAGACCACCATATGGTCGACGTGCCAGCATCTGGTGGGCGACGTCGTGGCAGAGGTCACGCTTGGCCGGCCGCTGGACAATACCCAGGTGTACGTCCTTGACCCCTCTGGTACACCAGTTCCTGTGGGGGCCGTGGGTGAAATTCACATCGGTGGGGCAGGTGTTGCACGGGGCTATATCGGCCGTCCGGAGCTGACCGCCGAACGCTTTGTCCGGGACCCCTTCAGTGGCGGGCAGGGGCGCCTGTACAAGACCGGTGACATGGGACGATGGTTATCCGATGGTCGCCTGCAGTATCTGGGGCGCAACGATTTCCAGGTCAAGATTCGCGGCGCTCGGATCGAGCTAGGTGAAATTGATACTTGTCTGATCAGTCATCCCGAGGTACGTGATGCGGTAGTGGTCGCCGGCAATGATGTCAGCGGCAATGCTCGTCTGGTGGCCTATGTCGTTCCCCGGGGGAAACATTCGGAACATTTGCCCGGGCTGTTACGCGAGTATTTGATCCAGCGATTACCTAGGCACATGGTTGTCAGTGGCTTCGTTTTTCTTGATTCAATGCCGTTGACGTTCAACGGCAAGATCGACCGTAAGGCGTTGCCCAGCGCGGATCAGGCCGGTGCGGCGAGCGCCGCCTATGAGGCGCCCATCGAAACCGGCGAGTGGGTGTTGGCCTCCATTTGGCAAGAGCTGCTGACCCTGGAGAGGGTTGGTCGCAACGATCACTTCTTCGAGCTGGGCGGGCACTCGTTGATGGCGGTGTCTATGGTTGCGAAATTGCGCGCCCAAGGGCTCGACCTGGAGGTGCATTCGGTGTTTGCTGCACCGAGGTTGGCAGACATGGCCAAGGCGCTTTACGAAAAACGAGAAGCCCAGGTTCCGCCCAACCTGATTAGGCACGATGACACCCTTATCACACCGCTTATGCTGCCGCTGGCAACGTTGGTCCAGGCCGATATCGACCGGGTCGTTGCCCGGGTCCGTGGTGGACGGGCCAACGTCCAGGACATCTACGCGTTGTCGCCCTTGCAAAGCGGCATTTTGTTTCATCACTTGATGGCATCGCAGGGCGATCCTTATTTGCTGGCGCACCAGTTGGCCTTTCAGGATCGAGGGCGACTCGACCGCTACCTGGCCGGCATTTCGTCTGTCATCGAGCGCCACGATATCCTGCGTACCGGGTTTGTCTGGAAAGACTTGTCAGTACCTGTGCAGGTGGTCTGGCGCGAGGCACCGCTACACATCGAAGAGGTGCATCTGGATCCCGCACAAGGAGCGATCAGCGAGCAATTGCATGCGCGTTTCGACCCTCGGTATCGGAGCATCGATGTCACGGAAGCTGGATTGCTGCGTGCGGCCATCGCTTATGATTCTGAGCACGACAGGTGGCTGTTGCTGCTGCTTCAGCACCACTTGATTGGCGACCATTCCACGCTGGAGATGTTGCACGAAGAAGTCACCCAGATCCTTGCTGGAAACGCACGTACGCTGGGAACGGCTCGTCCGTTTCGCAATTTGATCGCGCAGACCTTCCTTGAGGAAGACTCTGGGCGCCACGAGGTGTTTTTTCGCGAGCAGTTGGCCGATATCCACGAACCTGCCTTGCCGTATGGCATCGCGCAGTTGAAAACCCAGGACATTGCAGAGTTCCGTCTGGCGCTGGAGCCCGCACTTTTAGAGCGACTGAGCCTTCAGGCCCGGCGTCTTGGAGTTGGCTTGAGCAGCCTCTGCCATTTGGCGTGGGGGCTGGTCGTGGCCCGCACCAGTGGGTCTGACACAGTGGTATTTGGCACCGTATTGCTGGGGCGTTTGTCCACTCAAGAGCATTCTGAGCGCACCATGGGGCTGTTCATCAATACCTTGCCACTGCGTCTCGAGTTGCAGGATATGGCGGTGGATGCGGCTGTTCGTCAAGCCCATGCCAACCTGACTGCACTCTTGCGTCATGAGCACGCGCCGTTAGCCTTGGCTCAAAGTTGCAGTGGTATCGCTGTACCCGCACCATTGTTCAGTGCGTTGCTCAATTACCGACACGGGGCGATGGCTGCAACGGGTAACGACTCAGGCGTACCAGACGTCGAGTGGCTTGGCTCCTCTGCCGGGGCAACGTATCCATTCTGTCTGACGATCGAGGACTATGGGCAGTCGTTGGAGCTTATTGCACACGTTGCCAGCCCGATCTCGCCAGCGCGTACGTGTGAGCACATGCGCAGCGCCTTGGAGCAACTGGCCGATGCCTTGGGCCATGGCGAGCCAACTCGTATGGACCAATTGCATATCCTCCAGGATCATGAACGCGTGCAGGTACTGCAGGCGTGGAACGACACAGCTACGCAGTTCGATGCCAAGAACTTGGTGACGTTGTTCGAAGACCAGGTGCTGCGCACACCCCACGCCACCGCCGTACAGCACGGCAGCCGTCATCTGAGCTACGAACAACTCAATCAGCAAGCCAACAGGCTGGCCGATGCCTTGCTGGCCGAAGGCATCGGCGCGCAGGACCTGGTTGCGCTCGCCTTGCCGCGTTCGCTGGAGTTTGTGGTGGCGGTATGGGGCGTGCTCAAGGCAGGCGCGGCCTACTTGCCGCTGGACCTGTTGCACCCTCGTGAGCGTATCGAGTGGATGCTGGAAGATGCCAAGCCGGTTCTGGCCCTGTGCCTGGAGTCGGCGCTGGCGGATTTCCCGTCAAGCGTACCGGCACGGGCGTTGGATGCCGAGCAGTGGTTGGCTGGGCGTCGTTCATCAGCCCCGCTAAACCCTGTACAAAGTGCCGACCAGTTGGCCTACGTGGTCTATACCTCGGGCTCGACCGGTCAGCCCAAGGGCGTGATGGTGAGCCACGCAGCGATCGCCAACAAGATCGCAAGCCTTGCCGGTTTCCTGGAGATCGGTGCTGACGACCGCGTGTCGCTGCTCAGCGGCGTGTCGTTTGATGCGCTGATCGTGCAACTGGCAGTACCGCTGATTTGCGGTGGTTGCACCGTGGTGATCGACGACGCGACGCGCGACGACCTCGCACGTTTCTGGGAATACGTGCACACCCAGGGCATCAGCGTGCTGAGCTGCGTGCCCTCTTATCTGGCCCATGCCCTGTCGGCAGCGCCCCAGGGGCTGGTGGTGCGGCAGGTGCTTTTAGGGGGCGAAGCGTTATCGGCCAGTGTGTGCCAAGCCATCTACCATACCCTGAGCGCGCAACGCATCACCAACCTGTATGGCCCCACGGAAACCACCTGTGATGCCACTGCCTACCGGGTGACGCTGGAGGACATGGACGATGGCACGCTGCCGATTGGCCGGCCGTTGCCGAACTACCAGGTGTTTATCCTGGACGACTACCTGGAGCCGGTGCCCGTCGGCGTGGTGGGGGAGGTGTACCTTGCAGGTGTTGGACTGGCGCGAGGTTACCTGCACCAACCGGGTCTGACGGCGCAACGCTTCATCGCCAACCCGTACGGCGAAGCCGGTAGCCGCATGTACCGCACCGGCGACCTCGGCAGTTGGCGCGACGACGGCACTCTCGTCTACCGCGGCCGTGCCGATCAGCAGATGAAACTCAACGGCGTGCGAATCGAGCCGGGAGAGATCGAAGCGGTGTTGTTGCAGCACGAAGCGGTGTCGCAGGCGACTGTGATCCTGCGTGACGAGCCTCGGCAACTGGTCGGGTATGCGGTGCTGCACGAGGCTGAGGCGGTCACTCCCGAGGCGCTCAAGAACTACCTGGCGGAGCGGTTGCCCGGTTACATGGTGCCGGCGGCGATGATGCTGCTGGATGACCTGCCACGCACGGTCAATGGCAAGCT